>DLAR01000056.1 GCA_002494015.1 Porphyromonadaceae bacterium UBA7042 | reverse complement strand
TTTGTTTTTAAACAACCTCTTAGTAGGTTTAAAAGGTGTTATTGAAAATATCTGATTCGTAATCCGCTGATTATGATGGATATTCTTTGGCGCAATGTCTTTCTGCGTTTCCACGAGGCGACATAGTGATGAATACACACCGTGTTGTCTGTAACAGAGACTTTCCCGCTAAACCAGTCTTTGGCGCAGAAATATTCAGTGGGGAATATGGTCGGCCTTTCATGTGTGGAAAGTTGTGGCAATATGATAGAAGTCAGAATTTGGGTGTTGGGTGTGCGGTTAGGATGGCCCCACATATTTATAAAATGTCGGCTCTTATAGTATTCCATAAATAATTTCAGCCATTTCGCATCTTTTACGGCACCGATAACCCCCGTGCCTATACCGTCATGTTCCTCGCAGACGAAAGACTCATATTTTAGAAATGAATCAAACGAAGATAGAACCTCTACATCCGTGTCAAGATACACGCCTCCCTGAGTAAGCAGCACATATAGGCGACACACGTCAGATACATGAGCGTATTTGGCTGTCAGATATGCTTCTCGCGAATAGACACACATGTCGACATCAAAGTTTGTCTCATTCCATTCGATTATTTTATAGTCGGGATTATGATTACGCCATGTTTGCAGCAGACGCAGAAACTCTTTGGGCTTTTCTTTCGGGCCAAACCAGCAGTAATGAATTGTTTTGGGAATCATGACTATGATTGTTTCGTGCGCTCGATGACTTTCGACATTAACATTATCTGATATATGGCCGCCATATAGCTTTTCACAATACCGCGATTGCCGTCTTTAAACCCTTTGCCGATTAAATATTGTTTTAAGAAAAACCACAGGGGACGCGTGAACAGTTTTATAAAATTATAGCTTTTGTTCCGGCGCTTGTCGACTTCGTAGTCTGAATAGACGTTCATCTTGTCAATGCGTCGGGCAATCGAGAGGTCGTCAAGATGAAGGAGGCTCAGATTGTCTTTATTCGGGGTATTGAAGACGGGACCGTCGATTTTAGGACGGGAATGAATGGTTTCGGGCCAAGTTGCCCTGTCTCGCTGAAAAAAGCGAAGTTGATAATCGGGCGTTCCGTTGGAAAACTTTCCCATGAACATGTTTTTACGCGCAATAGCGAGCGCGCCATTGAAAGTCCCGTCTTTTATTCGCTCGTAAAGATACTCTTTCAGCGGTTCAGGGACAAGTTCATCGGCATCGACAACAAGGACCCATTTATGGGAAGCCGATTTTATAGCAAAATTGCGTGCGGGTTCACATATCTGATTGTCTCCTTTGGGAAACGTTACGATTTTGCATCCATAACGCGTGGCGATTTCGATTGTCCCGTCAGTACTCTCCATGTCACAGACTAAGATTTCATCAAAACCCTTGAGATGATTGAGAACTTTTTCAAGATGTTCGGCCGCATTATAGGTGTTGATAACCACAGAGATTTTTTCGCTCATATTTGCAGATGTCAATATGCCGGTAAGATTATGAAGTGATTGTCCCTGTCCCTGCAAATACCGGCATTCTCAGCCGATGGCTTAATTATATCATCACTGTGGGAAACAATAATGACACGCATATAATACTTAAAAAACTTTGTCATCTGTTATTCTTTGTCGCCTCCATCCCCGAATTGACCTTATGTTGTTATACAAAAAAAGCGCAGGATGATGTTCTTGTTTATCTCCAAGAGGCATCGCCAAACGCCTGATAACGAATAAACAGTCCACTCCCACGCCATATCGAATATCGATGTCCCCTTGTCGGGGAGTGGATATGCGACAAGCATGAGCGTTCATTGACTGCTTTAATCCTCGTTGTCTTGAAATTGGCGATTTCCTTGGAAGGATAAAGCATGAAACGCTTTTGATAAAAAAATGATGACAAGACCGGGCCACCGCTGTGGCTGTCAATGTCAAGCGCAAAGGTAATAATAAAAATTGGATATATTTTGAAAAAATACGGCTGAATTTTTGTCGCACGACAAAAATTCAGCCGTATTATAGCGTAGATTCAGAGGCGTTATTCGTATCTCATCAGCTCGGCGAGGGCGAGGTGATAGTTGTAGAGAGCGTCGAGATAGGATCGACGGGCCTGACGGAAGTAGTTTTCTTCTTGGATGAAGGTGAGCATCGAAATCTGCCCTCCGTCAAGTGCTTTGCGCAGCAGGGTGAGGTTGTCATCGGTCTCAACAACTGGGCGGTAGGCATCGGCAGTCTTTTTTGCCGCCAAGGCGCGGGCGCGGGCCGATGTGAACTGCGCGACACGTTGCGACACGAGCATGTCGTTGTCATATCTGAGGCTCGTGGCGGCCCATTCGGCGGCTTTGGCCTTGTGGCGTGACGAAAAGAAGGGCAGGGAGACTCCTACGCTGAACCCGTTGAAATTCTCGCCCATCTCGTTTTCATGAACGTAGCCCACTGAAAATCCCGGCAGGCGGCTGCGTCGTGCTGCCGTCGCAAGGGCACCGGCGGCCTCGCCCGAATGACGGTTGGCGGCGATAGCCGGGTCGTGGCTTGTGATATAGTCGGCTATGTCAGCGGGAGTCATCGCCATGACGGCAAGGTCAGGCTCGGGGTAGGAATCAACCGGTGTGCTGACCGGAATGCCGCCGTTGAGGGCGGTCAGTGAGGAGTTCAAGACATCGAGTGCCGCACGGGCATTGTCAAGTTCTCCCTCGATGGCGATGCGCTCGATTTCGATTTTGTTGTAGTCAAGGCGTGTCACCTCTCCCTGAAGCACCGCTTTGCGATAGAGGTCGCTCAGTTGTGCGATGCCGTCATAGATGCTCTCCAGTGCCGCTATGTTCTGCCTTGTATTTACAATGTCGAGGAGCAGCAGGCGGGCTTCCATGCGGGTGTCGATAATGTCGCTTTTGACGAGGTAGTCCATAGCGGCCGAGGTCGATCTGACCGCATTGGAGCGGGCGGCGTAGACTCCCGGCCAGTCAAATGACTGCGAGACCGAGATGTCCCATTTGTTGCCGACTCCGGCCGGCCCCCACCGGTGGGAAAATTCCACTTCGGGGTCGGGCAGATTCCCTTCGGCGCGCATCTCGTCGAGCGATGCCTGTGAGGTTGCCGCTCGAGATTTGAGCGCCGGGTTGTTGGCGGTCACTTCGTCAAGGATTTTGTTGAAAGAGTCGGCGCGCAGGGGGAGAGTTGTCCCTGTGATAAGTGCCGCTATGGCTATTGTGATAATAGTTTTCTTCATTTTTTCTGAGAGGCTTTTTCTCGTAGATAATAAACGAGCGGTACGACGAAGATGTTGAGCGCGGTCGATGTCAGCAACCCGCCGAGAATCACGATGGCAAGCGGTGACTGGATTTCGTTGCCGGGACGGTCGCCGGTGACGGCAAGCGGTATAAGGGCAAGTGCCGATGTCAGTGCTGTCATCATGATGGGGTTGAGGCGGTCGGCCGAGCCTTGCAGGATGCGTTCCATCAGCCCCACGCCCTCGTCACGCAGGTGGTTGTAACGCGACATGAGCAGCATGCCGTTGCGCGTGGTTATGCCGAGCAGTGATATGAAGCCGATGATGGCGGGTATGTTCAGCTCGCCCGATGTGACACGGAGCATCAGGATGCCTCCGATCATTGCAAGCGGCATGTTGAGCAGAATGATTAGCGGTTGTGACAGGTTGCGGTATTCGCTGTAAAGTAACAGGAAAATAATGAACAGCGCGCCTGCCGAGGCAAGAGCGAGGGTGCGCGATGCCTCGGCCTCGCTTTCAAACTGGCCGCCGTAGGTCACATAATACCCTTCGGGCATCTCGACTTCATCGTCAATCTCGCGCCGGATGTCGTTGACGACTCCGCGGAGGTCACGGTCGGCGACATTGGCCGAGATAATGAGTCGGCGTGACACATTTTCGCGGTTGATGGTGTTGGGGCCTGTGGCCGATACAATATCAGCCACGCTGCTGAGCGGAATCTTCCCTTGGTTGGAGTCGATAGTGAGATTGGCTATTTTCTCCATCGTGTTTTTGCGGTCATCGGCAAGCTGAACGGTGATGTCGTAGGGCAGTCCGTTTTCATAGACCTGCGACACGACTTCGCCGGCGAGGGCGACATTGATGACCCGTGCAAATTCGGCCATCGGTATTCCATATCGTGCCAGCAACTGTCTGCGCGGCCTGATGTCGAGCTGCGGGCGGTCAATCTGCTGCTCGACATTGGCATCGACCACTCCCGGAATATCGGAAATGACTCCCTTTATCTGGTTCCCGACTCTGTAGAGCCGGTTGAGGTCATCGCCGAAGAGCTTGATGGCAATCTGGGCCTCGGTACCTGACAACATGGCATCGATGCGGTGGGAGATAGGCTGCCCGATTTCTATATTGGCTCCCGGGATGGAGGCCAGTTTGTGGCGGAGCTCGGCAACGACCTCTGACCGGTTGCGTCCCTTGTCAAGAACGTAGGGAGCCTCGATTTCCGACACATTCACCCCGAGCGAGTGCTCGTCAAGCTCGGCCCGGCCTGTCTTGCGGGCTACAGTCCGCACCTCGGGAACAGAAAGAATAATTTTTTCGGCCTCGCGTCCCACCTTGTCGCTCTCGTCAAGCGATATGCCCGGCAGGGTAGAGACATTGATTGTAAATGACCCTTCGTTGAATGACGGCAGAAAACTGCGTCCAAGGGTAAAGAACACTCCCAGTGCAATCAAAAACAGCACGGCCGTGCCTCCGAGAATCGCTTTGCTGTGGGCAAAACTGCCTGTGAGGGCGCGCGAGTAGACCCCTTTGAGCTTGCGGGCCACCCATGATTCACGTCCCGATTCCTTGTCGGCCTTCTTTCCCCCCAGCAGGTAGCTGCACAGGACGGGGGTGACGGTAAGGGCGACTATGGTAGAGGCTATAAGCGCGACAATAAAGGATATGCCGAGCGGGATGAGCATGCGTCCCTCGATGCCGGTGAGGAAAAACAGCGGCATAAAGCTTGCCATGATGATGAGTGATGAGTTGAAAATGGGGAGACGCACTTCCTTGGATGCCTCAAAGACGACACTGATGGTGGAGCGGCGCCGGTCGGCCGGGAGCTGCCGGTTTTCCCGCAACCGTTTGTATACGTTTTCCACATCGACAATCGCATCGTCGACAAGGGAGCCGATTGCAATCGCGATGCCGCCGAGACTCATGGTGTTGATGGTCAGTCTGAGCGCGTGGAGCACCAGCACGGTCACAATGATGGAAAGGGGGAGGGCGACGAGAGAGATGAGGGTCGTGCGCACGTTCATGAGGAAGAAAAACAATACGACAATAACAAGCAATGCGCCGATAAAGAGCGATTCCTGAAGATTGGAAATCGAGTTGTCGATGAAATCGGCCTGCTTGAAAATATCGGTCTTCACCGTCACATCGGCCGGGAGAGAGGGGGCCATCTGCGCGAGGTCGGCTTCAATTTTTTTTGTGAGGTCAATAGTTCCCACTGCCGGCTGTTTGGTCACAGTGAGCAGTATGGCGGGATGAGCGTCGACCGACGCCACGCCGAGTCGGGGTTCCTTGTGGCCGATAGTTACATCGGCAATGTCGCCGAGTTTCACCATCCCGCGCTTGTCACTGCGTATGACGCTTTCGGCAAGTTCGTCAATGTCGGTAGTCGCGATGTCGCCTTTGATGAGGTATTCGTTTCCATACTCATACAGCACTCCCCCCGAGGCATTGGAATTGAGCGTTGACACAGCGTCCATGACCTCGCCGAGAGAGATGTCGTGATGTTTCATCCTTTCGGGTGAGATAAGTATCTGATAATCCTTGATGTCACCGCCGATAACCGATATCTGCGATACGCCGCCGATTGAAAGCAGGCGCGGACGTATGCGGCGGTCGGCAATGGTGCGCAGTTCGCCGAGCGAGGTCGAGTCGGCGGTCAGGCCGATGATGAGTACTTCTCCGAGGATGGATGACTGCGGCCCGAGGGTCGGTGACCCGATTCCGGGCGGGAGAGAACCTTCGATTTCCGACAGCTTTTCAGAAACAGTCTGACGTGCCCGATAGATGTCAGTGCCCCAGTCAAATTCTACCCAGACTACCGAGAATCCCGCAGCCGAGGATGAACGCACACGGCGAACTCCCGTAGCACCGTTGACTGCGGTCTCGATGGGGAATGTTATTATTTTTTCGACTTCTTCGGGTGCAAACCCGGGTGCCTCGGTCATAACAACGACCGTCGGGGCATTGAGGTCGGGGAAGATGTCGACCTCGGTGCGCAGCAATACCGTGACTCCGGCCAGAAGCAACAATCCCGACAGCACAAGTACGACCAGACGGTTGCTGAGCGACAAGTCTATAATCTTGTTAAGCATGGCGTGAACAGGGATTAATGATTATGGGAATGACCTTCGGGAACAACGCCCGAGCTTTCGGCAAGACGGACAAAAGTGACATTTTCAGTCACGGCTTCCTCCCCGGCATTGAGGCCCGACAGGATTTCAACAGACTTTCCGTCGTTGTTTCCAAGCTTGACCGGACGCTTTTCATAGCCGTGATCGCTTTTTTTCACATAGACGTAGTGTGTGCCCTGAGCCTCGGTGACGGCGGCGACCGGCACTGTCAATGCGTCATTGCGGGAGCGGCCGATGAGATAGACTTCGGCTGATGCTCCGGGGGTGACGGTGCCGTTGTTGTCAAATGTGAAATAGACCGGGATATATCCTTTCAGCTCGCCTGCGGCATTTGCCGGTGACACGAGGCGGCCTCCCATGTCGGCGAGGGTAAAAGTCGAGTCGGAATAAGCGGGACGGAAGTTGGCCGATGTTATTGTATTCACAAAGGTCATGTAGCGTTCAGGGAGGTCGGCGCGCAGGGTGAGCCGTGTGTTTTTCGACACTGTGGCAATCGGAGTTCCCGTCTCGACATATTCTCCCTCTTTGACCATCACCTGAGTGACTGTTCCTGTAATCGGTGATGTGGCACGTCCCGAGGCTGCGTTACCGCTGTAAGCGGCACGGGCAGCATCGTAGGCTTGTTGCGCGGCATTGTACTCGCGGCGGGTGACGATGCCGTCGGCAAGCAACGGTGTCAGCCGGTCGAGTTCGCGTTTGGCCGCCTCCATCGCTATGCGGGCGCTTTCATTGGGGTCGCCGCCTGTCACTCCGCGCGACGACACGGTGGCAATTGTGGCTCCGGCTGATACGTTCATGCCTTCGGTCACACCTGCGACAAGGCGCACGATGCCTGATGCCGGGGCCGCGACAACGGCGCGGTCTTCGGGAGAGGAGACTATCTGCCCGCTGACGGTGACTATTTCGTTGAATCGGGATGGCGTGACGATAGCTGTCTTGACTCCGAATCGCTCGGCATCTTCGGGTTCAAGAACGATTTCGTCGCTGTCATGATGATGGCCTTCTTCTTTTTGTGCCTCATCTTTGTCATGGTCATGATTATGGTTGGCGTGACAAGCCGTCATCAGCGATAGCGCGGCTATTGCTGATAAAAATATAATTTTATTCATATTTGAAAAACTGGTGATGGGATGTGATGGTTCACTTGGTTGAGTGAAAGAGCCTGTCTGTCAGGCTTGAAGATGATAGTCGGAGACTATGAGCCTTATCCCGTCACCGGCGGGGTGCGGAGAGAGCTGATTGTCGGGCCGCATATCGGCAGCCGTTTGTCGGGTGGCAGGACAATCGTTGAAGAAACGTGTTTTACCGGAGGCTCGGCAATGAGAGTTGCCGTAATTATGTAAAAAGTGTCAAAAAACGGGTGATGTATGGAGACGTGTTTGTTCAGACGGCTGTCACTGAGATGCATGGAGCAGCAATCGTCACCATGACGATGGGACGAATGGTGCGCCGGGTCGACCGATGTGTGATGGCATTCGGTAATCAGATGCTCGCCCCCAATCGCGATATCGCCAAGTTTAGACACATGGATGTGAATCTCACCACCGCAGCAATGGTGATGAAATTGCATGACGCTCGTCATTGCGACAACGGCGAGCATCAACACTGCTATATGGCGATATAATTGCTGTCTCATAACAAGTGCAAAGTTACATATCTGTTTACTGACGGATATTGCACAATTATGTTACAAATTTACAAAATTATTTTCAGAAATACCAAGGGTGTTTTTCCACGCGGGTTATGCCGGTCGTTCCGACTGCGCCCTTGATGCGTGACGCTCCGCGATAGACCCTGTCACCGAAATCCTCGTCATCATCGCGCATCTCGTTGACTTTCACGCGCCCCGACGAATGAATGTAGCAACCGTCTTTGTCATACATCGCAACGTGGCCTATGCGCCCCTCGGGGGTGTGGCTGAAAAACAGCAGGTCGCCTGCTTTTAGGCTGTCGGTGTCTTCAGGTGCGATTTTGATGCCGGTAAATATCTGTTGCGACGCATCGCGCATCAGGATGATGCCGTTGGCAAGATATGCCACTTTTATCAACCCCGAGCAGTCGACCGACTTGGTAGACGCTCCGCCCCACAGGTAGGGGGTTCCCATGAGTCGGTAGGCCATGTCCATTATAAGGTCGATGTCAAAGTCTTGTTGCGCGTAGGTCTCTATGGCTGTCACGCAATCTCGGTCAATCCATCCGCTGCGCCCGTCGGGGAGCAGGATTTTAACCCGAGTGCCGTTGCCGTCAAGAGTTCCCTCGACGATTGACCCGTTGACAAGTTCCGTGACTGTCCCGCGTGGTTCCGATGATTCGGCATCGGCATATACCTTTGCCTCTGTCGCGCTCGTGACCACCAGTCGCGGTGACTTGCGCCAGTCTTCCATCTGGATTTCGTTTTTAGTTGAGATTGACGAGATATTCATGTACCCGATGTACCCGTCGGGAGTCTGGATGCGTTGCCATTCTCCATTGTCTTGAAGGAGTCTCATCGGCGTTCCCATTATGGCCTGCGACACCATTTCGGTGGGATGCCCTTTACCGGCTCTGATGCAGGCCACGGGAATGCGGACCTGCGCCCATCGGTCAGTAGGCAGCAATGAGATTCGGTCAATTGTTTCAATGCCGCCACGCTTTAAAGATGTGTTTATCGAGTCACGCAGATATTGTTCCGAGGTTTTCCCTGCAACAATGATGTGCCCCGCACTGTCGGCAACCTCTATTTCGGCCACTACGGTGCGGCGGTCAGGAGCTACGCGGCTGATTGTCGCAGACACTATTTCCTTTGCCTCGTCGGCAATCATAGCGCTTGCGCCGCTACGCCTTTGCGCCACGGTGGCCGATGTCCCGAGGAGTGCTGTCACAAGCAATATTGCGAACGTTTTCATTACTCAGTCGTTTTTATATGGATCTGTTTACGTTTGTGCCGGCATGGATTTGCCGGCACATTATGCTTGATGAAGTAAACAAGATGTGTTTCGATGCAAAGGTAGCGATAATATTTGGATTACAAATAAAAAGGAGAGACACCTGTGAGATGTGTCCCTCCTTGAATTTTTGAATTGTACCGGTCATTTGCGTTTGCTGTAGCAATGTCCGGCAATGAAGGCTGCAACGGAAAACAGGCTTAGTCCTGCCACGAGGATGTGAAGTAAACGCTCACGTTTCTCACGTTTCACAAGTTGCTTTTCAAGGCGGTCAAGGACTTCGATTTCCCGCTGGTCTTCGTTTTTGAATATAGCCATGTCAGTATTGAATAAATAAGTAAAACAAATGTAAAAACACCAAATTTGATTGCTGTATTTATAACTGTCAGGCAATAATAAAAGTTGAATATATTAGAGTTTTTTATCAATCGTGGCGTGTCAATACCCGAGGGTGATATTGTCAACCCATAGCTGATTCCCGGTAGCGGTTGCTGTCTGCGGGTCAAAATATAACGCCACGCCCGCGTCTTCCTGCTCGATGGACCCGTATTTGGCCGAAGAACTGAACATGACTCTTATGGATGATGCCTTGGCTCCGAAAACCGGGTAATCGATAGGGACGCTGAAGGCGGTGTATCCCGAGGCAAAGGCCAAAAGGTATTCTTTGCAGGCAAGCACGGTTTCCTCGCCGTTGTGGACACCTAAGACCTCTACTTTGATTAGAGCGCGTTCGTCGCGTGAATTAGTAGCGGGAATAAACCTGTAATACCCGTTCAGCGACAGGGGGCGGGCGTTAAATGAAATTCCTTCTTTATAGACTTCTTCTCCCGATTCGGGGTTGAATGAATATTCTCCAAGGAACAGTTTGCCTGCCGCCCGGTGGGATATTTCGGGAATATTCTTCGAATAGTCGGTATAAGGTTTCGATTCTTGCAGATAGGGTTGAATCTCAGGGCCGTTCAAGTCATACCCCACACTGGTTAATTTTACCCCGTAGGCTCCGTTGGCAGCATCGGTTACCGAAAATACCGACGGTTGCATGTACCATGTGTTTTTGTTTGACGCACCCCTGCAGAACGTTTTTGCATTAGTGTTTGCCCATCCTTTTACCGGCGTACTGAGATGATAGGTCGTGAAATTCTGACGGTTGAAAATCGCGACAGAGTTCTGGGAATATCGGCCGCCGCTTGGAAGATCATCATACTTAATGCTTTCTTTTGTGTCTTCAAAGTCACAGTTGGGAAGTGACGGCGTGCCTTCGGTCGTGGCCGGGACCGGTGACGTGAAGTCATTCTCATCGGGCTGAGTCATGATGGTAGAGCGGAAATTGTAGGTAGTCGATGACGACAGGCCCATGACCATTATATATCCGTTCTCGATGTCGCGCGATATGATAGGGAGCTCGGTGTCTGAAATAAAAATAGAGGCATACTCGGTAATCATAGACAACAGCTCCGGGTCATTCGGTATGATGCGGATTCTTGCCACCCTTGCAAATGCATCGACCTCGATTGAGTAGGCGGGTGAATGTCTCTTGATAGAAATTGTATCGCGTACCTGACCGCAGTATACTATACGCAATGATAGTGTGGCGGTGCCCGAAGGAATGGCAAAAGCCACCTCATGCAGACCCTCCTCGTTCAAGGTGATATCCAAAATGTCGGTTTTTTCCCAGTGCCTGCCATCGTCAGTTGAAATCTCGGCATAACAATTTTGCTCAGAAATGTTTTCTGCATCGATTGTCAGAGTTACTGACGGGTCTCCTACCTCTACACGGCTGACCGATTGGATGTCAAGCTTGGCTTCCTCGGTGTTGACCATGAGGGATACGGGAGCAGATGACAGCCCGTAGATGTCGGTAGCGATAATGGTAAACACGCTCCTGTTGTCGGCTCCCGGCCGGTAAACAAGCGAAGAAATCAGATTGTTGAACTCGATGAGTCCCCCCGTCGGCGTAATGCCGGCTATATCGAGTCCCGCGCTTGACAGTTTGGCAAGCGTTTCGGAATCGGCATTCAGAAGGTCTGTTTCAGATGGGAGCGAAGCCTCTCTCAGGGAGGGGGCGTTTATCGAGAGAGTCAGGGACGACAGTTCTGAAGGTGTGGAAATATCCATTCCGATACCTGATGACGGGTAGAACCCTTCGGTAACGGAAATGGGGGAGTCAGGCACGAATCCGATCGGCATTATAGTAGGAGAAGGACTGTCAGCAATATGCTCGTCAATCAAAATGCTTTTACGGACTTGTGTTTCCGCTCCGTTATATTCGACTGAGAGCACACGGGAGTCTTTGTCGTAATCAAATTCAAGGTCGTAGACATAACGGGCCTTTGCCGCCGGAATTGTAATCGGGTTAATGACGAGTTCTTTTCCGTTGTCAAGTGCAATCGAGAGATATGCTGCGATATTGCCGGGTCTCATAAACGCGACCTGATTCTCGCTTGTTACCTCGATATAAGATCCTCCGGGGGTGTGAAGCAATAACGTGGCTGACGGAAATTCAGAGTTAAAGGCATCCGAAGTGATAAATCTTACAGGCACATTGGAAAGGGTGGCGGTAACAGCCGCCCGAGTCGTTTCCCCCGATGAGACAACCACGCGGGCTGTTCCCATGTAACATGGAGACCGGATGCCTTCTACTTCAAGGGAGCTATAAGAGACGGTAATGTCATAAGTCCCTTCGAGATAGCGTTCTATCTGAGGAAAGTCGGCGGCCGATTCCCATGTGTGGCTGTATATTCCGTCTACATCGCTGATTGATACGGAACATTGTGAATCCGTCGGATTGAAAAGCTCTATTTCGCTTCCATCGGGGGCAATGGCAGTAGGATCACACGTTATCCCAAGGGTCATAAAGCCGGAGCCGTTACTGAGTACTACTCGGTCTTCATTACAGGCTGTCAGACTTGTGATAAGGGTTAACCCGATAGTTATGTAGGTCAGAAATCGAGATTGGCGGTTCATTTCTATGTAATTCGTTTATTTTGTAAAATTACATTTTTCTGACCGAATAACATTTGATAACGCTATTAAAAGTTATTAAACACCCGTTAAACACCCTGACACGGGACGGTCAAAGCTCGCTGACAGGAATTGTGATGGATTTCTCTTTGTCGGTACCTTTCTGCCTATAGATATATTTGATGCCGAGGTTGTCTTTCTTGAAAAGGTCGAGAAACTGGCTTTTTATTGCCTGACAAGCCGCAGCACGGGCCTCGGGCGTATCTTCGATTGCGTCAAGCGCACCGTCAAATTCAAAAACCTCGGTAAAATAGCCGTCGGCAATATAGATGTCAGTAAGAGTAAGCCCGTCCCCCACATTGATGGGAAGATGCTCTTTGAGGTCTCCGGTATATTTTTCCACCATCGCGACAGTCGAGTCGGCATCCGGTTTTTCAGAAGTTTTGTCAGAATTTCCGCATGATGTCGTGATGGACATAGTGCACACAATCGCTAAGGCGGTTACAAATGGCAGCAGTTTTTTCATTGTGATGAATTTTGGAGGTGATTTTTATTACTTAGCCGGTCAAGAAGTGGCAAAGACTCTTGACCGGCTTAAAAAATATTTAAAAAATTTCAGTCTTTGTCAGAACCGATAACTTTCCAGACGAGAGCACTGGCAAATGCGCCAAGCAAAGGAGCCACGATGAAAAGCCACAGTTGTTCAAGCGCAAGACCTCCTTCAAAGATGGCCGGGCCTATGGAACGGGCAGGGTTGACCGATGTGCCTGTGATAGGGATGCAGACGATGTGGACCAGCACAAGCGTAAGGCCGATGGCGAGTCCGGCAAATTGTCCTGCGCCTTTCTTGGGGTCAGTTGCCCCAAGCGCGACAAGCACGAAGATAAACGTGAAAATGAATTCGGCGAGAAATGCCTGCCCGATGGAGCTGTCGCCATAGACGGCATTGGCTCCGGTCAGTGTCGTGCCGTTGTTATATCCCATGTTTACAAGGGCATAGATGACTGCCGATGCTATGATGGCCCCGATAACTTGGAACACCATGTACCACGCGGCATCTTTGCCGCTCATGCGTCCGCTGCACCACACACCCAGCGTGATGGCCGGATTTATGTGACATCCCGAGATGCCGCCGATTGCGTAGGCCATGCCGACCACTGACAGACCGAACGCGAATGCGACACCGAGAGTGCCGATTCCGAATCCGGCTGTACCCATTCCTATTCCTGTGAATACGGCACTGCCGCAACCCATGAGGACGAGGACAAATGTCCCGATCATCTCTGCAAGATACTTTTTCATAAATAAACAGTTAGGTTTTGTATTAATTGTTCAGTTACAAATATACACAAAAAATTTGTGACTATCTATTATTTTAAACAATAATAATCAGAAAAAGTTGTTTTAGAGTATGTTTACTTTTGACTTATGTTAAGATTTAGAGAACTTTTTCGAGTCCGGTTTAAGCTTTTGTTCAGTCATTATGGAACCCATAATGACTGAACAAAAGCTTA
>DLAR01000018.1 GCA_002494015.1 Porphyromonadaceae bacterium UBA7042 | reverse complement strand
TGAATCCTGTAGGAGTCACAACAACTGAATCCCGTCACCATTAATTGAGGCGGGATTTTTTGTGTCAAGTGGTTTGGGCGTTAAGAGGGTGTTTTTAAACGACCTCTAAGATTGAAAAATTATTGAGGGTTGTCATATAAGGCTGCTCCCCGGCTGTAGATGTCGTGCATCTCGTCGGCGAGCGACTGCGGGGCCGTTACCCGTATCCCGTCCCCGAATCCTAAGAGTTGGGTGATGAGCTCGGGATTTATTACGACATCCATTTCAAAAGTCGTGCTGCCGTCGCCGATGTCGGTCTTGACGACGCGCTGTGACGCATGTAACGGTTTGGTGATAATATAGCCTGCCTGCCGGCTGTCGGCGAGAATGGTTACAGTCTCTTTCCTCAGTCCCGGGTATTTTGTAACGCCGATTATGTCGTTGAAAAAGTCCTGACCGAAATCGGGGTTTTCCCGGTAGGCAATCTCGGGACAACGGTGGAAACCGACGATGCGGTCGAGGGCGAGGTTGAACAACTTCATGTCCCCGGCGCGTGACCCGAAAAGAAACCAACGGTTGCGATACTCTCTCAGCAGGTAAGGAAAAAGAATGTATTGTCGGGGAGCGCGGGCGTTGAACGACTTGTAGCTGACGCTCACCGTTGTCTGTGACGCAATGGCATCGTAGAGGGGGTTGAGGTGCTCGATTCCCTTTAAGTTGGGGTTGCGTTCAAAGTCTACAATCGGCCCGCGGTTTCCGGCCGCTGTCAGTATCTTGTCTTGAAGGCGGCTCACGACATCGGCCATTTCGTGGAAACGGTCAAACTCGTCAAACTGGCGCAGCAAATCAATTGTGCGGTTCAGTACCGCTATGTCGTGTTCTGACAGGGGACGGGTGTTGATGGAGTAGTCAGGGTCGGAGTAGCGGTAGTATTTCCGTTCATACACCTCGATAGGGGCCTCGTAGCCGAGACGGTCAGAGCGCATCATCTGGATGTCGAGCTGCACTGTCCTCACGCTTACCATTTCCTGCTTCCCCTCATACTCATAGAGCGCGTCGCTACAGGCGTCCACAAGGTCTTGGAGCGTCCATCGTCTCCCCGTGTTGCGGAGGCAGCGGTCGATGGTGCGATAGCGCAGAAGTGCGTTTTTATTCTGTGGCATGAAAATTTTTTTTGCGAATTTATGAAAATAGTTTCAATTGCGCAAAATCATTGCGTAGATACTCGTGAACTTTGCAGTGTGAAACCTCTAAAAAGTAAAAAAACTATGAAAAAGGATATGATTTTCTTCTCTGCCGACGGAAAAGGTCTGACATCGACCTCGGCCAACCACATCGCGAATCTTGCCAAAGAGATGATTCGTGACATCGAGGCGTCGCTTGAGGGTATGACCCTCTACTCCACGACAGTCACGCTTATCGGCTCGGAGAAACCCGCCGTGTTGAACCACGGCGCGACGGCAGCCGACGTGGAAGGTGTCATATCCCGTCTGCACGCCGTGGCCGACGCAAAGTCGCTTATAGCATGGCTGCGCGAGGCTATCAAGGCCAAGGAGCGCCTGCATGACGAGGCGACAGGCATGACCCTTGCCGAGTATGCCGAGATTGAAGGCATCAAGCTTGTCGAGCCGCCTGTCCCCGGCGACGCGCTTACCGAGGATGAATATTTCGCCTCCAAGCCGCTTGACGAGCGATGTCGTTATTATTCGCTTGAAACGCTGGCGGCGACGCTCGGTAAAGCGGTTCATCCCGGCGGTGAGTTTGCCGAGGCGCGCAACGAGCTTCAGGCCAAGGCCAAGAGTCCACATGCAGTTTCGGGCGCGGGGCGTGACGCGCTGATTTATACCTATCAGCCGACGGTCGACGGTCAGGTGGTCGAGGATGTTTATTTCAGGTTGCAGAAGCAGTATCGCGACGCGCAGGCGCGTCTCAACGAGATGAGGCACGAATGTCGCAAGGCGGTCGAGGAATCGGAGGTGGCCGCTAAGGCCGAATATACCAAGGCTGTCGCCGCGTGGTCGGCTGATAGGAAACTTCTTGAGGCGCAGTTTACCGAATATGTCCAGCGAAAGTCAAAAGAGATTGCGGCCCTGCGGATATTGATTCCCGATGCGTTGAAAGAAATATTTGAGACTGTTTCGGGACTTGGAAAAAAGACTGAAAAAGGAGTGTGAGGTGTGGCGACGGTCACCCGGTTAAGGGACTGGACCCTTCGGGAATGAAGACGGGTGTCAAATCATCGATAATACGGATTTAGCCGCAGTTTTGCTGTGGGCATTTGGAACTGCACGGGCTCTGTCCCGTGTCTTGATGACGGAATTTCCGCTTTTTGCTCTCTCCATGCCTGTGAAGACTTGATTGATCGGAGGCTGTTTTTGTTTTTGAAAGGAAATCCGGCTTTAGATTTCGTTCTGGCTATTGGTGAAGAAGACGCTTGTCGGCATTCCGCCTCGCGCGGGAGGACGCGGTTTGATTGATTTTTTGAAATCATGGAAACCGCGTCCTCTTTGTATTGCTGTCAGCCTCCGTGGGATAAAAGCAAAAAGGCATCGAAAATCAGCGATTCTCGATGCCTTTTTCTAAGTCGGGGTGACTAGACTCGAACTAGCGACCTCACGCCCCCCAGACGCGTACTCTAACCAACTGAGCTACACCCCGATTAGGCTTTAAAAGCGATGCAAAGGTAGGGAGTTTTTAAATATCTGCCAAATTTTAGTGCAACTTTTTGCTGTAATTAACATAAATTTAACTGTAGGCGGTGAAACGTGCGTTGCGGTTAACCTTTTTATAGACTATAATTCGAGATAATGAATCAATTCGTCAAGCCTGCGGCGGGCAGTCTCGTCGTCTTCATTGGCGGCGCCGGTCTCAAAATCTACCACCTCGTAGCCATATCGCTCTATCGACCGGGCGATGGCCGAGGGGTTGCGGTGGTTGACACGAAGCTCGACAATCAGGCGGTTGGACATATCATAATCGCTGTCGGCAGTCACGTTGAGGTTTAGCAGATGCGCGTCGCAGTCCTCCACGGCGCGGGCAATGCGTGACGCGCTGTAATCGCGGCGGCTGCACGCGACCATCAGCGTCGAGCTTTCATCAACGGGAGGGAAAAGGCGGTTTATTCCGGCTGTGAGTGGAATATCGCGGTGCTGTATGTCTGCTTTTCGGGTCAAAATATTTCTAATTTCAGTTTTTTCTGACTAAATTTGCAGTCAATTCTGTCAGGGCGACAAAATTACAAATTATCCTTTATATGGAAACCACGCCCGCGGCAAAAAAGATTACATTGACATTAAAAAATGACTAATTTAAGTGTAAATATCAATAAAATTGCCACCTTGCGCAACTCACGCGGTGAAAATCTCCCCAATCTTGAGAAAGTCGCTATGGATTGCGAGGCAATGGGGGCCGACGGCATAACCGTTCACCCCCGCCCTGACGAGCGTCACATCAAGTATGCCGACGTTTACACCCTGCGCCCTCTTGTCAAGACCGAGTTCAACATCGAGGGTTATCCGAGCAAGGAGTTCATCGACCTTGTCCTGAAAGTGAAACCCGCGCAGGTCACGCTCGTGCCCGATGCTCCCGACGCGCTGA
Organism: Porphyromonadaceae bacterium UBA7042; assembly: GCA_002494015.1. GTDB lineage: Bacteria > Bacteroidota > Bacteroidia > Bacteroidales > Muribaculaceae > Duncaniella. The sequence goes on along the minus strand of DLAR01000018.1, from coordinate 12,911 downwards.
CCTCGTCGGCGGGATGGAACGTAGCCGATAATATCGAGTTCCTGACAGGGGTGGTGGACCGGATGCGCGAGGCCGGAATCAGGACTTCGATTTTCGTTGACCCCGACGTGGCGACAATACGTCTTGCCGCCAAGACCGGCGCTGACCGTGTGGAACTGTACACCAAACCCTATGCCGACGCTTTCCCGCACAATCCCGAGGAGGCGGTCGCCCCGTATGTGAGAGCATCGGAGGCCGCTCATGACGTGGGGCTCGGGGTCAATGCCGGTCATGACCTGAATCTTGAAAATCTGGCGTGGTTCAGGCAGCACCTTCCCTATCTTAACGAAGTGTCGATAGGCCACGCCTTGATTTGCGACGCCATCTATCTCGGACTTGCCGAGACAATCGCCCGCTACAAGGCATGTCTCAAAAAGAACGCCTGATAACTTCAAAAATGTAGAATCATCACAACTTAAACTCAACAATGTCGATACTCGCTTCCATTCTTGCCCAGTCAGTGCCTGTCGCCGTGGCCGATACCGTAACCTCTGTCACAACCGCCACAGCCGCCGTTGCCGAAAACGCGCAACTCTCGGTGTGGGACCTATGCACCCGCGGCGGGGTCATCATGATTGTGCTGGCGCTCCTTTCGGTAATCAGCATATATATATTTGTAGAGAGATGCATCGTGCTGCGTCGCGCGGCCCGGGAGGACAAGTCGTTTATGCAGCGCATAAAGGACTACATCCACGAGGGGGAAATCGAGAGCGCGCGCAATCTGTGTGATCGCACCGCCACCCCTTATGCCCGGCTGATTGACAAGGGAATTTCGCGTATCGGCCGGCCAATGAACGACGTTCTTGTCACGATTGAAAACACCGGCAATATCGAGGTCGCAGGTCTTGAAAAGGGACTTCCGTGGCTCGCCACGACAGCCGCCGGCGCACCTATGCTCGGTTTCCTCGGCACGGTAGTCGGTATGGTAGAGGCGTTCTATAATCTCGCGTCGGCAGGCTCGTCGGCCAATATCGCAGTGCTTGCCGACGGCATCTATGCCGCGCTTGTCACCACGGTCGCTGGTCTTGTGGTCGGTATCATCGCCCTGTTTGCCTACAACTACCTTGTCGCCCGCATAAACGGTGTCATGAACATGCTTGAATCCAAGACGATGGAGTTCATGGACCTGTTGAACGAACCTGCGGCATAACCCCCTGAGACACTATGGCACTAAAGAGACAGAACAATATGATGGCGGCGTTCTCGATGGCATCGATGACCGATGTCATCTTCCTGCTGCTAATCTTTTTCATGGTGACATCTACATTTGTGTTCCCTACAGCTCTTGAAATAAACCTCCCGGAGAGTTCCAAGCAGACAGCCATCAAGCCCGGGACACGCGTCTTTATCGACAAGGACATGGTGATATATGCCAGCTTTGACGATTCAGAACCCCGTGCGATGGATACCGCCGAACTGCTTACCTACCTGCTGCTGACCAAGGATGACAACCCCGAAGGGTTTATCGCCGTGTATGCCGACGAGAGTGTGACTTACGGCAAACTGGTGGAAGTGCTCGACTTGGGCGCACGCAATAATCTGAAAATGGTGCTTGCCACCAAGCCTGCTCCGGCGAGCTCGCGTCCTTCAGAAAAACAGCCTGTCAAATAATGGAGAACAAAAAGGATGACAACCGCCGCAACCGGCTTATAGCCGTTATTGCCACCGTGGCATTCCATGCCGCTGTGGCCGTTGTGCTGCTGTCGCTCTATCTGCATTATGACGGTGCTGAAGACCCTGACCGCACATGGCCTCCGGTCGACTCGGCCGAGTTGCTCTTTGGTGGCGAATATGTCATGGTGGGTGACCGTCCCGAGTATGCTCAGAGTACACAGTCACCGGCACCGTCGAGCAACGATGTGGCCGAGTTGCCGTCAAGCGACGCCGAGTCGCTCGACAACAGCGGCACCCCTGCCGAGCCTGCGCCGGTCGTGACATCGGAACGCCCTTCCCCGCAGAAGGTCAAGCCGCAACCCGCACCCGAGCAGTCAGGCCCATCCAAGGCTGAGAAAGAGGCCGAAGAACGAGCCAAGCGTGAGCAGGAAAAGCGTCAGGCAATCGCCAACCGCGTCGGCGCCAATTTTGCCGGAACCGGCGGCTCGGGACAAGGCAGTGCCGGAAGTCCCGACGGTAATGCCGACATGGGTGCTGTCAGCGGCACGCCCGGCCACAATCTAAAAGGGCGCACAATCGCCCATTACGAGCGTCCTCCGCGCGGCCCTCTCGGGACAATCACCATCCGCGTCTCGGTCAACCGCGATGGAGAGGTGACATCAGCCTCCTATGCCTCGGGGACCGGACAGGCGGCCACGAGTTCCAAAACCCGTCAGAACTGCATCGCGGCTGCCCGCGCATCCCGTTTCAGCGTCGACCGCTCGGCACCCGTCTCCCAGACCGGCACAATCACCTATCGGTTCAAATAGATAAAGATAAGCAGAGTGGCGTGAGAAATCACGCCACTCTTGTTTTGCTGAAAGTTGTTAATTTGTATATTAAAATAATCTTATTGCGAAATTTTGTAAGATACTATCATTCTAATGTGTGCGATATAAGAAAAAGTATTAAATTTGCATCAGATAGATTATTTACTATTACATCACAGTTGACGATACTAAGTAAAACCGTTTAATCATGGCCGATTTGATAAAAGTTACATTCCCAGATGGGGAACAAATATGTTATAAAAGTCCTATCAATACAATGATTCAAGTATTGATAAAGATAGGTGTGAATCGATTCCCGGAAATAACTTTGGAAAATGCTAAACGGCCATTAGTGTCACAAGAAATATATCCGGAGTTAGAATATTATACTAGAGAGATTGTCCCCGGCTGGTATTATATAAATAGGACTGATACACGCGAGAAAACAGCTCAATTAATTAATATTAATCGTTTGCTCGATTTGGGACTTAAAATTGAAGTGGGGAAGGATTTGAAGGCTCAGGGTAATCCTAAGATAGGTAGAGCTTCAAAACAAAAAAATAGATTGCAAGTGACTATGGCTGATGGAGAGGTTCTTGATTACGATACTTATTGTGACGTTTTTATGGCGTGTATTGATAAATTAGGACCTCGTTTGGTATCTTCTAAAGCGAATTTTGATTTGAATGGGAATTGCCCATTATTAGCAACTACTAATACTACTGGTAAACGTAGGAAAGTTGCAGAATCATTGTATCTTGCGTTGCCGAATACTGTAAAAGAGGCTTGTAAGATGTTGAGATTAATTGCTTCCCGACTCGGTTTGTCGGATAAAATGAAAATCGAGGTTATACCTTGTGTCTCTCCTAAAAATGTAAATTGTTAATGGTCTTAGTTCTTAGTCTATGGAACAGATAATTAAATGGATTAAAGAAGAACGGAGTAATGGTACATCATGGGACGAATTATATTTAGCTGGAGAAGATTCTGAAGATGGCCTCGTATATTTTCTGAAATTCAACGCTAAAAAGAATCATTGGCCATTATTATCTGCGACAGAATGGCATGATGTTGTTGAGCAGGAAAGAAAAAGGAGTGAAGAAGTCGAAATTCTTATTGATGAAAAAGGTGCAACTGTAATTGGCGGTCAAAATGAAGAAAATGTTTTAACTGTGCCTTTGGGAGAAGATTCTGCGTGGCAAACTTATAGGAGACAGTTGGCCCGTATTGGATTTGGTGAAAGAACTGTTGATTTGATAGAGGATGCGGCTATAAAGACATTACGTTGCCTTAGTAGTAAAACACGCGAAATTGGTGCTGTAAAAGGTCTTATTATCGGTAATGTACAATCGGGTAAGACTGCAAACATGGCTGCTTTAATTGCTATGGCTGCTGATTATGGATGGAATATGTTCGTTGTTTTATCCGGCATGATGAATAATTTACGACATCAAACTCAACGTCGATTAATTTCGGATTTGCGAGATAGCAAGTGGGATTGGGAATATATTTCAAACCCAGCGAAGGTAGAAGAAGACGGAAAGAAATTGCGAGATAAAAAACTCGAAAAGGATAGCAAAAAACGTTATCTATTAGTATGTATTAAAAATACAAAACGTCTTGAGAATTTAATAGAATGGATGTTCTATACTCAGAGTCCAAGAGAAAATATTCGTATGCTAGTTATTGATGATGAGTGTGATCAGGCTAGTATTAATACTTCTATGGAGGAAGAAAGGACGAAAATCAATAAAAGAATCCTTGATTTGATTAATAACCGCTCAACTAAAGGAAAGATGGCGACTGTCCCGTTCCAAGCGGTAAATTATATAGGGTATACAGCAACTCCGTATGCTAATGTGCTGAATGAGGGGCCGGGAGAGGAATCGTTGTATCCTAAAGATTTTATAACCGCGCTTTGTACCTCTGATGAATATTTTGGCCCTCAACAGATTTTTGGATATGATGGAGAAGACATTAATGATAATGTCTCTTTTTCAGGAATTGATATCGTAAGGAATATCTCTAATGAAGAAGTGCAGAATCTCAATGATTTGCAAGATGGAAATCTTCGTTTTTTACCTAATTCTCTGATTACTGCTATATGTTGGTTTATTTGCGGAGTGGCATGTATGAGAAAGTATGATTACAAAAAGCCTGTGAGCATGCTTATTCATACAAGTAGAAAAGTGAACCATCATAGGAATCTTTCAAATGCCATTAATCAATGGTTCACGAGTAGCTCTGTGGACAGAATTATCAATATTTGTAGAGAGGTATGGGAAAAAGAAACCGCTCGTTTCTCGTTAAATGAGTTTAGGAAAAGTTATCCTACCTACTCAGCATCCAATGGCGGTAAAGAAATAACCGATTATCCTTTGTTCGATGAAATCCAGCCGTTTATAAAAACGATTTTGAATATTGGCCTTTCTAATATATTGGTTAACGATGAAAATTCTCGGAAGGAATATACTGATGGCATACATTTGTGTGTCGACAATAGTGAAAAAATTGATGATAACAGAATTATTGGTAGATTAGTTTATCCGGAAGCCGACGAAATGCCAGAACTGGCACCGGCATTCCTTGTTATAGGCGGAAATACTCTTTCAAGAGGACTTACTCTTGAAGGTCTGATTTCTACATATTTTTTGAGGCCATCTAGGTGTGCGGATACGTTAATGCAAATGGGCCGTTGGTTTGGTTATCGTTCTGGGTATGAACTTCTACCAAGGATATGGATGACTAGAAATGTCAGAGACCAATTTGAGTTTATTGCAAATATGGATCAAAGGCTTCGTGATGAAATTAGACTTATGTCTAAAATTGGGGTCTCTCCAGCCGATTGTGGCCCTAAGATAATGGCCTCGCCATCGGCTAAGTGGCTTCAAATAGTTTCCAAAAATAAACAGCAATCAGCGATAGGGGCTGAGTATGATTTTGCTGGACACACTATTGAAACCGGAGTGTTTGATAACAAATTGGAGACACTCCAAGAAAATATGATAAAAACGAGAGCGTTTTTATTATCATTAGGCGAACCTACAATTCTTGTTGATAATCCGTATGCAGACCGAAATATTCTTTGGCAAGGAATTTCATGGGACAACATCAAGAAATATTTGAAAAATTATCATTATTCAAGTCGCCTAAAAGGATTGAATGAACTTGATGCTTTCACCGAGTGGATGGATAAAATGACTGAAATCGGTTGTCTTGGGAATTGGAATGTTATATTGGCTGGAGTATTGAATTCAAAAGAAAGCAAGAAATGGGTTCTTTCAGATAGATTATCTATCAATATGGTTAACCGTACTCAGAAAACACCCGGACGATTAGATGGCGTATTGAATATTGGTGTTCTTCGTTCATTTAATGATTTTTTATCTGATATTGATACCTCTAAAAATGAGGGGAAATCGCTTAATATGCAGGGTTTTGACCATAGTATCGCTACTTTGAATTCTATACGAGAAAAATTAGGGTTGGGTAGAACTCCCCAATTAATAATTTATATTATTGATAAAGATTCCACGCCTCAGAGTGGAGTCACCAAGCGTTTTCCGCTTAATGCTGTAGCTGATGTTGTCGGATTCAGTATTAATATTCCCGGTTATCGGAATACAAGAAATACTATTCAGTCTATCCGAATAAATATAACACCAGTAAATAGTTTTGAGGACTAAAAGATTATAGGATATTTAAACGACTGTAAAAGATAATGCAGCAGAACTCAATTAGATGATTCTGCCGCATTATTGGATTTATTTTATCTCTACGGTTTTTCCGGGGGTGTCGAGGCAGTAGGTCTTGACGTCGGCGGGGACGTAGGTGGCGAAGTCACATGCTTTGGATGCCGGGCCGTTGAAATGCATGGGGAAGAAGTTGGCGACCTTGATGCGGCTGAGGAAAATTTCAGCCCCGCGGGCGTAGTCGGTTCCCTGACGCACGTCGACCGGGAACATGACGATGTCGATTTCAGGGGCGTCTTCCGAGATGCGGTTGACAATTTTGGTGAAATGGTCTTCGGCCTTGCGTGCCTCCTCTTTGTGGGATTCCTCGTTCCAGTGCCAGTCGTTGAGGTCTCCGGCATGGAATATGCGGGTTCCGTCTTTCATGGTCACGAGGAATGAGACTCCGGCATCGGTGGAGCCGTAGGCTTTGACGGTAATGTCGCCCGGGAGGGAGTCAATGATGTCGCCGGCGCTCATCCATGCCACTGAAATACCTTTTTTCGGCACAATCATCGAGAAAATATCGTTGGACAGAACGTAGGCGTGGGTGCGGTTCTGGCACAGCTCAAATATCGAGGTGTTGAAATGGTCGGGATGGTGGTGGGTTACCAAGAAGATGACGGGGAGAGACTTGTCGTCGGCAATCACGCGTTCAAGGTCGTGGTTGGGGTCTTTATAGTAGTCAAAAACGAGATAGGCCGACGGGGTGGAAACTATGAATCCGCTGTGGTCGAGATAAGTGACTTTTATCATAACGCTATATTGGGGTTGGGTTTAACAATAGGGCTTTAAAGCTCGATTGTCAGGCCGTCCCAAGCGATTCTTACTTCCGGGGGGAGGGTGGGCTGCACTGTCGCATGCAACCCCATGTCGTGGCTCAGATGAGTGAGGAACGCCCGTCGCGGCTTGACTAATTCTATAACGTCAAGTGCTTGGGCGAGGTTCATGTGGGTGGGATGTTCTTTTATGCGCAGGGCGTTTATTACAAGGGTGTCTGAGCCCTTGAGTCGCTCGATTGTTTTGTCGGGCATCGTCAGGCAGTCGGTGATATAGGCAAACGACCCTATGCGGTAGCCGCGTATTTCGAGCTTGCCGTGCATGACCGGCAGGGGCAGAATCTCGATGCCGTTGACCGGGAACGGGTCACGGTCAATCTCGTTGATGGCAAACGTCGGCACCCCCGGGTAAAGATGTGTGGCGAAACAGTAGGGGACGCGGGACCGCAGATCGTCGGCTACATCGTGTTTGCAATACACGGGAAGATGGCCTCCCATTGCGTGGCAGAAGGGACGCATGTCATCGATGCCTCCGACATGGTCATAATGGCTGTGGGTGAGCAGCACGGCATCGATGTGCTTTGTCCCCGATGCGAGCATCTGATGGTAGAAGTCGGGGCCGCAGTCGATGAGGATGACGGTGTCGCCGGTTTCAAGGAGGGCCGACGTGCGCATCCGCTTGTCGCGGGGGTCGGTCGAGCGACACACTTTGCAATCACAGCGCAACTGGGGTACCCCGGTCGAGGTCCCTGTCCCGAGAAAAGTCAGTTTCATTTTCGGTAGCGTCTCAATAATCCGTCTTCAAATAGCAGGTATATCCCGTTTTCATAAACCCATACTTCCTGAATCGAGCTGTAGCCTGCCCGGCGGTCGAGGTCTTGAGGCGCGCCGAGTGACAGGCGGCACTCCTCGCGTGTCATGTCGAGCGCGACCTTGCCGTCGATGATGAGCGCCCAGTTTTCGGGCGTGATGGATGGGTATTTGAGATATGGGTCGCTGAACGCAAACAGGGTGGCAAACGTGCGCGGTGTGGCGCCTGTCGCGCCGGGCGACAGAAACAGCCGGGCCGATGTCCCGTTGTCGTCGTGGAATGACACCTTCACGGGGTAGACCGAGTTGCCCGGCGACACCGAGTCGACAGTCACGGGGACAAACTTGCGCCCCTTGACCGAGTTGTCGTTATCGTCGCGCCAGTAGCGGGTCACGACATAAAGCCGCCTGCCGTCGACGCGGGCGCGCACACTGTCGACAATCGATTCTTCGATTGTGAAAGGCACTTCCACCGATTTGCGTGCGCGCAGCGAGTCGGGCGCCAAGGCGATGCGGTAAACCATCTCGGCACCTCGGGCCGAGCGAAACACAAGGTCGGTCTCGGTCGCGCCTGTGACTCCTGTCACAGGATTGGCGCGGTCCCACACGATCCAACTGCCGTTGAGTCTTTCGCCCGCAGGCATTGTCGGGCCGAAGATGAGCGAAATCTTGTCGTCGGCCACGAAGAAACGCTTTCCCGGCTTCCATCGTGAAAACGGCTGTCCGGCGATGTCGGCGAGAAAGGTATCTTCGGGCGTTACGACAGGCTTGCCCCGCCTGACATCGCTTGCGGTAATCTTGGGGGTTGATTCAACCCCTGTGAAACACCCGGTCAGCGATGTCAGCGAGACAAGAATCGTTATCAGTAATAAGAATTTGCGGTACTGCGTCATTTCTTGGCAGGCTCGATGCCGAGATTGTGGAAGATGAACGAATAGATGTCGGTATATTCGTCAATTACTTTGGTCATTGGTTTGCCGCTGCCGTGACCTGCCTTGCTGTCGATGCGGATGAGCTTGGGTGCGTCACCGGTGTCGGCTGCCTGAAGCGCTGCGGCATATTTGAACGAGTGGGCGGGAACCACGCGGTCGTCATGGTCGGCGGTGGTGACGAGGATTGCGGGGTAGGGTGTCCCGTCGTTCTTGATGTTGTGGGCCGGAGAGTAGTCGAGCAGGTATTTGGCCATTTCGGGCGAGTCGGCGCTGGTGCCGTAGTCGGGGGCCCAGTTCCAGCCTATTGTAAAGAGATGGTAGCGCATCATGTCCATCACGCCCACGCGGGGTATTGCGACCTTGAACAGGTCAGGACGCATGTTGGTGACGGCACCGACGAGCAGACCTCCGTTGCTGCCGCCCTCGATGACGAGGTTGTCGGGTGAGGTCCAGCCTTGATTTATCATGTACTCGGCGGCTGCGATAAAGTCGTTGAACACGTTGAGTTTGTTCATCTTAGTTCCGGCCTGATGCCATTCTTCGCCATATTCCGAGCCGCCGCGAAGGTTGGCCTGCGCATAGATGCCTCCGTTTTCGAGCCATACGAGGCGGTTGGGGGAGAATCCGGGGGTAAGCGACACGTTGAAGCCGCCGTAGCCGTAGAGGTAGACGGGATTTTTGCCGTTGCGCTCAAGACCTTTCTTGTAGGTGATGAACATGGGAATCATGGTGCTGTCGGCCGAGGGATAGAACACTTGCTCGGTCACATAGTCGTCGAGGTTGACATCCTTGATTTCGGGACGGAACAGGACAGTCGATTCTCCGTTTTCGGGATTGTAGGCATAAATCGTGGCCGGAGAAGTGAACGAGGTGAATGTGTAGAACACGTCCCCGGGGTGCTTGCGATCGGTGGAAAGTCCCACGCTGCCGAAACCGGGAAGTTCAAACTCTTTCATCTCCTTGCCGTCAATCGATGCAATCATCACATGGTCAGCGGCATCGCGCTCATAGGTCAGATAGAGTTTGTCGCCCGAGAACTGCGCTCCTTTCAGCACCCCTTTCTGCTCGGGGATGAGCTCGCGCCAGTTCTCGCGTGCCGGGTTGGCAAGGTCGGCGACCATGATGCGGTTGCGCGGCGCGCCAAACGATGTCAGGATATAGATTTTTCCGTCAATAACGTCGATGATGCCGTGCTCGTAGTCCTGAGTGGATTCCATGATTTTCCAAGAGTTGCTCTTGTCTGTGAGGTCGCGCACCTTGACAGAGTTGCCGACACCTTCGCCTGACTCATGGATGAACAGCGCGGGTTGCGATTCGGAAACCTCGGCGGTGTGGAAGTGTAGCGGGTGGGCCTTGTCTTCATAGACGAGACGGTCGCTGCTCTGTGGGGTGCCCATCGCGTGATAATAGACTTGATGGTTCTCGTTGGCGTTGGAAAATTCCTTTCCGGCCTCGGGGCGCGGATAGGCACTGTAATAGAAGCCGTCGCCGTCCCATGCCGCGCCGGTAAATTTGGCCCATTCGATATGGTCGTCAAGCAGTTGCTTGCTCTTGGTGTCGATTACATATATTTCGCTCCAGTCGCTGCCGCTGCGCGAAATAGTGTAGGCGGTGTATTTGCCGTCCTTGGACTGAAACAGTCCCGTGAGGGCGACTGTGCCGTCATCGCTGAGGGTGTTGGGGTCGAGGAAAACCTCGGGTTCGCCCTCGCCGAGTTTTGCGGTGCGGTAGATGACCGACTGGTTTTTCAAGCCGTCGTTGCGTGAGAAATAAAACATTCCGTCGTTTCCGCGCCACGGAGTTCCCTCCTTGACATAGTTGTTGAGGTCAGTCAGGCGTCGGCGCAGTGAGTCGCGGAATGGGATAGCCGAGAGATATTTCTCGGTAACGGCGTTTTCGGCCTTTACCCACTCGGCGGTGACAGCAGATGTGTCGTTTTCAAGAGGACGGTAGGGGTCGGCGACCTCCATGCCGAAGTAGGTATCTACTGTTTCGTCACTCGGTGCAGCGGGATAACTGAGTTTTCCCGACGATTGGGAGCATGATGCCAGCGAGGCGGCTCCGACTGTGATTGTTGACATGACGGCAACTTTTAGATGATGGGGGAATGACATAGCTTATATATGTATTAATTACAGTGCAAAAATAGCAAATTTAGTTGAAAAACCGGCCAATTATAGTGGAAGAATCAAGGCATGAGCACCTCGGGTTTTCGGCGATTTCCCTTTAAAAGGGAATAAAATGGCGAAATTCTTCCCTTTTGAAGGGAAAATTGCGCGCAGGAGAGGGGAAAGGTGGAAAAAGGTTTAATTTGCGGTCAAAGTTTTAGGGTAATTTAAGTAGTTGTGAATTAAATGGTTAAATTTGAGTTAAAGACCGTGGCACTATTAAACGTTGAGGTGTTATTTCTGTCAAATAGATGTGCAAAATGAAACAATAACAATTAAAACAATAGAAAGATGAAAAAGAAAATTTTAGGATTGGCTCTTATCGCAATGTCGTGTGTGACTTTCGGCAGCATGGCTCAGACCCCCTCTGTTGACAACGCTCGTGCCGATCAGAAAGATTTGAAAGGCATGAAGTGTGTTCGTCAGGAATGCAAGGCACTCAATCCGTTTGAAGGGATGAACCTTACCGAGGCGCAGCAGACGCAGCTTCAGCAGCTTGATGCAAAGCGCAAGGCTGCCCGTCAGGAGCAGGTTCAGGCCCGCAAGGTAAACAAGCAGAAAAAGGATTCAGCCCGCATGGCCGACCGCCGCGCTGCAAAAAAGGCTTATCTTGACGAGGTTAAGGCTATTGTAGGTCCGGAGAATTATGTGGTTTTCCTCGAAAATGTGTATGTTAACGGTGGTGGCCACCGTGATGGCGGGAAGGCCGCTTTCAGACAGCACAAGAATCACAAGGCACAAGGTGACCGCAAGGGAAAACGCCACGCACATCATGCTTTCAATAAGGTCAATAAATCAAGCGACAATACAGCAAAGTCCGATTCATAAGCGATAGATTCGCATTGATATAGGAGTTCCCCGCCGATGATTTTGTCATCGGCGGGGAATTTTTATATGTCATCGTCGGGAGGAGGTTCATGAGAACTCGTAGACGATGGTGTGGCGGTAGGTTTCGCCGGGACGCAGGATGGTCGAGGGAAGGGAAGGATGGTTGGGCGCGTCGGGCGGGAACTGACATTCAAGGGCGATTCCGTCATAGTCGCGGAACGGCTCGCCGTGTTTGCCAACCGGGGAACCGTCGAGCCAGTTCCCGGTATAGAGCATGAGGCCGGGGAGGGTGGTGCGGACGGTCAGGGTGCGCCCCGACTGCGGGTCATGGAGACGGGCGGCGGTGCGCAGTTGGCCGTCATTCTGCCATCCGTCAATGAAAAAATAGTGGTTGTAGCCTTTTCCCGAAAGGAGGTTTTCAAAGTCGGTGTGAATGTCGCGTCCAATCTCATGAGGTGTCGTGAAGTCCATCGGGGTTCCGGCCACGGGAGGGATGTCGCCTGTGGGAATGTCGGTCTTGTCGGTGCGCAGATAGCGTGATGAGAAGATCTGTAAAATCTGCCCGAGTGCGTTGCCTTTTCCACATCCGGCAAGGTTGAAATAGGCGTGGTTGGTAAGGTTGACGATTGTGGGCGCGTCGGTAGTGGCGGTATAGTCGATAGTCAGCCGGTTTTTGTCGTCCCAGCGATACGCGACTGTAGCGTGGAGTGTGCCGGGATAATGTTCTTCGCCATCGGGCGAGGTGCGGGTAAATCGCACTCCGCCGGGAAATTCCTCGGCATCCCATACCCTGTTCTGGAACCCTTGCGGGCCTCCGTGGAGGGCATTCGGGCCATTGTTGCAGGTGAGTCGGTATTCATGGCCGTCGATTGAGAAACGTCCCCGGGCGATGCGGTTGGCAAAACGTCCCGGAGTCTTTCCCGCACAGGGGCCGTCGTCGAGATAGTCGGCCTCGTCGGCATATCCGAGCACCACATCCTCAAGTTTTCCCGAGGGGTCGGGAACGACGACTGAAGTTATTCCGGCTCCGAGCGGCGACAATTGGACCGACGCGCCGGTTGAATTGATAAGTTTCATGATTGACAGCGGTTTATATAACCAAGGGAAGAAGTATCACCGTCAAGACGGCATGACGTGATGATTCTTCTTCCCTTGTGGGTTAAGTGAGTGTCAGAAATTAAGAGGTTGTTTAATAACAAAT
>DLAR01000016.1 GCA_002494015.1 Porphyromonadaceae bacterium UBA7042 | reverse complement strand
TTATCTATTCGATGACATGTTTCCGTGGGTTGCGGTTTCGCAGCCTACGGCTATTCAAAGAATAATCCTTACGGATTAAATATTACTCGGGGCAAAACCCAGTTTTGCAACATCCTCTTCTTAAAATTCTATCAGGAGCAGTCGGGCGGGTGGAGCGGATGGTATCATGGATTTGATTCTGTCGAGGCCGGGGGCGAGATTGCTGATGTCAATGATGGCACGGGCGGTTTCTGCCGTCAAGGGGCAATCATCGGGGATATGGATGATGATGCCGTTGAGAGCGGTCGTTCCGGCTGTTTCACGAGTGAAGGGTTCAACTTCAGCGCAGTCTGGGTTGTCGTCATCCCATGCTACAATCACGTTGCGTTCAACTCTTGCGGCCGATACAAACGCATGGCAATAGACATGGTGGCGAGACATCAGCGGTGACGGATCAGGGTTACAGGCACTTCGGCACGCTGCTGCTTGTTGTTGTCCTTGTTGTGGGTGCGCACAAGCGATATGGAATCAAGATAAGCGACCTCGTCACCAACAGAATGATAACGCAACGACCCGTAGACACTGAGAGCCGACTTGGCCGAGTCGAGCACAATGTCAAGATGACGCATACCGTCACCCGAGAATGTGGCCGAAGTGTACTCGGTCGTGCCGTCGTTATACTCTACGGCCATATTCATTGTCATCGGAGAGCGGGTGTCAATCATCTTGGCGTTAAGACGGAAACGGTCTCCGCGGTCCCAGTTTCGGTCAGTCGTGTGATGGAAGGTGATAAAGTCGCTTGCCATGTCGGTGGTGAAACGGCGGTTTCTGACACCCTGCCACAGGTTGACGGAGTCACCGTCGGCACTGAACGAGACAGCCAGCTTGGTCTTCAGGCCGAGACGCTCGGCATCGGCGATGCGCTTTTCAAGAATCTTGATGGTGTTGTCGTAGACCTCCATGTACTTGTCGATATTGTGGCCATACCAGTACATCGAGGTGTCAACCTGTTCAGATGTCACGCCGTGTTTCATGTAGATTGACTGTTTCATCACCTTTTTGAGCGAGTCGTTCCCATATTCGCGGGAATTGTTCTCGACAACAGCCTCGCCAACATGAACGTCAGCCATCAACTGTGCCATTTTCTTGGGCGGAATCACATAGTCGGGAGTAGAGTCACATGCCGTGACGGCAATCCCTACAGCCGCTAAAAGCGGGAGCCACCGCAGATTATTCCTTTTCATCGGCCTCTCCCCCTCCCTCGGGCAAAGCGTCAATGCGGGCCTGCTCGGCGGCGATAGCCGAAGGCATCTGGATATAACGGTGGTAGAAGATAACGAGAATGATTATGCCGACCGAGATAGCGGCATCGGCAAAGTTAAAAATCGGCTGGAAAAACAAAAACTCTTTACCGCCGCACCAAGGCATCCAGTCGGGCCACACCCATGAGAAAAGGGGGAAGAACAGCATGTCGACCACCTTGCCGTGGAATAGCGGGGCATAACCACCGTCGGGCGGAAACATCTCGGCAACCATCGGGGGCATCGGGTTATTGAAAATGACCCCGTAAAACACGCAGTCAAATATATTTCCGGCTGCTCCGGCCGTCACAAGGGCAAGGCACACTATATAGCCGCGCGGCACAAGCCTGTAACGCCATATCTTGACGATGTACCATATCAACGCCCCTACCGCCACGAGACGGAACAAGGTCAGGAAAAGTTTGCTGCCAAGCTCCATTCCGAATGCCATGCCGTTGTTCTCAATAAAATATAGCTGAAACCAAGGGAATATCTCGACATTTTCACCGAGATAGAAACCGGTTTTTACCCAAATTTTAAGAACTTGGTCGATAATGACGACCGCAAAGATTATCAGAGTGGCGAGAACGCCCTTGGACATTTTCATGCGACTGGGTCAGTTCAACCCGGAAAACGGATTGAAATTTAAGGGTTAAATTTTCACAAAACAGCCTACCGTTTCTTCTGCGAGTTCTTGGCCTCGACACTGCGGGTAGCGTGGGGAACGGCGCGAAGTCGCTCCTTGGGAATCAGTTCGCCGGTCTCGCAGCACACACCGTAGGTCTTGTTCTCGATGCGTATCAACGCATTCTGAAGATGCTGGATAAATTTCATCTGACGCTGTGCGAGCTGACCCGCTTCCTCTTTGGAAAGGGTGCTTGCCCCTTCTTCGAGAATCTTGAATGTGGGCGATGTATCGGCAATGTCGTTACCCTCGGCATTGGTGATGTTGGCTTTCAGCGTGTCATATTCACGTTGTGCTTTGACCAGTTTTTCAAGAATCAATTCTTTGAATTCCTGAAGTTCCTCGTCGGAATATCTCGTTTTTTCGCTCATAATGTATGTAAGTGTTCTTAATCGGTTTGAAAAAAATACCCCGGGACACCGGGCAGCATCCCGGGGTTAATATCTGTTTTACTTATTTAACGCAATTAAGACATTAACGTTCACGTCATCCATCGATAACGTTTCAACACCCTCGGTTTCAGCAGCAAGCGGTGCTATTTCAAGCGAGGTTGCGAGTACCTGACGCGAGATATAGTCGCTGAAATCGCGGATAGCGTCATCGGTGTCGGCACCGGGGGCAAACGTGAGCGAAACACGGTCGGTTATATCATAGCCGCGGCTCTTGCGGATATTCTGCACACGGTTCACGATGTCGCGGGCGATACCCTCGCGGCGCAGCTCGGGTGTCACTGTCACATCGAGCGCGATGGTCAGCGCGCCTTCGTTGGCGACGAGCCATCCGGGAATATCTTCCGAGATAATCTCCACGTCGGCGAGGTCGATGACTGCGGGTGCGCCGTTGAGGTCAAGTGTCAGCGAGCCGTTGCGTTCAAGCTCGGCAATGGCGTGGTTGTCGAGATTTTTAACAGCCTCAGCGACAGCTTTCATGTTCTTGCCGTGTTTCGGGCCAAGTTTCTTGAAGTCGGGTTTGACACGCTTCACGAGCACGCCCTCGTCGTTGCCGACGACCTTGATGTCCTTGACATTGATTTCGCTCATGACGAGGTCTTTGACCGCATCAAGTGCTGCGCGCTGTGAATCATCGGCCACGGGAATCATCACTGTCGACAGTGGCTGACGCACCTTGAGGTTGACCTTGCGGCGCAGCGCGAGCGCCATCGAGGTCACATCCTGTGCCATCTTCATGCGTGATTCAAGTGATTCGTCTATGAGAGACGAGTCGCTGACAGGGAAATCGGCAAGGTGAACCGAGCCATCCTCGCCGGTGAGGTCGCGATAAAGCGAGTCGGCATAGAAGGGGGCAAACGGCGCGATGAGCAGCGACAGTGTCTTGAGACATGTGTAAAGTGTCTGGAAGGCAGCGAGCTTGTCCTCGGTCATCTCCCCACCCCAGAAACGCTTGCGGTTAAGGCGCACATACCAGTTGGAAAGGTTGTCGCCCACAAAGTCATTGATAGCACGGGCGGCACGGGTGGGTTCGTAGTCATCAAGGGCCACGGTCACATCTTTCACGAGGGTGTTGAGCAGCGAAAGAATCCAGCGGTCGATTTCGGGACGTTTCCCGACCGGTACCTGCGGGGCCGACGGGTCGAAATTGTCGACGTTGGCATACAGGGCGAAGAAACTGTAGGTATTATATAATGTGGAGAACAGCTTGCGCGAGGTTTCAAGGACTCCTTTCTCGTCAAATTTCAGGTTGTCCCAAGGCGACGAGTTGGAAATCATGTACCAGCGCACGGGGTCTGCGCCATACTGACCGATGGGGTCAAACGGGTTGACAGCATTGCCGAGACGCTTTGACATCTTGTTGCCATATTTGTCAAGCACAAGACCGTTGGAGATAACAGCCTTGTAGGCTACCGAGTCAAACACCATTCCGGCAATCGCGTGAAGGGTGAAGAACCATCCGCGTGTCTGATCGACACCTTCGGCGATGAAGTCGGCAGGATAAACCTCGCGGTTGTCAAACGCCTCTTTATTTTCAAATGGATAATGGATCTGGGCGTAGGGCATCGAGCCGGAGTCAAACCACACGTCGATGAGGTCTTTCTCTCGCTTCATCGGCTTGCCATCGGCCGAGACGAGGATGATGTCGTCGACATAGGGGCGATGGAGGTCTATCAGCTCATAGTTGTCCTTTTCATATTTTCCGGGGACAAATCCGGCCTTTTTATAGGGGTTTTCGGCCATAACGCCTGCCGCGACAGCCTTTTCAATCTCATTGTAAAGTTGCTCGACACTCTCGATGCAGAGTTCCTCGGCACCGTCCTCGGTGCGCCAGATGGGGAGCGGCGTGCCCCAGTAACGGCTGCGTGACAGATTCCAGTCCTGAAGATTTTCAAGCCACTTGCCGAAACGGCCCGAGCCTGTCGAGGCCGGTTTCCACTTAATCTGCTCGTTAAGTTCCATAAGCCGCTCGCGCACGTCGGTAGTCTTGATAAACCAGCTGTCAAGCGGGTAATAGAGTACCGGCTTGTCAGTGCGCCAGCAGTGGGGATAGCTGTGAACATGCTTTTCGATGCGGAATACCTTGTCGGTGGCTTTCAGTTCCATGCATATCTGCACGTCGAGAGTCTCGGCATCCTCGGGAAGGGTCTCGTCATAGACATTCTTGACATATTTTCCTTCCCACTGCCTGTAAGCCTCAACATCCACGCGCTCCTTGACAAAGCCGGGGTCAAGCTCGTCGAGAAGATAGAAACGGCCCTTGAGGTCGACCATCGGGCGGATGTTGCCGTCACGGTCGACGAGGTGCAGAGGCGGTATATTGTTCTGTTTTGACACACGCTGGTCATCGGCGCCGAATGTACCGGCGATATGAACTATACCGGTACCATCCTCGGTGGTCACATAGTCGCCGGGGATAACGCGGAACGCGCCTTCGCCGGGATTTACCCAAGGGAGAAGCTGCTCGTAGTGCATCCCGACAAAATCCTCGCCCTTATGCTCGGCAACGACTTCATAGGGGATGAGCTTGTCACCTTTGTTATACTCTGAAAGAGCAAGACCGGCAGCCTTGGGGTTGAAGATTGACCCCATGAGGTCTTTTGCCACAACGACTGTGACAGGTTTCCCACTATAAGGGTTATAGGTCTTGACGATGTTATAGGCAATGGAAGGCCCCATAGCGAGAGCCGTATTGGACGGGAGGGTCCAAGGCGTGGTGGTCCATGCGAGGAAACAGGGAGTTCCCCACTGTGTCAGCTCACCGTTGATTGCAGCGAATTTTTCGTTATCCTCGATTATTGCACGGAACTGCGCGATACAGGTGGTGTCCTTCACGTCACGATAGCAACCGGGCTGGTTGAGCTCGTGAGAGCTCAGGCCGGTGCCGGCGGCGGGAGAATAGGGCTGGATGGTGTAGCCCTTATAAAGGAATCCTTTCTTATAAAGTTGCGCGAGAAGCCACCACACTGATTCGATGTAGCGGTTGTCGTAGGTTATATAGGCATTGGGCATGTCAACCCAGTAACCCATCTGCGAGGTGAGTTCCTCCCACTCGCGGGTATATTTCATCACCTCGGCGCGACACGCTGCATTATATTCGTCTACCGAAATCTTCTTGCCGATGTCCTCCTTCGTTATGCCAAGGTTCTTTTCAACGCCGAGCTCGACAGGAAGTCCGTGGGTATCCCATCCGGCCTTGCGCTTCACCTGAAAACCCTGCATGGTCTTGTAGCGGCAGAAAATATCCTTGATGGTGCGGGCGAGCACATGGTGGATACCCGGCTTGCCGTTGGCCGAGGGAGGCCCCTCGAAGAAAACAAATGAAGGACAGCCTTCGCGTTCAGTCATCGTGCGCTCAAAGACACGGTCATTTTCCCATTTACCGCGCATTTCGCGATTGATTTCAGGGAGGTTCAAGCCATTGTATTCGTTGAATCGTTTGCTCATAACGAGGTGTAATTTCGCTTTATAAAAAAATTTTTGCAAATTTAGTCATTTCCATTGAAAAATTCAACTTAACAGTTAAATAAAAATCCTGCGATAAAACAGCAAGGCTTTATCGCAGGATTTAGAAATGTTTATCGCGGATTCTTAACCCTTGAAATTATCATACATGGTCTGGAGTGCCTGTGTCAGACCGTCCCTGTTCTTACCGCCGGCCTGAGCGAATCCGGGCTGTCCGCCGCCACCGCCTTGGATAGCCTTGGCAGCCTCGCGCACAATAGCCGACGCGTTAAATCCGGCGGCCACAAGGTCATCGGTGAGCGCTACCGTCAGAAGGGGTTTCCCGGCGACATCGACAGTCGCGGCGATGAACGCTGTCTTTTCAGGTGACTGGACGCGCACCTCGAATGCCACGCCCTTAACCGCGTCGGGGACACGGACACCGGCCATCTTGATTACCTTTATACCGTTTATAACCTCGGCCTTTTCAAGGAGGTCGCGTGACAGGTTGCGCACACGTTCCTTGAAGTAATCTTCGGCCTGACGGCGCAGCTCGGCGTTCTCGTCGATGGTGCGGCGCATGGCCTGAACCATGTCGGGAGCGTTGTGCAACATCTCCCCTATCTGACGCATGTTGTCGGTGATGTCATTGACCGCATTCTCGACTGCCTCGCCGGTAATCGCCTCGATGCGGCGGATTCCCGCAGCGATGCTGCTCTCGCTGATAATCTTTATCATGCCGATGTTTCCGGTATTGGCGACATGGGTACCGCCGCAGAGCTCGACGGAATCACCATAGCGGATAACGCGCACTTCCTCGCCATATTTTTCACCGAAAAGAGCCATCGCCCCCATCTTCATGGCCTCGGCAATGGGCACGCAACGGTGCTCGTCAAGCGCGATAGCCTCGCGCACATGGCGGTTGGCAATCTTTTCGGCCTTGCGGAGTTCCTCGGGGGTGACTTTCTGGAAGTGGGAGAAGTCAAAACGCAGGAGGCCGGGAGACACGAAAGAGCCTTTCTGCTCCACATGTGTGCCGAGCACCTCGCGCAAGGCGGCGTGAAGGAGGTGGGTTGCAGTGTGGTTGCACTCGGTGGCGCGACGGTTTTCTACATTGATTGCAGCCTCGAAGGTGGCGGTAACGTCAGCGGGAAGCTTCTTGGTCAGATGCACGCCCATACCGTTCTCACGCTTGGTGTCGTAGATTTCCACAACCTCGTCACCGCAGGCCAGCGTTCCGCTGTCGCCCACCTGACCGCCCATTTCGGCATAGAAGGGGGTGGCCGAGAGGACTATCTGATAAAATTCTTTATTTTTCTGAGTCACCTTGCGATAACGGAGAATCTGTGTGGGGCACGATGTCTCGTCATAACCGACAAACACAGGCTCACCCTCGCGGACAACAACCCAGTCGGTTGTCTCGACTGCGGCGGCATTGCGGGCACGGGTTTTCTGAGCCTCCATCTCGCTGTCAAACTCGGCCTTGTCCATCGTCATGCCGTTCTCTTTAAGAATCAGCTCGGTCAGGTCGAGAGGGAAACCGTAGGTATCGTAAAGCACAAACGCCTCTTTGCCGGAAATCTCGGTGCGGCCGGCCTTACGCGCGGCGGCGATAGCTCCGTCAAGGATGTCGATACCCTTGTCAAGGGTGCGCAGGAATGAATCTTCTTCCTCCTTGATGACTTTCATGATAAGCTCGCGCTGACGCTCGATTTCGGGATAAGCCTCGCCCATCGAGTCGATAAGGGTGTTGACAAGGCGGTACATGAAGGCTTGTTTCTGGCGGAGGAATGTATAAGCGTAGCGCACGGCACGGCGAAGGATGCGGCGGATTACATATCCGGCCTTGGCGTTGCCGGGGAGCTGGGAGTCAGCGATCGAGAAGGCGATTGTGCGCACATGGTCGGCGATGACGCGCATGGCGATGTCGACCTTTGCATCCTCGCCATATTTCAGGCCCGAAAGCTCGGAAATCTTGCTGATGAGCGGGGTGAACACGTCGGTATCATAGTTGGACTTCTTGCCCTGAAGCGCCATGCAGAGACGTTCAAAACCCATGCCGGTGTCAATAACGCGGGCGGGGAGCGGTTCAAGCGAGCCGTCGGCCTTGCGGTTGTACTGCATGAACACAAGGTTCCAAATCTCAATCACGAGGGGGTTGTCATGGTTGACAAGCGACACACCGTCGACAGCGGCACGTTCCTCGTCACTGCGCAGGTCGATGTGGATTTCGGAACAGGGCCCGCAGGGACCCGTATCGCCCATCTCCCAGAAGTTGTCATGCTTGTTACCGTTTATAATATGCGATTCGGGCAGGTGCTTTGCCCAGATTGCGGCTGCCTCGTTGTCGCGTTCAAGACCTTCGTCGGCCGCGCCTTCAAACACTGTGGCATAAAGACGTGCCGGGTCGAGTTTCAGAACATCGACGAGATATTCCCACGCCCAGTCGATAGCCTCCTGCTTGAAATAGTCGCCAAACGACCAGTTGCCGAGCATTTCAAACATGGTGTGGTGATAAGTGTCCATACCCACTTCCTCGAGGTCGTTGTGCTTGCCCGAGACGCGGAGACACTTCTGCGAGTCGGCTACACGCTGATACTTGGCGGCGGCGTTACCGAGTATGATGTCCTTGAACTGGTTCATACCGGCGTTAGTAAACATCAACGTTGGGTCATCCTTGATGACCATGGGAGCCGAGGGAACGATATGATGCCCCTTGGAGCGGAAAAACTCTTTGAAAGAGTCGCGTATTTCCTTTGCTGTCAGCATATTATATTGGTTTATTCGATATTTCTCAAGACATGTGTCAAAATAATTTGCAAAATTAGTCGTTTCCCGCCGTTTTTGCAATTTATTTTGTAATTTTGTGGCTGAATGTTTTTAAATGAAATGTTTTAGTCCATGAGTGCCGCAAAATCATCCATTAATATAATTGCCTCCATCAAGCAGATGGCAGAATCAATTTTACCATCGGGAACCCGTGCTATCCTTTTTGGGTCACGGGCTCGTGGTGACAACTCGTCAGATTCTGACTGGGATTTATTAATCATCGTAGACAAAACATCTCTGGAATCCAATGACCACGACCGGTTCTGCTATCCGTTCTGGGAATTAGGGTGGAAAATGAAAACAATGATACACCCCTTGATGTACACATCTTCAGACTGGGAAAAACGGTCCGGAACTGACTTTTTTGATAATGTAAACTCCGACGGAATCAGACTATGCTAAACAGCGAGGATAGAATAACGATTATTAATTACAGGCTTGAAAAAGCGAGACAAAGCCCTAAAGAAGCCAAATCGATTGCAAATCTTGGATATTGGAATCTCGTCGGCAACCGCCTTTATTATACCGTATATTATGCATCAAGCGCCTTGATTTTAGACAAAGGATTCAAGGCAAAGACACACAGCGGGATTATAGCCTTGATTGGTGAAAAATTTATTTTACCCGGATTGCTTGACCGAAAATACGGACAATTGTTTTCCCGATTGTTTTCATTAAGACAGGCCGGGGATTATGACGACATGTTTGACGCGACCGAATCAGAAGTCATGCCCTATGTTCAAGAGGTAGAAAATTATCTTAATGCTGTCGGGGAACTGTTGACTTTTGGTAGAAACCAATCTTAACGGCCCATGTCTTTCTCATTCAAAAAATTCACTGTCGATGATTCCCGATGCGGGATGAAGGTGGGCACCGACGGGGTGCTGGTCGGAGCGTGGTGCGGAATGACCGGTGACACCATGCCTCGAAACGTGCTTGACATCGGCGCAGGTTCAGGACTCATCTCCCTGATGGCGGCTCAACGGTTTCCAGAGGCAAAAGTCACAGGTATCGAGATTGCGCCCGATGCGTGTGCCGACGCGCGGAACAACATTGACAAGTCGCCGTGGCATGACCGGGTCACGATAATCGAAGGCGACATAATGGATGTTGCGCAGAGACCGGAGGGCCGATGGGACCTCATTGTGTCTAACCCGCCATTTTTCAGCGAGACACTTCATGCGCCCGATGCGGCCCGCGCCACGGCCCGTCACGGCGAAACATTCGACGTGACGCAACTCATATCGCTTGCCACGCAACTGCTGACTCCAAACGGAAGTCTGTGTTTCATCGCCCCGTCAACCCGTGATGGCGAAATCGACTTCCTTGCCGAGCTTGCGCGGCTGCACACGACAGCAGTAACGCGGGTTTACTCCAAGACAGGCTCACGCACACCGATACGCACTTTGCGGCGGTTGTCAATGACAGCGTCACCATGCGTTTCCGATGACCTTGTAATCCGTCTGAGCGACGGCGGCTACAGTGCCGATTACGTTTCACTAACCAAAGATTTTTACTTGCATCTATGACCGGCAACTCATTTAACGTGCGCCCAGTTTCGCGCCTGTTCCTCTTTTTATTGGTCTCGTTCATCTGCCTCCTCGCGGGTGCAGCCATCGTGAGCATTATAACAATGAAAGGCTCTACCACGGTTACACTCCGCCTTGCCACTGTCGCGCAGGATATTTTCATGTTCATCCTCCCGGCAATCGTCACCGCTGTCATGGTAACCCGCCGCCCGGCCACCCTCCTCAGGATTGACTCGCGCTACCCGTGGCTCACCGCCCTCCTTGCCGTCGCCGGACTCCTTGTCGCGATGCCCGCCATGAACGCTCTTGTCGCGTGGAACGAATCCTTGTCGCTCCCCGCCTCTCTTGCCGGTGTCGAGACATGGATGCGCAACTCGGAAACGGCCGCACAAGTGGCAATAAACACATTGCTCGGGGGAACAGGAATCGGCGACCTGATAACCGGAGTGTTAATCGTCGGCATCCTTGCCGGATTCAGCGAAGAAATTTTCTTCCGAGGCACCCTTCAGCGCCTTCTCGCGACATCGCGAAACAATGACATCGACCGCACTCCCCCCTTGACAGCACATGTCGCGATATGGGGCACCGCCATTCTTTTCAGCGCGTTCCATGTCCAGTTCTTCGGATTTTTTCCCCGCCTGCTGCTCGGAGCCTATTTCGGATACCTGCTGTGGTGGAGCCGGAGCCTGTGGGTACCCGTTACGGTTCACGCTGTCAATAATTCTATCGTCGTCATCGCCTCGTGGGCGCAACGCGCGGGATATATCGAGGAAGACATGAACAAGGCCGGGGCCGACAACCTCGCCGCGGTCATTATCAGCATCGCGCTAACCATCATTATCATCGCCGGCCTGCGTAAGAGGGCGTTTCATAACAAAT
>DLAR01000048.1 GCA_002494015.1 Porphyromonadaceae bacterium UBA7042 | reverse complement strand
CTTTGGATTAACATTTGTTATTAAACACCCTCTAAGATATGTCTCGATTGAAATTTATAACAACTTGTGCGGCAGTGCTGTTAGGAGTTGCCGGTGCACATGCTGTTCCTGCCTGTCCGTCACCGGTAGAAGTCGTGCAACCCGACGGAAGTGTCGTGACCGTCACGCTGAAAGGTGACGAGCATTTTAACTGGGCCGTGTCGGACGACGGATATACGCTGCTGCGTGATGACAGCGGATATCTCGTATATGCCGAGTCTCGTGCCGGCAGGCTTGAACCGTCAGCGTTGCGTTATTGCGGCGGAAACTCGTCAGAAGCATCATTTCTCGGAATCAAGCCGGGTCTGAATTTTAGCGTGTCACAGATCAAGGAAGCTTCCTCACCGCGAAAACTCTCCGATGCCGGTTTTAACACTCAGATTGACGGAACATTCCCTTCCAAGGGGGAGCGCAAGCTGTTGATGCTGTTGCTGAACTACAAAGACACATCCCCGAGGTTTGCCAAGGAGGATTTTGACATGTACATGAATGGCGAAAAATATGCCAGAATAGGCAGTTTTCGTGACTATTATCTTGAAAATTCCTATGGACAGCTTGACATAACCACGACCGTGACACGGTGGATTACGCTCCCCTATGAAAAGAGTCATTACGGGGCCGACGGCGCGCTTGCCATGATAGCCGACGCGCTCCACATTATCGACGGAGAGATTGATTTCACTGAATTTGATAATGACGGAGACGGTATTCTTGACGGTCTCGCGGTCATTCATCAGGGAGCGGGGCAGGAGGCAACCGGCTCGTCAAGCGATATTTGGTCACATTCAAGCACGATTTATGGAATGGAGTTTGACGGAATTCAAGTGAGACGCTACACCATCCAGCCTGAACTACTTGGGAAAGACTTGACCAAGATGTCGACAATCGGGGTGATGTGTCATGAGTTTGGTCACAATCTTGGCGCTCCGGACTTCTATGATACAGATTATTCACTAAGTGGCGGGGAATTTCCCGGGACAGGAGTATGGGACCTTATGGGGTCAGGTGCATGGAACGGTGAGTATGGCAACCGCCCGGCTGGTATAAATATGTGGCAGAAAATACAGCTCGGATGGGTGTCTCCTTTAACGCTTGGCGAGTCAGTGGGCGTGAAAGGGATGAAAGGCGCTACTTTTGTGCCTGAGGCTTATCGGTTTGACTGTACGTTGCCCGGGGAATATTTTGTGATAGAGAACCGTAGGCGCGAAGGTGAATTTGACTGTGCTTTGCCCGGGGAGGGATTGCTTGTGTATCACATCAACGAGTCGCTGGTTGATGGAAATCTCGTGAGTAACACGATAAACAATTCGTTTCCGCAGGCGGTTTACACTGTCTGTGCCGGAGCAATGTGTGACCCTGACACTGACAGCTATACATATGGGGCTGTCAGCAGTGATATCGCGCCTTTCCCCGGCTCGGCATCTGTAACGGCGTTCAACGACCGCACTCTGCCGTCCACACGCTCTGTTTCGGGGCGATATACCTATAAGGGCCTTGACAATATCGTGGAAAACATTGACGGGACAGTAGATTTTGATTTTTTGAGTGACGAAGAACCTGCTTCCCCGCGCAATTTGACCGCTACATCGCGTCGCGGTATCGTCTCCCTTTCATGGGATGCTCCCGAGGGGGATGATGAGCCCGTGTGTTACAATCTGTTCCGCAATGGCCACTTGCTATCCAGAGTAGAGGGAACATCTTATGTTGATGATGCGATAGGGAATCAGACACTTTTGTCCTATACGGTTGATGCCGAATATCAATCGGGACTCGTGTCGCCATATATCGCGACAGATGCGAGGATTCCATCCAACTGCATTGTTTCGCTTGACCACATCGTGGCCGATAATGGCAGTGTCAAGCTGTCTTGGGAACTTGACACCCGCCTGACCCGCATGAATGATGATGAGGAAAATTTCGAGATGATTGACCTGCCGGTTAAGTCGATGGACTACGTTCACCGTTTCCGTGCCGAGGATTTGGCGATTTATAAAGGATATAAAATCCGTCGGGTGGCGTTCTATCCATGTCAGTCGCAGAATGAACTGAAATGTACCCTGCGGGTGTGGGAATCGGAACCCGGTGACGGCTCCCCGGCGCAACTTGTATCGGAACGTGTGCTGAAAGAGTTTGGCAACATGGTGTGGAACAATATCGTGTTGACAAAATCTGTCGAAATCACAGCTGACAAAGACGTGTGGATAGGGGTTCATTATGAATCGGCTGTGACCAATGTCACCGTGCTCACCGACAAGGGCCCTGCCGTGAAAGGATATGGCGACCTTGTGAGCTACGACGGCAAGACATGGACTACCGATATGCGTCTTAACGGCAATATATTCGGATATGCGACTTTGGTAAAACCTGCAATAGAACCTGACCGAGAAATTGTTGTCCCTGCCGGGGAGACTGATGCGAAACTTGACATGTATTATCCCTATGCATTTGCAGTTTATCGTGACGGAAACCTTTTGGGTACGACTTTGGCTGCCTCGTTTAAAGACGAAAATCCCGGAGAAGGAATCCATCAGTATTCAGTATCGGGTCTTTTCAAGGGAGATAACGAATCCCGTGGGGTAGACTTGGAGGTTGACCTCGGAGCTTCGGGAATATCGGATGTCGCGGCAGATGCAGCTCAGGCTGTAGAGATTGCCGGGCGAGAAGTCAGATTGCCCGGATATAGAGGGTATCTCGTAGTGGCCGCCGTAGACGGCACATTGATTTATTGCGGAGATTATGCTGCGGGGCAGACTGTGACAGTCGCACCGGGAGTGTATGTCTTTCGAACCGACAACTCGACAATAAAGGTACTGGTCAAGTAACCTCGGGTTGAGTAAGACGACTTGAATGTAAAAGGTCTGCCTGATTGCTTCAGGCTGACCTTTCACATTTTTTGGTCGCGGAGTTTTTTGCGGTCCGAGTAGATTGTTTCGAGGCGGGAAAGGCGCACGATGCCGAAAGCTGCTGTCGCGGTCACGACAACCGGCAGGAGGAAAGAGTAGGATGCGGTCATTTCGATGGTCAGGAATATGGCCATCATGGGGGCGCGGATTGCTCCGGCCATGACTCCGGCCATGCCGAGCAAAGCGAGGATTCCGACGGGGAGCCGGAGGCCGAAAAGAGTGTTGAGCAATGTTGCGAAGAAGAATCCGGCCACACTTCCGGCAAAGAGGGTGGGGGCGAAATCTCCGGCCACACCGCCACCGCTGTTGGTCGACGAGGTCGCAAAGCACTTGGCAAGCAGAATCCCTGCGGCAATCAGTAGCAGTACCCATGCGTCGGGCAGCGCGGAGTTGAGGAATGTGCCGAGGGCAATGTCGCTGCCATGACCGTTGATGATTTTTCCGACGATTCCGTATCCCTCGCCATAGAGGGCCGGGAATAGAAACACAAGGAGCGATAGGATGCCCCCCGCGACGAGGTTCTTGACCCACGGATTTCCGAGCCGGTTGAGAAAATTCTCGACCTTTTTCATGATATAGCTGTAATACAGCGAGTAACATCCGCAGAAGACACCGAGCAGGAGCGCCCACGGAAGCAGCGCGGTGTCAAACGTTGGCATCGGGGCCGAAAACGCGAGGTCTATAGTGCACCCCGAGAGGATGTAGGCGGTCAGTGCCGAGGTTAGACACGCGACGAGCAGCGCGATTACCGCCACTGTCGACAGCGGGAGTTGCAACACTTCGAGCGTGAACAGCATACCGCCGACGGGAGCTTTGAAAATTCCGGCAATTCCCGCCCCGGCACCGCAGCCGGTCATTATAATCAGCAGGTGGGGCGACAGCCGGCATGCCTTGCCGATGTTGCTGCCGATGGCCGCGCCGGTGGTGGCGATGGGACCTTCGGAACCCGCCGAGCCGCCGAATCCGAGCGTGAACGTGCTGGCAATGAAGGGTGAATAGATTAACTTCCCGCTGAGACGGTAGACGCGCTGCCTGAATCCGAGAATCATCTTGCGCACCCCGTGGGCGATATTGCGGTGAATCACATAACGCATGAATATTCCCGACAGCAGAATCCCGGCGAGCGGGATGAACAGGAAGGTATAGTCGGGGCCGTAGTCACTGAACCGCTCGGTGAGCCATCCCGATACAGTCGCAATCGAGCGTTTTAACAGAAAGGCCGTCGTTCCGGTGAGCAGTCCCGTCACACATGCGAGGATGAACATGAAAGGCGTGTCGCCCACATGTCTCCGCCGCCACTCGACGCCTCGGTAGAACTCATCCCTTAATCTGTTAAAAATAGTTGCCATACTAAAATAACAACCGCGTCGGCGATAGGGTTTATCGCCGACGCGGAGATCTCATTCGGGGTAAATGTGATTGATTACATAGAGAAATATCAGCTCGACAGCCACGATGACTACTAAGAGAACGATGCGGCCGGAGGTCAGTTTCTTATTTGCTTTCCCGATCAAAAATATAGACAGAACCTGAGTTACCGCGCAGATATATGCAACCCACTGATGATTCTCAGGTGGCCAAATAACCAACCAACCTGATATAAAATATATCACGACTCCTAATATTCGGACCCAAGTCATAACAACATAATTGTCAAATAAAATAAAATATTATCCAAGCTATCAAAATCGCCATGCAGAGAACGATAATTGCCCTTTTCCGGGATACACCTTCGCCTTTCCCTATTAAAAAGTGCAGCGAAATACCTCCTGTTACGACAAACACATACGGCAGCCATTTGATTCCACCCGGAGGCCATATCACAAACCATGACGAGATTACGAATCCAATCAAGGAGATGATTTTTATTACTTTCGGTTTTTTCATAAGTAGATGTTCAAAATTAAACCGATAATATATTTACAGTTTTGGTGCCTTTTTTATCTTAACAAATAAATTAAAATAAAAGTTTGTTGATTTCTTTGCTTTTATTAATTTTTTTTGGTGAGATATATGGAATTTTTAAACGTGCGCTAAAGTTGAAATTAGATAGGATAATGTAATATGATTTGATGTATGTTATAACTAACTCAGAAAATCTTTGTGCATTTGCATTCTGATAAGACCATGTGGTTTTCCTTTAATTATTTTGAACTTAGGAGTAGTGGATTACTCGGGGATGATGACTTCGATGCGCTCGATGGTCTTGGTGGGGGTGAGGGAGGGGTCGATGCGGAAATCGGCGAGGCGGTTGTAGATTGTCAGGATGTCGCGGCCATAGCGGGTGTTCATGGCCCAGCGTCCCGATAGGGATTCCCATGTGGGCGCGCAACCGCGGTTGACAAGGTTGAAACGGGGGTCGACAATAGGCTCGTCGTCGGGGAGGTCACAGTCGGTCGCGTAGGCAAAGAGGTGCTGTATCATCGCCGTCACACCCTCATAGGCCGACGAGAAACTGCACCCTTTCTTGCCGCGTTTTCTCACCCCGAGGCCGCAATAATTGTGGTCGTCGGCAGTCACGGCTGTACCGTTTTCAAACTTGAACCACCCCGTCTCGATGATGGCTTGACACAAGGCGATGTCGCCACGGATATTGTAGAGGTTTCCCACTTCATAGAATGCCTCGGCTGTCTCGCGCGGAAAATCGGGGTTGTGGGAGAGGACAAATTGCCACATCTGTTCGGGGCCAATCTCGCATTGGCCTGTAATCGGTGTTGCGGCATGACAGAGGGCCGCAATCGACAACAGCAGTGATGTGATGAACAGTCTCATTGATTGCAAAAATAATAATTCATAACCATCGGACAAAATAAAAAGTTCAGAAACGGCAGAATTGACTGCTGTTTCTGAACTTTGAATAATCAGAGGCTGTTCAAAAAGTCCGTTATCGCTGTACGCGGCCGTTGGCGTTGCCTCGGGCAAGAGCGTTTACCTCCTCGGCGGTAACCATGTTGAAGTCACCGGGGATGGTGTGCTTGAGGGCCGAAGCCGCCACTGCAAATTCGAGCGCGTCGCCTTGGTTGTCCATTGTCAAAAGTCCGTGGATGAGGCCGCCCGAGAAAGAGTCACCGCCGCCCACGCGGTCAATGATGGGGTTGATGTCGTAGCGCTTGGACTGATAAAATTCCTCGCCGTTGTAAATCATAGCTTTCCATCCGTTGTGGGTCGCCGAGAATGACTCACGCAGGGTAGAAACTACATACTTGAATCCGAATTCTTTCATCATGGCGGCGAAGATGCCCTTGTAGCCTTCGGCATCAGTATTTCCCCCCTCGACATCGGCATCGGGTTTGAATCCGAGGCATAGTTCGGCATCCTCCTCGTTTCCGATGCACACGTCGACATATTTCATGAGCGGACGCATAATGGATTGTGCCTTCTCGCTTGTCCACAGTTTTTTGCGGAAGTTGAGGTCAACGCTGACTGTCACGCCGTGGCGTTTTGCGGCCTCGCAGGCAAGCCGTGTCAGCTCGGCCGCTTTGTCGCTGATAGCCGGGGTGATGCCGCTCCAGTGGAACCAGTCGGCGCCTTCCATGATTGCGTCAAAATCGAAATCGGCAGGGTCGGCCTCGGCAATTGCCGAGTGGGCGCGGTCATAGATGACCTTTGACGGGCGCATTGACGCTCCGGTCTCGCAGTAGTAGATGCCCACGCGGTCTCCGCCTCGGGCAATATGGTCAGTGAGAACACCATATCGGCGCAGAGCGTTGACAGCTGCCTGTCCGATTTCGTGCTTGGGGAGTTTTGAGACGAAATAAGCGTCATGGCCATAGTTGGCGCAGGAAACAGCGACATTGGCTTCGCCGCCGCCCCATATAACATCAAAAGAATCAACCTGCGTAAAGCGATAGTTTCCGGCAGGCGAAAGGCGAAGCATGATTTCGCCGAGAGTTACAATTTTGCTCATTAAATAAAGTATATGTTCAAGTTGAAGCGATAATATCTTACAGTAGATGCAGAAGGAAATCAGGCTGTCTGTTTATTTTGTTTATTTATTGATTGTTTCTAACAGTTTTACTGCATCGACATATTGGGCTATGCCCTCGGCCACGAGTTTTGCGTCAAGCATTGCATGAACCACTGTCGCAGGACGGTTGATTACGTCGCCGCCGGCAAACACCCCTTTGCGCGAGGTCATCCCGTAGGGGGTTTCGCGGGTGAGGACATATCCTTTTCCGTCGACATCGATACCCTCGGTCGTGGAGACGATGCGTGATGCAGGCGCGCTTCCCACTGCCATGATGACATGGTCGGCCTCGACAGTCGTGCGTTTCCCTTCGGTATCGATGACGATATGGTTGAGTTTGGGACTGTCGGAATCGCCGTCAATCTCGACTACCGATGATTTCCATAGGAATTTCACCCCTTCGGCAACCGCGTCGTCATATTCGGCGCGCAACGCGCTCATGTCGTTTATGGTGCGGTGGTAGACGACGGTGACCTCGTCAGACCCCATGCGCACGGCTGTGCGGGCGGCATCGATAGCTGTGTTTCCGCAACCGATTACGAAAACTTTGTCTCCTTTACCGACGATGACTTCGTTGCGGTTTAGGAACCCGTTTTCATAAAGGCTTACGCGGCGCAAAAACCTGATGGCCTGACGCACGCCGGGATGTCTGATGCCGGGAATGTCGAGCTTTTTCGGCACACCGGTGCCTGTCCCCATGAAGATGGCATCGAAACCTTGCGAGAAAAGGTCGTCGACGGTATAGTTTTCACCGATAGTGGTGTTGAGGTGGAAAACCACGCCGAGATTTTCGATTTTTTTTATTTCGCGACGCACAACCTCTTTCGGTAGACGGTATTCGGGAATGCCAAACATCAGAACTCCGCCCGGTTCCGGCTCCATCTCGAAAATCTCGACAGCAAATCCGCTACGGGCGAGGTCGCCTGCTGCTGTCAGTCCGGCGGGGCCGCTGCCGATGACGGCTATGCGCCCGCGTGACTTTTCGGGGATTGCCTCGTGGGTCAGTCCTGCATTCGAGTCAAAGTCGGCAACGAAACGTTCCAGTTTGCCGATGTTGATGTGCTGTCCCTTCTTGCCGAGGACGCAGTTTCCCTCACACTGCCGCTCGTGGGCACACACGCGCCCGCAGACGGCCGGCAGGTTGCTGCGGTTGTGGATTATAGACATGGCATTGCCGAAGTTGCCCTTGGCAAGCTCGGCAATCCAGTCGGGAATGTCATTGCTGATGGGGCAACCCTTTTTACAGCTCGGCACCTTGCATTTCAGGCAGCGTTGAGCCTCGCGGATTGCCTCGGGGAGAGTGTAGCTTTCGTTTACTTCTTTAAAGTCTTGGGTCATTTCGTAATCAGATTTGAACTCATCAAGAAGTGTTAGATACTTGTAACAGTCAACGGGCTATAAGTTTAAACCACTTCTTACTTCATTTCAAGATAGGTGACTTTGTCCATGTCGCCATAGTCGAGATTTTCACCTCCCATGCCCCAGATAAACATGTAGTTGGAAGTGCCGGCGGCAGCGTGGATTGACCACTCGGGCGACATGACGGCCTGCTCGTTTTGCAGCCAGATGAGGCGGTTTTCCTGCGGTTCTCCCATGAGGTGGCAGATGGCGTTACCCTCGGGAACGTTGAAATAGAAATAGGCTTCGACGCGGCGGTCATGGGTGTGACACGGCATGGTGTTCCACACGCTTCCCGGTTTCAGTTCGGTCAATCCCATCTGAAGCTGGCAGGGTCCTTCTTCGAGCACATTGTTGACGATGAGCTGGTTGATGACGCGGTCGTTGCTTTCCTCCATAGAACCGGCGGCAAACGAGTTGGCCTTTATCGACCCCTTGCGCCCGTCTATCGTGATGAGCTGTGTCTTGTAGGCAGTGTGGGCAGGGGTGGAATTGATATAAAATTTGGCGGGATTGGCGGCATCTTTGCTTCGGAAAGATACATTTTTGTTGCCTCGGCCCACATAGAGGGCATCCTTGAAACGAAGTTCGTACTCCTTGCCGTCGACTGAAACAATTCCGTCGCCACCCACGTTGATAACGCCCAGTTCGCGGCGTTCAAGGAAATATTCCGCTTTAAGCGGGTCGATGTTTTCGAGTGTCATTACTTTGGCTACAGGAATCACCCCGCCGAAAATGAGACGGTCATACATCGAGTAGGTGAAGTTGAACTTGTCCTGTTCCATCACCTTGGGCATCATGAAGTGGGAACGGAGTTTCTCTGTGTCATAGTTCTTGACATCGTCAGGGTGACAGGCGCGCATCACGGTGTAGTCAGTCTGTGCCATTGCCGAGAACGCGGCCACCGCTACTGCTACTGACAGGAATATCTTTTTCATATTGTGTTGAATGTTGTTATTCGGTTACTTGAATTTCAGTCGAATTTTTCTCAATCATCGCTTTCTGATTGCGGATGATCTGGACACGGTTCCACCACATCATGGCCATCGTGACGAGGACGAGTATTGCGGAGCCGACCCACTTCAGGTTTTCGGTACACTGGAAAATCACCCATGCGAGAGGACTTGACGCGAAGTCGAGACTTCCACCGTCAAAACCATCGGGAATGGCGACTGCCGAGTCTCCGGTCGCGGCAAACACATCCTTGGCGGCGAGTGTGAACCACGGGGCGAGGTTGGTCACCATGTAAAGTCCCATGACAATGACTACGAGGCCGACGATGAACGTCTTGACGACATTTCCCCGGGTGAAGGGCAGGACGAGGGGGAACACATAGAACATTCCGGCAAGCGATGCAAGGGGCAGGAATTGGTTGCCGGGAAGGAAGACGGCAAACGCGAGTGTCACGGGGATGAGCAGCAATGATACAACGAGCGTGGCAGGGTGGCCGATTACAAGAGCGGGACTCATGCCGATGTTGAGACCTTCGGCTCCCTTGAACTTGCGGGCGATGAGGCTTCGGGTTGCGTCGCTGATGGGTTTCAACCCCTCGATGAACAGCACGGTCACACGGGGGATAAGTTCCATGACTGCGCCCATCTTTATGCCGAGACCGAGGATATAGGGAATCTTGTCGACAATCTGGCTCCAAGAATCACAGGTCAGACAGCCGATGGCAATCCCGACGACCACTCCGAGAAACAGAGGCTCGCCCATTAGTCCGAATTTCTTTTTCATCCCCTCGGCATCGATTTCGAGTTTCTCAATACCCGGGATTTTGTCGAGGCCCTTGTTTATGGCCCAAGCAAAAGGAACGAATCCGGCGCAGAAGGGTTGAGGAATCGAGATGCCGTCCATGTCTTTGTAAAAACCTTGGAATTTCTTGGCGGTCATGTCGGCGAGGATGAGGGTGATGATGTAGCATACGATTGCCCCGAAAAATCCCCATGCAAGAGAGTCGCTGGCAAAATAGATTACTGCCCCGATAAAAGCGAAGTGCCAGTAGTTCCACAGGTCGATGTTGACGGTGCGGGTCGTCTTGGTGAGAAGCATGAGCAGGTTCACGCCGAGACACACGGGGATGATGAACGCGCCGATGGCAGTGTTGTAGGCAACGGCTGCGGCAGCGGGCCATCCCATGTCAAAGACATGGAGTTGCAGGTCATAAATATCGACAACAGTGTTGAGCGCGGGTCCGAGAGCCGAGGTGAGCAGGGCGGTCACGATAGAGAGACCGATGAAGCCTACGCCCACTTTGAGACCGGCCTTTAGCGCGTCGCCGAATTTGATGCCGATACACACGCCTAAAATCGTGAAAATAATCGGCATCATGACCGCCGCCCCCAGCCCGATTATATAGGAAAATACTTGTTCCATGCGCGGTTGGTTATTTTAATTGGTTTAAGGTTTTGGTTTAATGTTTAGATAATAGAATTCTTTTGCGAAATCGCTTATGGCTCACTCATGGAGGTGCTTTGCCAGTTAACTTTAGCGGTTGATTTAGGCTTGGCAGCTCGTGAGGAAGTTGACGACTTGCGCCCATTGATAGAGGAATTAGGTCGTCAGTTATGTGCCTGCCGACGCTCATGTCAGAATACATGACATTTATCTAAACCTTAAACCAAAACCCTAAACCCTATTTATTTGGGTTGCTTGCCGATGTAGGCGAGGATGCCGCCGTCGACGTAGAGGACGTGGCCGTTGACAAAGTTGGAGGCATCGGAGGCGAGGAACACGGCGGGCCCCATGAGGTCCTCGGGGGTGCCCCAGCGGGCAGCGGGAGTCTTGGAAATGATAAACGAGTCAAACGGGTGACGGTTGCCGTCGGGCTGACGCTCGCGCAACGGGGCGGTCTGCTCGGTCGCTATGTAGCCGGGGCCGATGCCGTTGCATTGGATATTGTGTTCGCCAAACTCGGAGCAGATGTTGCGGGTGAGCATCTTGAGACCGCCCTTTGCGGCAGCGTAGGCGCTGACTGTCTCGCGGCCAAGCTCGCTCATCATCGAGCAGATATTGATGATTTTTCCGTGTCCCTTCTTGATCATTCCCGGGATGACAGCCTTGGCACAGATGTAGGGGGCGACAAGGTCCACGTCGATGACGCGGCGGAAATCCTCGACTGCCATTTCCTCCATCGGGATACGTTTGATAATCCCGGCGTTGTTGACAAGGATGTCGATTGTGCCTACGGTGGCCTCGATGTCGGCGACCATAGCCTTTACAGCGTCCTCGTCGGTCACGTCGCAGAGATAGCCTTTTGCATCGATGCCGAGTTCCTTGTAGGCGGCGAGGCCGCGGTCAACAGTCTCCTGACGCGAGCAGTTAAACACTATTTTTGCGCCGGCCTCGGCAAATGCCTGAGCGATGGCGAGTCCTATACCGTAAGCAGCTCCGGTAACAAGGGCCACTTTACCTTCCAGTGAAAAATTTACCATTATCTTATATCGTTTAACTTTGAACACTTATTTATTTCAATCTTTAGCGGAGAGCGGAGTGTTGCTGCCTGACGGGCAAGATGGTCGTTCCAGTCATCGATGTTGTCAATATCGGTTTTGTCCCATGCGAATCCCCAGTAATAACGGTAAGTATCACCGGGTGTGTAGGGACTGATGGCGAGGACATGGGATGGAGAATCGTCGTGGCGGTCAACTCTTGTTTCGGTTACATTCACAGGGAATGTGGCACCCATGAACACCTTGCCGTTATCAGGACCCTGCGTGGGGTCGATATAGGATATGAACATCTTCTCGGGGTCGGCAGTAACGGTTCCCTCGGTGTCGTGCAGCACTATTCCGGTCGCGATTGGAGCCGGAGCGGTCAGGCCGGTATATGAAATATCTGTGCGGTTAAGATGCGACCCTGAGTCAAGAATGATGACACGGGTTTCGATGACCGAGGTGTCGGCTCCCACTTTCAGCGGCGTGAAGCCGAGTTTTACCGAGAATCGCAGGGGGCCGTTGTCAAGAATTTCAGCCTCGCGATAGCACCACGGATACACAATTGTGTCAGAGACCATCAAGGCCGCCACACCGGCTCCGAGGGTAGGGCCTACAGCATAGCAGTCCATCCCATAGCCGTGGTCGACATGATAGGAAAAAGTCTTGATAAATTCCTCGGCTGCGGCATCGCCCTCGCTCTTGCGGATAGAATCGACACGGGCCCATGACTCGGGATTCAGCTCGATGGCATATAGCATGTCGAGGATAGGGTAGATGGTGTCGCGTTTCAGGAAAATGTCATATCCGAATCCGCGCTCGCCACGATTCTGTAGCGCGGGGCCGTAGGCTCGGAATCCGACCTTGTCGTTTTCCCACCCCATGTCATCGTCGCGCTCGGGATAAACGCGTCCGCGTGCTATTGTGTCATAGTCGTGGCGTGTTTCCGAGGAGCAGACCTTGTAGGTCGCGCTTGAAGACGCTTTGACATCAGTCGGGAAAATGAGCAGATTGTCGTGAGTGACCTGTGACGGTATTTCGTTTCCTTCACAGTCGGTGACATAGAGAAATTTGCCGGTGCCGACAGTTGCCGGAAGGCTGTCAATGGCAATTTCGACGATTTCGCCATGACGGTCAAAATCAAGCGCGTTGCTGATTGTTATGGTTGCCGTCTTGTCATGGCAAGCGGTCATTGATGATAGAATCGCTGCCGCCAATATAAGTTTTTTCATTGCGATAGAAGAAACGTGTGAGATTGATATGGCAAAATTAGCCAAAAAAATTGGAATCGATTCAGCCTGCGGTCTTAAAATAAGAACTGACTGTTACAGCGTGGCGAGAACGTCATGCTTTTCTTCAAGTTTCTTCTTGCGCAGAAGGGCCTCGATGTAATAATAGTCGGCATAGATTATCGCAGCGTCAATCTCGCTTCCGGCGGGATGGTGCCCTACCGAGTGGTCAAGGAATGCCGGACGGCGGTCACCGCTGCGGTAAGCGTCAGAGCCGAGGGATGCAAGCATTTTTTCAGCGGCAGCGAGATATTTCTTGCTTTGCTCGGGCTGGACGTATCCTTGTAGTTCAAGGAGAGCCGACGCGACAACGGCTGCTGCCGACGCATCGCGCGGGGCATCGGGGATGCGCGGGTCGTCAAAGTCCCAGTAAGGCACATAGTCTTCGGGAAGGCGGTCGAGATAGACGTCGGTGACTTTTTGGGCGAAGTCAAGGAAACGAGGGTCGCGGGTTTCCCGATATACCATTGTGTAGCCGTAGATGGCCCAAGACTGTCCACGCGCCCACAGCGAGTTGTCGGCATACCCCTGATGGGTCATCCCCTTGATAAAATCGCCGCTTACCGAGTCATATACAGCGACGTGATAGCAAGTGAAGTCGGGGCGGAAATGATGTTTCATTGTCGTCTCGGCATGTTTCACGGCGATGTCATAGAGGTTGCTGCCACCGCCGTTTTTGGCCGCCCAGAAAAGCATCTCAAGGTTTATCATGTTGTCCATGATAGTGTTGTGTCCTCCGAGCATCTTGACATTTCGCGGCCAAGAGAGAATGGTACCCACGTTGGGATTGTAGAGGGTCGCGAGAGAATCGGCGGTATCGATGATTACCTGACGGTAGTGCGGGTCGCGGGTCAGGCGGTAGCCGTTGCCATAGCTGCAGAACATGAGGAATCCGAGGTCATGGTCAAAGGCGGGAATCTTGGACAGAAATTCAAGTGACGAAGTGAACTTTTCAGCTTCTTTTCTGATTGTCGTGTCGCCGGTCGCCTCATAGTTATACCACAGGATGCCGGGCCAGAAACCTCCGCACCATTCCTCCTTGTCGGCCTTGCGGCAATGCCAGCATGTGGCATCCCCTTCCATGTTTCGGGGCATCATCGTGTAGTCGATGGTGTCGC
This sequence comes from Porphyromonadaceae bacterium UBA7042, assembly GCA_002494015.1. GTDB lineage: Bacteria > Bacteroidota > Bacteroidia > Bacteroidales > Muribaculaceae > Duncaniella. The sequence goes on along the minus strand of DLAR01000048.1, from coordinate 34,780 downwards.
TGTTCCCGCGCAATCCGTCCAGTGTGCGGTGAATCTGGGCATTGCAGTAGGCGAGATCTCCGTCAATGTCAAGTTCGGTTTCGGCTGAGGCGTTTACGCAGCCGGTATAGGCAGCCGCGCTCAACGCCATTCCTATAATGGGGATGATAGAGGTAAGTTTCATGATTTATTTTTATGGTATGTTATTTTGTTACAATGAAGTTGTCGATGTCAATCCACCCTCGGTCATTGCCGTCGGGAGTTACGCTGAACAGACCCGTTTTGGCTCCGATCCATTTCCCGGCACGGGCCTGAAACGGCTGTCCGGCACTGATGAATTTCTTGCCGTCGAGGCTGTAGCTGAACTTGCACACGGCGCCTTTGCCCACCTTGACCCGGAGGTACAGGTCGCATTCGAGATTGGGGTACAGTCCGGCCTCGTAGACACGCGACGGCTTGATTGTGGCAATTGTTTCCGCCTCTTGGCGGTTGCCTTGTTCGGCATCATGGCAGGTGACGAGTTTCAGCGTAAAATTGTCTCCTGTCTTTTCGACTCCGAGCGCGCCATAGTCCCATCCCATGACGATAAGTCCCGACATGACTCCTTCCGAAGAAGCCTTGGCCGAAATTTTGACCTTGGCGGTGGCAGTAAATTCCTCGGCAGGGAATTTCTGGAGCAACAGATTGGGTACTTCCCAGAAATTGGGTGCGTCGGGGGTAAGGATGTGGCCGTAGAGGCGCATGAATCCCATATCGGAGGTGAAACCGTAAGTGTCGTTATAGTTGGCGTGCCACTGCCACTGCCGACCCAGCGCGCGTGAGTTGAAATCGTCGCTTGTCGGCGGCACTGTCACAGCGACTTTGCTGCTGACAGCAGGCTTTTTGTGCCGCATAACAGGCTGGCCGCAGCCGTCGCCGTCAGAATCTTCACCGATTACGGGCCAATCTTCGTCCCATGCCATAGGGTTGAGATGGATTACGCGTCCGTAAGGTCCGCGGTCTTGGAAGTGGAGGAACCAAGACTCACCGGCGGCATTGTCGACCCACGCGCCCTGATGCGGGCCGTTGACCGGCGTGTCGCCCTGCGCCATGACGATGCGCGATTCATAAGGGCCGTATATGCTGCGCGAGCGCAGCACAATCTGCCATCCGTCAACCACGCCGCCTGCAGGGGCGAAAATGTAGTACCACCCGTTGCGTTTGTAGAGTTTCGGTCCCTCGATAGTGTGGTTCACGCCGTCGTTGCCGTCAAACACGAGGACCGGCTGCGATATAACCTTTGTCCCGTCACTGTTGAGCTCGCAGATGGTCACGATGCTGTTGAATCGGGAGCGGCTTGCCGCCCATGCATGGACGAGGTATACGCGTCCGTCGTCATCCCACAGGGGGGTCGGGTCAATCATTCCTTTTCCGGCCTTGACAAGTACCGGTTCTGACCATTCTCCGAGCGGGTCGGCTGTCTTGACCATGAAAATGCCGAAATCAGGGTCACCCCAGTAGATATAATACTCGCCGTCATGGAAACGTATCGACGGTGCCCACACGCCTTTTCCGTGGCGCGGTGCCGAGCTGTAGAAGTCGGTCGGCGGCACCTCTTTCAGCGCATAGTTTACAATGTCCCAGTTGACGAGGTCGCGGGAATGGAGGATTGGGAGTCCCGGGGCGCATCCGAAACTGGAGGCTGTCATGTAGAAGTCGTCGCCCACGGCCACGACATCCGGGTCAGAGTAATCGGCATTGATTACCGGGTTGATATATGTGCCGTCGCCCATGTCGGGTACCCATGCACGGTTGTCCCGCGCCTCGGCAATCACTGCCGAAACGCCGATAAGTGAGGCGGTTATTAGAAAACGAGACAGTCGCATAAAATAGTTTCAATGAAAAAACAATCTTTCTTACCTTTGGAATTGTACCCTTTAATACGATTAATGTGCTGTGTTCACTTAATGCACGTCAATCTTTGGGAAAAATATGCATTGCGGCGCCGCCACGGGGCATGAGGTCAAATTTCAGTTTGTCCTTGGAGGTCACGGTGCGTGTCTCGCACTTGACATGTGTCTTGGTCTTGACCTTTTCGCCCCCGTCGGTGTATATTTCGGCAGTGTATTTTTTGCCGGGATCGAGGAAAGACAGGTCGACAGTCTCGGTAGAGCCGTCATTGTTGGTCATCGCTCCGATGAACCATTCTGTTCCTTTGCGGCGTGCCATGACGATGCTTTTGCCGGGATAGCCGCTCAGTACGCGCGAGTCGTCAAATGTAGTCTGAAGGTCTTCAAACCATTTTATCTCGGGTTCACCGCCGTAGAGTGACGGGTTGTCATACCAAAAGATGGTCTGCAACGGGCTGTAGAACACAAGCGACGCGGCAAGCTGGTGGGCATGGGTGTTTTTTAACCGCCTGTCATAGTAGCAGATGGTATAGTCGGCCGCGCCGTTGATCATGCGGGTGAACGGAAGGGTTACATTGTGGGTCGCATCGGGAAATTCTTCATTGCCGCAGATGCCCTCTTGGGTCAGAAGGTTGGGATAGGTGCGGGAGAAACCCGAGGGCCGGAATTCGTCGTGGATGTTCATCATCAGCTTGTTGTCGGCGGCCTTGCGCACCATGTCATGAAGCCAAGTGGCCCAGCGGTGGGAGGCATACTGTACGAAACCCGACTTGACGCCGGCCACTCCCCATTGGTTGAGCAACGGGAACAGTTCGTCCATCTGTTTCATCAGGGCATGCTGGTTGACATAGAGCCACAGGCCGACGCCTTTCTCCTTGCCGTAGTCGATGACGCGCTGCATGTCGAGGGCATCGATGACTTTCGTGGCATCGCCGTCGTGGGATGTGCAGGGGACGTACCACAGCCAGTCAAAGAGCATGTGCCGGATATTGTGGTCGGCACAGAAATCGATGTTTTTCATCCCGGCCTCGGTTGTCAGCTTGGTGCAACGCATTATTTTGCCCGGCTTTATCCAAGAGGTGTCGTCGATTTCGTTGTGCGGGTTTAGGTTGAGGACAATGTTGTTGTTTTCGATGAGTAGCCCGGGAGTGTCGGCTGTCATGATGATTTTCCACGGGGTGGCATAGTAGGTGACAATATCCACCGGGCTGTACATTACCGATGACAGAGTGCGGGGATGTCCGTCACGGGCGACAAACTTGGTCAGTGCCCAGTCATCGACATCGGCATCGGTCAGCGCGACCCATCGGTTGCCGGGAAGTTCAAGGGTGAGCGCGCGTTCCACGGGGCGCGTTATCGAGTCTACGGGCGTATAGTCGAAGAACGCCTGAGCCCATTTCTCGCTCCATGCCATTGTTCCCTCGGGAAAAGTATAATCAGTGAGGTCCCCGACAACCTTGTGGAAGATGGCGGCGGGATGCTCGGGGAAAAAATAGCGGAAGGCAAGACCTTCGTTGTAGGCTCTGACTTCGACATCGAGACGGTAGTCCGACTTGTCTTTTCGCGACATGTGGAGCGTGGCCGAGTTGTAATTGTCTTTTACGGTTGACCGCTCGCCGTAGAGTGGCGACCATGTGGTGTCAACGACCGGATTGACTGTCACGCTGTCGACTGTCATTAGATCCATCCAGCACTCGGGTTGGGCGAGGTCGCGCTTTCCGAGGGCCATTTCCCATGTCCAGTTGTCGATGTCGAGTCCGGCACGGGAGGGGGCTATCAGCTCCTTTCCGTCGCGATTGACGCGGTAGGTCAGCTCTTTCCCGGGTTTTGAGAACGAAATTTGATTACGCCCGTCAGGAGACGTGACATTCAGTTCAGACGCATGTGATACAATAGAGATTGATATCAGTGCCGAGGCCAAAATGGCCTGATTTATCGGTTTTAAATTCATTTGAACTTTATGTTTTTGATATATTCGTTAGTTACAAAATCATTAAGACTGTCAAGTCTCTGTCCATTGATGATTACATTGTCAAATGTCACGTTTTCAACACAGCGGTCTTTATCATATCCGCCAAGCACTGATCGCGATTCGCCATAACCATTGTAGGTTATGTTTCGGAACATAACATTCTCGATACGTTTCCCGGGAGTTTTGTTGTATTTGGGATTATAGATAATCTCGATGTGGAACAGTGCGCCTTCCTGAATGCTCTCGACACGGATGTCTTCAAACGTTATGTCGCGCGCGATATTGTTGTCTCCGATGACTATAGACATGCAACCGTGATAGGGAGGGTCGTCTTCGTCATGTTCAAGAATATCTACATCCTTGATGCTGATGCGCTCTATGACCTCTCCGGCTTCATTATCGGGGTCACCGTGTCCGCCGATGTTTATTGGATGCGCTATGTCGGCCCATAGAACGGCATTACGGATATTGATGTCTGACGATCCGCCTTTCCAGTGCCAACGGTGATTATAAAGAGCGATACAGTCATCGCTGTTGCGCATGAATACATTTTCAATGTCTACATCGCGACAGCACATCATGTCGATTCCGTCGCTCCAGCCTTTGGTGCTGAAGGATTTGATGTTTTTAATCAGGATATTGCTGCTGCCGCCACCGAAAACAGTATAGTGGTCAGGATTGATGATGGTCACACCGTCGATTTCAACATTTTTTGAATCAGTGATTTCGATACCTCTGATCGGATGGTCAAGGATTCCTCGGCCAAGAATCTTTACATTCTCGGCATTGTCAATAAGTAGTTTGGCTTTTACAACGGCTCCGGGAGCAAGGTATAGCGTAGTGTTGGATTTGATTCTGATCTGATTGTTGGGGAGGTCGTCAGGCTTATGTATGCCCGGTCCGAAGTAAATCACACTGTCACAGGATTCGGTATAGACTCGGGTTTCAACCGGATTTGCAAACAAATGCAGGTTGTGCAGGCGGTCGCCGTCAAACTCTACTGAAAGGTAGCGCGGTTGGTTAATCTGAAAGGTGATAACATTACCCATTCGGTTATAGGTAATATTGTTTTTCAGAGGTCTGATGTCAACTGATGAGAAATTACCGTTGTTTTTCTTAACCATCACTTCGACCGGCTCGTCCATGTCAAATTGTACCATTGATGCATCTTGTACTCGATCCATGTCGACCTGAACACGGTATTCGTACAGATCTAGCCATTCTCCCCCGATGGTTCTCACTTTAACAGTAAAATCGTCATTGTGATACATGTTGGGGTTGCCCGACGGGTAGACTGACAAAGTTGCCTTTGCTGATAGGGTAATGAGTGAAATCAGCAGAAATGAAGATATTAGTCGGATTAGCTTATGGTTCATGATTCAGAAAACGTGAATTTTAAAATCATTGATTTTATGGTTGTATAATGTTATTTGGTCAGATTCCAGTAAACGACATAACGCTGGCGGTGGAGGTCATAGAGTGGAAGCAGCGAGTCGCCGTCGGGGGTGGTGAATTTCAGCGTCTCACCGTCGCGTCTCACTGTCGCCGGATTGATTGAAGTGGCGATGTCGTCGGGTATGTTATAATTATAGGTATAGTAATCATTGTAAAGTGCGGGATTGGAGAAAGGGGCGGGGGAGGTCATGCCCTCCGTGCCACGTTCTCCCGCGAGGACTACGGGACCGTAGAGCAATGCTCCGCGCGAGGGGTCATCGGGAGCGGTTTCGACAGTGAGCGACATGGGGTAGGTCACTTCTACCTTGCTGAGCGTGGAGAGTTTGTTCCACGCCCAGTCGCCCATGCGGGTGACAATTTTCAATGCCTCGGCCTTGAGTGGAACGGATGTCTTTACCGCAAATTTTCCGGCGTGTTGGCCCGGATATGCCGATTGCGCTGCTGACTGAAGGAGAACCCCGGCCAGCAGAAGTGCAGACAATATTCGTTTCATTGCTATTTTTCTGCGTGCTTGAATTTTATGAGATTGCCGTGGCGTGAAAATTGTTTTTTCTCACCATTGACGCGAATGTCGGTTGCCGAGGTCTTGTAGTCAACAGTGGCGCGGGGTTGGCCGGTGACGTTAAGGTCGAGGCGGTTGCCTTTTTCAGCCGCGACGACATTGAGTTTGGACAGCGATGAGAAACGGACATCCTTGCCACCGTCGCGTCGCAGGGTGCTGCCGTGACCGATGAAAAAGTCGGTAGCCTTTGCCGGATCAGAGCCTTCGGGATAAGATACGGCAAGCATGTAGGCATCGGTGTCCCAACCGTCGGCATCAATCCACGAATTGAGATGCATCAGTCGTCCGTCAGCGAGCTGGTTGATGTAAAGGTCGGTTGTTTTTCCCTTGAAAGTCATGCGGAGGCCGATCCAGTCCTTTCCTTCCCGGCACTCGATGACGGGAAGTTCTTTCTGACTCGCGCTGTCCTTGAGAATGACGGCGGTGACAGCCTTTACTCGGTCTGTCTTCTCGGGAAGATGGAATGAGTAGTATTGTTCGGTTCCTTTCAGGTCTTCGGTCGGACCTTCCTTGATTTCCCAGTATAAGTCCTCGGGATAGTCATGGACGAAGTTGCTGTAGGCGAGTCGGCGCGGATAGAGGGGCCGCACTGCGACAGCCGCGTCGCCCGAAGTGACGTTGAGGTCGAAACCGCGCTTGACGGCATCGCCTCCGGGATGCCAGAGCCATTCAAAGTGTCCGCTTTCGTGGCTTTTTAGGTCGTCGATAATGAAGATAACGTTGTCAATCCACAGGAAATGACGGAAGTTGCGGCTCAGCCACTGGGACATGGGGCCGGTGCCGTCGGCAAGCACATATTTCACGTTGCCGCCGTCGACAAGGTTGCTGACTGTACCGGGGAGCATGGTGCCGTGATACTGCTGGTAGGTCGATTGGCCTTCACCGTTGAACTTGACAACGTTGTGAGCGTCGGACTGGAAGAAGTAGTTGCGGTATTCCGGCTTGCCGTAGCTGCAATTGCCCGCATCTTTCAGAATGTCGACACCTTTGTGGAACAGAATGAACGAGTTGGCGTCGGCATGTGAGTGATTCCATGTCATGCCGCTCTTGACGGCAAGCAGGGTTGCGTCCTTTTCCCAAGAATCGCGCATCGTGGCCCATCCGAAGTCTTTCCACAGGTGGGAAGTGGGCAGATCGGGGGTCTTGGGGGCGTTTTTCAAGTCGGGAGTATAAAGGAATCCCATCGGGAAATGTAGCGGGAAACCTTCGCGGTGCTGGCCCGGCTCGACTTGGGCGGCATACCACAATGTCTCGGGAGACCGGTTGCCCATAGCATAGGCAAGCAGCATCGAGCTTTCGCCTGTCACGTTCTTGTGGCTGTCGCCGAAGTTTATGCTGTAGAGCATACCGGTGCGCGGATAGGCCACATGGCTGAAGAAAGAGGCGAGCTGAGCCATCTGGGGAATATCTTCGAGTTTTTCGCCGGGATGAGAGTTGAGCCACGCCAAGCGCATCAGCAATGCCTCGGTGGTGCCGAAGCTGGCGTAGTTGATGCTCTCATACATTCCGCCGTCGCGGTCAAATGTCTTGGGTTTGTGTTGAATCACGTCGCCTGCGAAGTCAAACCATTCGGGCAGGGCCTCGACGACGGCGCGTGCACCCTCGGCGGCCTCGGGCACCTCGTTGCTTATCGCAAGGGCAAGCAGGCCGCCCATACCTGCGCAGGATGTCCACCAGTTGTGTCCCATCGAGTTAAGAGAGTGGACGCGGGTCTCGGGAGTAATCCAGTCGCCGATGAGCGGCTCGACAGCGAGACGATACATGCCGGTGGCGATTTCCTTGCGCTCGGCGGGTGTGAGAATGTCATAGATAGCATCGTAGGCCACGGCTACCTGAAAGCTGCGGTGGGCCATCTGCAACTCGCTGCGCCATGCCGGCCGGCGGGCAAGCATTTCGGCATCGCCCCACGAGCGAGTTTTAGCGGTTGCAAGGAGACACTCTTTTATTTTGTCGGCATAGCGTCTGTCGCCCGTCATCTGATAGACAAGAGCCGGATATTCGAGTTTGCGCACATCCATGCGGCCCTCGACCTGCGCGTCGGCCACGCTCTTTATCTGTTCCCATGCCCGCTGCATGACGGTGTCGTTTTTCATCGCCTTGCGGGAGGCTTCGACTCTCTCGGGGGTGAAAAGCAGCGACGGGTGTTTTATTCCGCGCGCTGTCGTTGCGAGACATGCGGTAATGACGGTTATTGCGAGGATGATATATTTTTTCATTGCAAGAGATTTAGGTCGTTATTTAAATACGACGTTGTCGACATGTTCGCCGATATAGATGCGTGCCATGTCGCCGGTTTTGTACCATTTGGGTTTGCCGGGCATATCGTCGGTTATTTTTTCGCCGTTGATGACGAGGTTTTCAAATGTTATGTCGCTCACCTTGCGGTCTTCGTTGTAGCCGCAGATTATAGACATTTCCTCGCCGGTCCCGTTGTAATTGATGTCCTTGAACAGAACGTTCTTTACACATGTGCCCGGGGCGGCGCAATATTTTTTGTTAAAGAAAATGCGGATGTTGAAAAGCTGTCCCTGACGGAAATCTTCGATGCGAATGTCGTCAAAAGTGATGTCCTTGACCACGTTGTTGTCTCCGCAACTGATTGTGAGGCAACCCTGATAGTCAATCTGTTTTTCTTTATGGTCGAGGATGTCGATATTGCGGTACACGATGCCGGAGATGGTGTCGGCGGGAGCGTCGGGGCCGATTTCAGTGGCGCTTCCGTGGAGACCTATCATAATCGGGTGTGCGACATCGGCCCAAAGAGTCGAATTTTTCATCTCGATATTTTTGCATCCTCCGCGGAATCCCTTGCGGGTGGCGTAAACGGTAGAGCAGTCGTCGCTGTTGCGGCAGAAAACATTATTGTAGGTCACATTGTCGCTGGCAAAGACGTTCATGCCGTCGCCCCAGCCGTAATAGCTGATTGATTTCACATTGTTGATGCTGACTGAGTCGCTGCCTCCGACCGGAATCTGGGTGACGATTACGCCGTCGGCCTCGATGTTGCGGGAACGCTTGATGTAGATGCCTTCGCCGCGTCCTCGGGGATGGATTTCGCCGCGCCCGAAGAAACGGATGTCATTCGCTCCCTCGGTCTTGAACGACCCGTAGACACGGGCGCCGCCGTCGACATAGACAGTCGTGCCTGACGGTATCAGGAGGCTGTCGCCGGGAAGCTGATGCACTCCCGGGGCAAAGTAGAGGACCGGGGTCTTGGCAGGGTTGAACTTGGCCAAAGGAGCCTCGGGCGACTTGGCCGCGAGGCGTGTATAGTGAGCCGCCTTTTTCAGACTGGCGGGTCGGTTGGTGTCAAGTGGATTGGCAAAAAGATGCAGATTGTGGAAAATATCGCCGTTGACCTCTACCGAGAGGTTGCGGGGGCGGTCGAGCGTGAATGTCAGGGTATCGCCCTTCACGCCGGGCGTTATATCGTAGGAGAGGGGACGGATGCGAGCCGATGTCACCGGCTCGCGGCTGATTACTCGCACGTCAACCTTGCCGTCCATGTCAAAGTAGGCCATCGAGGCGATTTCGACACTGTGTTTGATTCCGCGCACTTCGTCAACCTTGACGGGGTAGACTGCTACCGGTTGCCACGGCCCGTTGCCCTGTCTTACTTCGACAGCAAAATCGTCGGTCTTGGTCTCGACTCCCTCTCCGGCGGGATATGTTGCAATAGCTGCAGAGGTCCACAAGGCTGTCACCGATGCAAGAATTGATGTGAAAAGTCTCATTAATATTATGGTTATAAAAAGCACACGGATTCACGTTGCTCAAAATCGTTTTTGACGTTGATAATTTTTTACAAGTAGCGTGAATCCGTGTGCTGTGTTATTGAAGTCAGAAATGCAAAATTAACAAATTAAGGTTAAAAATAAAACTCTATGCCTCAAATCAAGGCCATGATTAACGGTAGAGCATCAGAGTGCCCCATCCGAGCTGGTCGAATGCGCCTGAATTGCCGCCATACCGGCTGTCGCCGGATCCGCCTTCGGGACGCATTTTGTCAGCGGCCTGCTTAGCGTATTTATAGCCTTCGCTGAGACCTTTGACATGGGCATAGTGATTGTAGTAGATTTCCCAGCCGGTGCGGAGGTTGCCGCGTCCGCTATCGTCGGCGGCTTCAGTGTGATGCTGGCCGTGTCTTTTGTCCTTGCACGAGCAATCCTCGCAGTAGCTGTATTCTTGGAAGGGGATGGGTTTTCCGTTAAGAATCCAGCTGCCGTTCTGATTGAGCCGGTCGTTGCCGTTGCGCAGGTTGAAAAGTGCCACATATTCTCCCATAGCCATGAGTGCGTTGTCATTGGCCGCGAAGAAGTCGAGCTGGGGAATTTCAGGGTTGCACTGGTAGAGAGTGTAGGCCATCTGTGCGAGGTTGGCGGCAACGGCGGTCGACATCATTGCGTGGCCTTGGTCGCGTCCGCTTTCCTGATTCTGACCGATGCGCTCGCCCGAGAGTTCGTCGGTGTGGTAAGCCTGAATGAGCTTGCGGATGCATCCGTTGCCCTCGCCGGTATAGAAGTAGTTGACGATGTAGTTGATCATGTCGTCATCCTCGGTCAGCACGCCGATTGCAAGGTAGGAGCACATTGACACGAGGTCCCAGTTGGACCAGTAGTGGTCAGGGCAGGTGCCTGCGTGAGTGGTCATGAAGTTATAGTTCTTGGAGGCGAATACATCAACCATCCATTTCTTGAATGCGTTGAAGTCGGTCTCGCTCCATCCCTCGTAGTCACGGAGGATTTCACCGGCGTTGGCAAATGTATAGCCTTGGGCACCGGCGGCAAGCATCTGGTTCTGGTCACGGGAAGTGATACCCTTGCAGACACGCACCCAGTCGTTGCAGACTTTCACAGCAGTCTCGGCATAATCGTTGTCGCCTGTGAGTTTCCACAGCAGGGCGAGCTGATAGGCTGCTGCTGCATCGCGCATGGCCTCGGCATAATGCTCCTTGTTGTCGGCGGTAATACCGTTGCCGTCACCGCGCACAATCCATTCGAGGGGGGATGCCTTGTAGCCTTTCTGCGCATAAGGGCTGGCCTTGAGCATTTCAAATTCCTGCTTGACAGGGTCGGGGGCGGTGCCGTTGTCGAGGCTTGCCTTGACGCGGTCAAAGTCGGCCTGATTCCACATGGCGCAGGGGTGGTCGTAGACATACACACCTTCAACAGGTTTCTCGATATTGTCGAGCGAGAGGTCGACATCGCCAAACTTGTTCTCGCGGCACGAGGTAGTAGCGGTGATGGCCAGCATTGCCATGCCTGCTACAATCATTTTATTGATATTCATGGTGATGAGTTGCTTTAGTCATTAATGCCTCTGCCGTTGTCGTCTGCCGTGGCATTTTACAGCGGCAGAGGCTGTGGTTAAATTTATTTTATCACTTCGTAAGTTACACCGTCAACATCCTTGACAAACTTTTCAAGGTCAGAGATAGACTTGAATGTCTGTATCCAGTAAACTTTGTAAGTACCGCCGTTGGGGAGTTTCTCAATGTCGGCATATTTGAATGTCAGGGTGTTGAATGTTGCTACCGAGGTGGTCGGGAGTAATCCGCCGTTCTGGAACTTCTGCTCGGTAAGGCTGTAGATGAACACATGGGAGCCGTCGGAGCACTTGTAGTCGTGCAGCCACTTGTTGTTGGTTCCGTTGAGACCGCCGCTGAAACCTATGCCTTCACAGTTGCCGTTGTTGGCGTCAAGAGTGATGTTGCGCTTGGTCACGGTGTCATACTTGTCAATCACATCTTCCATCTTGACAGCGAAAATCGGGTATTCGCCTGCGTGGAGATAGGTCTTGGGTGCCCAGCACTTGAAGTCCTGACGTGCCTTGCCTGTGCTCGGCGCGAGGTCGATTTCAAGGTAGCCGTCGTGCCATGTGCTGGTTCCGTTTGTGCCATACCATGTGTAGTTGTTTTCGTCATGATAGAGCTCGCGCACGAGACCGGCGGCAAGGTTGAGGGTTACCGATGAGGTATAACCTGTCTCGGGACACTTGGCAGTGATGGTGAACCGGCCGAATTCTCCGGTAGTGTTGAATGTAACTACTCCGTTGCTGACTGTGGCGAGAGCTTCGTCACTTGATGACCACTCGATGAGCGACAATGTGCAGTCGGCGGGATAAGTTGTGAAGTTGAGGTTGAGGTGACCCTCGTTGATAGCGCAGTTGTAACCGTTGTCAACGCTGAATGTCTGGTCGATGTCGACCTTTTCGGGAGTGACAATCTGGTTGACATAGATGACCTTGGACGCGGTCAGACCTGTTCCGTCAAGAGCCTTGGCTGTGATGGTCACGGAGGCGTGGTTGTTGGGGTTGGTGATGCCGGTCACGAGACCTTTGGCATCGACGGTGGCGATTGATTCGTCGCTCGAAGTCCACTCGACGGTGCGATAGGTGGAGTTGTCGGGGATGATGGTGACACTCATCTGCAGTGTCTCGCCTGCATATACCTCGTCGGCATCTGATGAGATGTTGACGGCGGTTGCCGGGATAATCTGGTCGCTGACAGTTACTTTGATGCTGCTTGTGATGCCCGAGGCTGCATAGAAGGGATCGGGAGCGACCTGGACGATCGAGTAGCCGACACCCTCGCCGCTGACGGCTGTGATGTTGCCTTCGGCATCGACCGAGACAATTTCGGGGTTGGATGATGTCCACACTACGCCGCTCGACGTGATGTTGTCAGGGCCGATGGTGTATTGCAGTTTCACAGTTTCGCCTTTCAGGAGGGGGAGAGTCTCGACATCGTTAAGGTCAGTATAGACGAGCTTCTGAAGTTCCTGAGGAACAATCAGCTCGATTTCACCGGGATAGGTGACCTCGTCGAGATCGCCGTGGGTGACGGCATCGTCGCTACATGAGGTGACAGCCATCAGCGCGATGAATCCGGGAAAAATTATCTTGTTGAATTTCATTGTTGTTCTTATTTATAGTTAATCCTACAACTTGAATTTACCAGCCCGGGTTCTGACCGAGTGCGGGGTTGAGCTGACGCTGGTCCGAGGGCAGGGGATAGAGATAGAGTTTGGGATTGTTTTTCCAAGCGTCGCGGTCGCCGTAGAGAATCAGGCATCCTTCGTCGTCGACATTGGTGGTCTGCCATGATGCCTCATACTGGGTTCCTTTGATTTTTACACCGAGCATGTCCATCGACATTTCGTCGGGGGCGGTGGCCCAGCGCTTGAGGTCGTCGAAACGGAAGGCTTCAAGGAAGAACTCGACTGTGCGCTCGCGGCGGATTTCCTCGCGCATCGACAGGCCGTTGGCGTTGACAAAAGCGTTGGTCAGCTTGGGCATGTTGGGGTTCACGCGGTTGCGGACGAGGTTGAGTGACAGGTTGAGGTCGTCGTCGCTGATTTGGTTGTCAAGCTCATAGGCGGCCTCGGCATAGTTGAGAAGGACCTCGGCGTAACGGATGAACGGGTAGTCGTAGCTCTCATAGTAGTCGGCGACTTCGCGCTCGGCAGCCCATTTCCAGATGTGGTAGCCGCTGCCGCCGCCACCTGCGAATGTAAAGCAGTCTTCAAGGTCTTGATCGTTCCATGATTTGCGGGGATGAGAGTTGTTGTCCCAGTATTTCTGACCCGGTTTCAGGAGGGTGGTGGTCATGCGGTTGTCACGGTTGGTGAACTCGCTGACCATGCGGTCATATCCTTGGAAACGGCTTGATTTCTCGATGGGGAGACCGTCGTCACAGAGGTACAAGTTGGCGAGCTTGCGGGTTGCCATGTAGACGTTGCCCGAGATGTGGAGCGCGTGGGTGATATTCTGGGCAAACTTGTCGCCGAGGCGGCGGCGGTTGGCGAGAATATACTCGGTGTTGTCCTTCTTGGTGAGTCCGGCGGGGTTGCACTGCTCGTCTTCGAGGATGAACATGTAGCGGTAGCTGTCGTTGCCGAGCTGGGCGTTATAGAAAAGGCTGAACTTGCCGGCGTCGATGGCCTTGCGGGCAGCATCGCGTGCCTGTTGGAGCAGTTCCTTGGCGCGGGGGTGGGTTACTTGCGAGTCCTTGCCTCCTTCGTGGAACTTCTGCCAAGTGCCTTCATAGAGGGCGATGCGGGACAGGAGCGCCCACGCGGCAGTCTTGCACAGGCGGCCCGATTCAGTCGGGGTGTCAGGGAGGTCTTCGGCTGCTTCCCACAGGTCTTTGATACACTGGTCGATGACGTCGCCGCGGTCGTCGCGTGAGCCATAGAGGGCTTCCGAGTCAAGGTCGAGCGGTTCGGTCAGCAGGATGACGTTGCCATAGTTCTGAACGAGTTCAAAGTGACACATGGCGCGGAAGAACTTGGCCTCGGCCACGGGGACTTTGATGGCCTCCTGATTGCCGAATCTAGGGGCGTTTTTCAGCAGCAGGTTGCAGTAGAAGATGCGCTTGTAGTTGGTGCCGTAGGTGCCGTCGCTTGCGGGAACCACGTTGGTTCCTTGGCTGACAGCGTTGACGTTTTGTCCGGCAAGGAGGTCGCCGCGGTAGTCGCTGTGGGCGTTGTCGGCCACACCGCGGTCGAGACCGGGTACCCAGCTATAGAACTGGTTGGCATAAAGCTGGAAGTTTTCGGCTGTGTTCCAGACCATGTTGTCGCCCATGTTGGCCTTGGGGTCGAGGTCGAGACACGAGGTCGACACGAGTCCTGCGAGCGCGATGCTTCCGGCAATGATATATGATTTGAGTTTCATGATTGATTCGTGTTTTTTTAATTGGAAAATCTAAACTTTAAATCTCAACTGTTTAGAATGTCAGATTCAGGCCGAATGTCCAGTTGCGGGTGAAGGGGTAACGGGCTGTGCCGCCGCCGCCGCGCTTTGCCTCGGGGTCCCATCCGTCTTTCAGCTTGGTAGTTTCCCAAAGGTCAGAACCCGAAACATAGACACGCACTCCCGAAAGGCACTTGGTAGCTGTGAGCCACTGGGAGGGGAGCGAGTAACCCAAGGTTATGTTTTTCAGTCGCAGGTAGCGGCCGTCTTGGGCTGTGAGCGATGATGCCTGATAGTTGTAGTTGTTGATACCGCCGTCGGTGGTATAGGGGTTGTAGTAGTTGTCGGGTGTCTCGGGACTCCATACGTTGCCGATGGACGCGCGGCCGGTGTTGGTGTAAAGGGCGCGGAACGGAACAGTCTGGTTGTCGATGTCGCGGTAGATGAAACGGTTGGCTGCGCCTTGGAAAATGACGCTCAGGTCAAGGCCCTTCCAGCTTGCGCCGAAATTGAACGAGTAGGAGATTTCGGGCGAGTCGCTGCCGAGGTAGATGTAGTCTTTCTCGTCAAGGACACCGTCGCCGTTTTCGTCGCAGTACATGTTGTCGCCTACGCGGAGGTTCTGAGGCATGCCGATGCCGTTTCCGTCATAGTATTTGGTCAGGTAGGCGTTGAGCATTTCTTCATTGGCAATCTTGCCGCCGTAGCGGAGACCGAAGATTGAATAGAGCGGGTAACCCTGCTGGGTCGCGCGGTAGCCGCTTGAAAGTATGTTGGTGCCTCCGAAGTCGGTCAGTTCGTTGCGGGCGAATGTAAGGGTTCCGCCGACATGCCAGCGCACGTCACCGGCGCGACCGTTGTAGGTCAGCTGTCCTTCATAACCCCAGCCTTTGAACTTGCCGGCGTTGGCGCTCGGAGCCTTGTCGCCGAGGGTGGCGGGATAGGTCACGGCAACGAGCATGTTGTCATTGTGTTTCTCGAAGTAGTCGAGCTGTCCGGTGATTGAACCGTTGAGCAGCGAGAAGTCGAGACCGACGTTGAAATTCTTGATGCGTTCCCAGTGGCGCGATGTCGATGCAAACTCACCGTTGGTGGTGATGGTGGTCACCTTGTTGCTGCCGAGATATGCGCCGTTGTTGGAGTTGAAGTTGTAAAGCTGGACGCCGTCATATCGTCCGATGCCGCTCTGGTTACCCATTTCTGAGTAAGATGCGCGGATTTTCAGGTTGGAAAGCCATGTGAGATCGCGGAGGAATGCTTCCTGACTGATGCGCCAGCCTGCCGACACGCCATAGAAGAATTCCCAGCGGTTTTCAGGCTGGAATTTTGAAGAACCGTCGTAACGTCCGTTGAATTCGAGAAGATAACGTCCGTCGAAGTCATAGTTGAAACGTCCGAAGTAGGAAAGGTTGGATTCCTGCCAGCGGTTAACGCTGTTGAGGGTGATTTCACCCGCGCCGTTTACGACTTCGAGTCCGGCCTGAATTTCCTTGGCGTTTACACCAAACTGGCGGAAGTCCTTGAACTCGTACTGTACACCGAGCATGAGGCTCAGGTTGTGTTTCTGGGCAAAGGTGCGGGTAGCGTTAAGATAGCCGGTAGCACTGTAAAAGTCGGTGCGCGACGAGGTCGAGCGCGAGTAGGTGTTCTCGGGCAGTGACTCGTTGGTCGAGATGGCTTTCGTGCCGGTATAATTATAGAATGTGATGGCGTTCTGGTAGATGTCGCGCCATGCGTTGGACGTGTTGTAGCCGAGGTTGACGTTGGCGGTCAGCCAGTCGGTAATATCCACGTTCAATGTCTCGCTGATGTTGATTGCGCTGACAGTGAGCTTGTTGTCACCACCTTCCTCGACTTTGGCCACCGGCGAGCCCCATGTGCCCCATGCGTAGGGCTGTCCATTGAGGTTGCGCATAGGAAGACCGGGCATCGGGAGGTTCACTGTCAGAGCGGCACCGATCATTGTGGGAACCACCTGTTCCTGACGGTTGTAGGCGATGACGCTTTCAAGACGCACGCGCTGGGAGAACTGATACTGGTTGTTGAAGCGGATGTTGAATCGCTGGTTGTTGTTCTTGCCAAACTGGAGGGTTGAGCCGTCATACATGTATGCGCCTGACACACGGTACTTTGACTGCTCGGTACCACCGCTGACGCTGAGGTTGTGTTCGGTTGACCAAGCATCGCCAAAGAGACCCTGCATCCAGTTGACTTCGTCGTCAAATACGAAGTCGGCGACATCGGTAAATGCTCCGTTGCCAAACGGGCTGGGAGAGTGTTCGAGGTCGATGTAACCGCCTTTGTATTTCTGAGCAAGCTGTGCGTAGGTGTACCACGGGTTGCCGGTGTTGTTGTCGTTGCGGAGCACGGTTTCGAGTCCCTGCATCCACTCGTCCATCTCCATCAGTTCGGGCATCATACCCGGGCGACGCAGTGTTGCGCTTCCGTTATATTCGACTTTAACTTTGCCGGCCGCACCTTTTTTAGTGGTGATGAGGACGACACCGCCGGCGGCACGGCTACCGTAGATGGCGGCGGCACCGTCTTTGAGGAAGTTGATTGATTCGATATCGTTGCTGTTGAGCAGTCGCATATCATTGACGCTTTCCGATGCCACACCGTCGATGATGATGAGCGGCTCGGCACTGTTGATTGATGATGAACCGCGCAGGCTCATGCCCCAAGATTCGTCACCGGGAGCCGATGATGAACGGGTGATGATTACGCCCGGAACCTGACCCTGAAGCGCCTGAAGGGGTGATGAAAGGTTGCCTTTTTCCTTGAATGCGGCAGCGTCGACAACTGACACAGCACCGGTCAGCGTCTCTTTCTTGGCGGTACCGAAACCGACGACAACCACGTCGCTCAGGACTTCAGAGTCCTCCTGCATGGTGATGGTCATGCCGTTGGCTGCCTTTACCTCGGCGGGTTTGTATCCCACATAGGAAACCACGAGGGTTGCACCGGGTGCTGCCTTGATTGTGAAATTGCCGTCAAGGTCACAGGCCACCGCCTCTTTTGTGCCTTTCACGGTCACGGTTGCTCCAATCATGGGTTCACCGGTGTTGTCCACTACCTGTCCCGAGATGGAACCGGCTGTCTGGTGGGCCGACTGGGCGACCGCAGTTGCCGGACATCCCACAAGCATGGACGTTGCGAGTGACAGCGAGGCTACTCCTCCTGTCATGATTTTTAAAAATCTCTTTCGCATAAATGTTACTGTGGATTTAGGTTATTATTTAAGGGATTAATTCACTCTGTTTTATGGCATAATGCCATGTATCAGGCCGTTGTCGGCTATATCACCATCGCAAGATACTCTCTGACATCGCGCCGCCCCATGCGGAGGTGGTTCTCGACAGTGCGTGTCGACAGTGACAGGCGTGTTGAAATATCGGCTATAGATTTCTCGAAATATCGGGACATCACATATATTATACGTCGCTGGCGCGGCAACCGCTCAACGCATGAGCGTTCCATGACGGCAATATCGCGCGCGCTGACTTCGGCCTCGATGTCGGTTGAATACAGCAATGAGTTTTCACGCAGGTATTCCTTGACGGCCCCGGTGCGGTAGGCGTGGCGGAGGTAATCGTTTACGATGTTGCGCGCGATAGTGTAGACAAGCGATGTGATGGTATCGGCAGTCAGCTCCTTGTCATATTCAAGAAGTTTCAGGTATACATCCTGCGTGAGATTCTCGGCATCGCAGGCATCGTTGACGCGCTGGCCGATGAATCGCTCGATTTTGTTGTGGGTAGCCATGTAGCAGTCTGAAATCAGGCTGTTGCGTGAGGATGAAAAGTTTTCCATGACTTGGTAAAAAGGTGTGAATAGTTAATGGTGCTAATCCGGGTCGTTCACCCATTTAGAGGCGATTGACACGATGCAAAATTATCTTCATTTTCCCACCAAGACAACTTTTTACCCTGTGGTTCTATCTCATCTTATTAATATAGATATATGACGATGTAATATTTTGAGATATAGTTATTTAAGAAATTGAGATTAGTTGTATCATAATAATTTGAGACTATTTGAAGTTATGTATAGGGGTGAAAATGTTAACTGTAATAACGTTTTGCTCCTCGGCGTGTCCGATGTCTCCCCGGGAAGATGACAGAACGACACGGGTGCGTGATGACACAAAAATTGTAGTTTTGGATTCACGTCGATTGGTATATTCCTCAATTATAGTTGTTGTAAATAGTGTCGAAATTGAAAAAGCGGGGATGTTAGTGACCCGGCGGAGAGAAATGATTGGTTGCAATGCCACATCATCAGCCACCCGTTTACCGTTGTTGTTTTATATATTCGTTGGGGGTGATTCCGGTCAGTTTCTTGAAATGGCGGAAGAAGGACGCGCGCGAGCTGAACCCGCACATTTCACTCATGGCGGTGAGGGTGTATCGTTCATTGCCTCCAGCGTCTATAAGAACCTTGAATTCCTTGACACGGTATTCGTTGACGTAGTCATAGTAGCTCTTGTCCAGATACTGGTTGAATAGAAATGACAGGGAATGGGGACTGACACCGAGAGTCTCTGCGAGATCGGCGATTTTAAGGTCAGGATTGGTGTAGGAGCGGTTTTCTTTCATCAGCCGGTCAAGGCGTGAGAGCATGCGGCGACATTCTTCATTGCTGACGCGGGTCGTTTTGTATTTCTCTTTTTCAGCTGTTTCTGTGTGTTCGCCCGAGGCCGCGGGTCCGTCTCCCCGGGTCGAAATCATTTTTCTCAAAGTGCGTTTATGACGTATCCACAGGTATATGGCTGCTCCGCTGACAGCTATCAGCATCAGTCCCATTATCAACAGGGGATAATTGGTTGTCCGTTCTATTGTAAACGCCGTTATTGTCTCTGTATCGGGCGCGCCAGTGTGGCGCAAATGGAATTTGTAGCTGCCCGGTGACAGGTCAAAATAGCTTATTTCTGACTTTCCGACGATTGATTTCCACTCTTTGTCCACACCGTCGAGCCGATATTCGTAAACGGCCTGTTCAGGTGACGTGTAAATCAGGTCAGAGACTTGAAATGTGATGTTGCGGTGGTCACCGGTCAGTCTCGCGACCTCGACGGGTTCTCCGTCGAGGTCGCGCCGTAGCGCGGCGCGGGTCGACGGCCATGACACTCTTGCCGTTGACAATGACATCAGTTACTACGGGGCGGTGCTTCGGCCCGGTTTCCTCGTCGAGCCGGGAAGTGTCGATTCTGAGCAGGCCGTCGGAATTTCCGAGCCACAAATCACCGTTCTCATCCATCATCGGGTTCATCAGTGTGAAAATGGGGGAGGGTACACCGTCGGCATAGGTCAGAGGGCGCAATATGCCGTCTTTGTCGATGTAGCTCAGTCCGTCGCTTGTGCCGAACCACACATGGTTGTCGTTGTCCTCGATTATGAATCCCGCGCCGGGAGTATTGCTTTTGGGATCTACCGTGACGGTTTGCCATTCGGTCAGTTCCATGTTGGCCCTTGTGACTGCTCCCCGGTCGGGCATAAACCACAGATTGTGATTGCTGTCCTCGTAGACCTCTCTTATTTTGTCATGGTTTATGAATCCGTTGGGGAAACTGTCGTCGCGTATCTCGCTGCCGTTGTAGACGCATACGCCTGTCTCGGTGCATATCCATCCGCGCCCGGCCGAGTCGAAATAGATTTCATAGACGTTTCCACGGAGCAGGCGTGAGTTGGAGTCAGTGTAATGAGCCGTTTCCACACCGTTGCGGTAGCAGTATATTCCGCTGGAAGTCCCGACCCACATGGTGCCTTCATTGTCGGTTGTGATGACAAAAATGTTGCTGTTGCTCAACTCTTTGGCAGCGGCAAAGTCGATAAGTGACATGTTGGCCGGGTTGAATATATATATACCTCCGCCATAGGTGCCCACATAGTAGCGGCCGTCGGCGGCATCGCGCATGATGGTGAATACCATGCTGGCGCGCATATCGTCGGGAGTGGTGAATCTCGCGCTTGCCCCCCGTGAGGAATCGACATAGTATAGACCTTCGCGGGTGCCTATCAGTTTTTCGCTACCGTGCATCCCGAGGGCTCTGACTGTCATCCCTGATGTGTTCAGGAGGTCGTCAGCCTTATATGTTTCCACTAAGTCGCGCTGAAACAGGGTGTAGTCGATGCCTCCTTGGTAATATCCTACCCACATCTGTCCGGCCGGGTCGACCAGCAGGGAATAGACAGAGTTGGAGCGCAGTTTTCTTTCGTTTTTATCAGAAGTGCCGCGGTCTATGGTTGACACGACTTTGCGCCGGCGCGTTGAGATTAGATGTATGCCGCTCCCGTCAGTTGCGGCATACAGCAACCCGTTACCCGTCGGGGCGAGTGCCGTTATAACGCTGCTTCCGAGGTCAATATAGCGGCTGTATTCGTGAGTGTCTGTGTCAAATGTCATTATGCCCTTGCTTGCCGTGGCGATATAGATAATGTTGTTTTCGATGGCGATGTCGTTGACGGGTATTTCCTCGCGGTCGGGAAAGCGTTCCAGTTCGAGGCGTTGTCCCGCGGCATCGCTGTGAAGGAGTCCTGCCGGGGTGGCAAGCCACAGGCTTCCTTTCTCGGCGGGGTCTTCCTCGATGGCATAGACAATGTTTAACCGTGACATCACGTCGCGTGAAGGGACTACATGTCCCAACCGGTTGTTACGGGTGTTGAGCAGAAACAATCCTCGTTCCGTTCCGATATACAGAGTGTCTCCGCTCGGGTAGAGCGAGTTTACGCGGAACATGATCCGGTCGCTTGCCACGCGATTCAGTGCCGATCCGTCGTCACTGAGAGAGAAAATCCCTTCGTTGTTGCCTATCCACAGACGGCCGTCGGCCGTCTCGGTGATGGCATTGACACGCTGCTGGTGTATTGCCGTGCCGGGAATGCCGTAACGCTTGACTCTCATGCCGTCAAAGCGGTCGAGTGACGCTCCGGTTCCGAGCCACACATATCCCGCCGAGTCTTTATAAATCGTGTTGACAACCAAGTCAGAGAGGCCGTCATCCACTGTCAACCCTCTGAACTGTTGGGCAGAAAGAGGGTTTGCAAGGATTGATATTATGGTCAGTATTATGAAAATAAATCGTTTCAGACGCATGTATATTTTCCCGATTCAAGGTGTAAGGCTATTATCTTGTTGCAAATTTAAACAAAAATCATGAGATTTCTACAACCGCGACATAAAAAAGGCCGTGTCACGAATTCTCCGTGACACGGCCTTAATCAGATTTTATACGTTATTAAATCCAGCGCACAAATGCAAAGTCTTGGCGGTGGGGCAGTTCGGGATTAGTGGGATAGATGCGGTAGCTGTAGCGGAACACTCCCGGGTCGCGGAGTTGTCCCGAGACTTCGTAAGTCACGGTGCTGCCGTCTTCGCTCTTAATCTCGAATGGAATAGATTTCCAGCGGTTAATCTGTCCGTTTTCAACGCGGTCAATGACGAGTTCGACAGCGATCGAGCGACCGAGGCCGTTGGTGTCGAGCTTGATGGTGGTAGTCAAGGTCTCGCCGGTGTTGGCGTTAGTGTGGACATCTTGGTCGGTCTTGACATCAAGAACCTTGATTCCGTCCCAAGCTGCTGCGACTTTCTCTTTCCAAGCCACAATTTCGTGAGCTACGGCGTTATTGTTGGCCGCGAGGTGGTCAAAACGCTTGGCTTCCTTGTTGTAGAAACGGGTGATGTAGTCCTCGATCATGCGCTGCATGGTGTAGTGGGGTGCGATGTGACCGATTGAACGCTTGATATACTGAATCCATTCGGGAGAGTAACCCTTGGAGTTCTTTGCGAAGTACAAGGGGATTATCTCGTTTTCGAGCATCGAGTAGATTGTGGCAGCGTCAAGTTTGTCCTGCTGTGACTGGTCGGTATAGGTGCGCTTGTCAGTAAGGGCCCAACCGGCCTGTTCGTCCTTGCGGAATCCTTCATACCACCATCCGTCAAGAACCGAGAAGTTAAGCACGCCGTTCATCTCGGCCTTTTCGCCCGATGTTCCCGATGCCTCAAGGGGACGGGTCGGGGTGTTGAGCCAGATGTCGACACCGGTCACGAGGCGCTTGGCTACAATCATGTTGTAGTCTTCA
Organism: Porphyromonadaceae bacterium UBA7042; assembly: GCA_002494015.1. Classification (GTDB taxonomy): domain Bacteria; phylum Bacteroidota; class Bacteroidia; order Bacteroidales; family Muribaculaceae; genus Duncaniella. The sequence continues at coordinate 12,148 of DLAR01000048.1, read as the reverse complement.
AGGAAGATAATCTTGCCTTGGAACTGCGGCATGCGCGAGATTTCCATGATGCGCTTGATGAGGCCCTGTCCGGCACCGTCGGCGGGGTGAGCCTTGCCCGAGAAGATGAACTGTACGGGGAACTGCTCGTTGTTGACGATGCGGGCGAGGCGGTCAAGGTCGGTAAAGAGAAGGTGGGCGCGCTTATAGGTGGCAAAGCGGCGGGCAAAGCCGATAATCAGCGCGTTGGGGTTGATTTTTTCAAGAATCTTGATGACAGCCGAGGGGTCGCCTTGGTTGGCAAGCCATTTTTCCTTGAAGTCGCGGCGCACGAAGTTGATGAATTTGTTCTTCATCGTCATGCGCATGTTCCAGATTTCTTCATCTTTTACCTTGAAGATGCCATCCCATGCAGCCGGGTCGCTCTGGTGGGAGAATACCTGCTCGCCGAGCTTGTCGCCGTAGAACGCTTTCCATTCCGAAGCGGCCCATGTGGGCATGTGGACACCGTTGGTGACGTAGCCTACATGGCTCTCTTCCCAAGTGTAGCCTTTCCAGATTCCGGCAAACATCTTTTTGGAGACTTCGCCGTGGAGCCAGCTGACACCGTTGGCTTCCTGACAGGTGTTGAGGGCAAATACGCTCATTGAGAAACGTTCCTGACTTTCGGGGTTCTCGCGGCCCATGTCCATGAGTTCCTGCCAGCTTATGCCGAGGCGGCCGGGGAATTCGTTGAGATATTTGTGGGCGAGACCTTCGTCGAAGTAGTCGTGGCCTGCGGGCACGGGGGTGTGGACGGTATAGAGCGACGATGCGCGCACGAGCTCGAGGGCAGTCTGGAAGTCGAGCTTCTCATCCTGTACATAATCGACGAGACGCTGGAGGTTCAGCAGGGCTGCGTGGCCTTCGTTGGCATGATACAGCTTGGAGTTGATACCGAGTTTTTTGAGCATGAGCACACCGCCGATGCCGAGGAGGTATTCCTGCTTGATGCGGTTTTCCCAGTCACCGCCGTAAAGCTGGTGGGTGATGGGGCGGTCAAACTCGCTGTTCGTGTCAAAGTCGGTGTCCATCAGATACAGTTTCATGCGGCCCACGTTCACGCGCCAGATGTGGCTGTAGATGATGCGGCCGGGGAAGGGCACTTCGAGGATGACGGGGTGTCCGTTTTCGTCAAGTACCTGCTCGATGGGGAGCTGGTTGAAGTTCTGGGCTTCGTAGTTGGCTATCTGCTGGCCGTCGACGCTGAGGGTCTGGGTAAAGTAGCCATAGCGGTAGAGGAAGCCGACGGCGGTCATGTCGACACAGCTGTCAGAAGCTTCCTTGATATAGTCGCCGGCAAGCACTCCGAGGCCGCCCGAGTATATCTTCAGGCAGTTGCAGAGTCCGTATTCCATCGAGAAATAAGATACGGAAGGAATGTCCTTGCGCATCGGCTTGGCCATATATTCTTTGAACGAGTCATACACGCGAGCGATGCGGTCCATCATGTCTGAATCAGCCATGATTTCGTCAAGTCGTTCTGACGAGAGCTGCTGAAGCAGGACAACGGGGTTTTCGCCGGTTGCGCGCCACAAGTCGGGGTTGAGGTCGCGGAAAAGAGTTTTACCTTCGCTGTTCCACACCCACCACAGGTTGCGGCACAGTACTTCGAGCGGTTTCAATGCTTCGGGGAGATGGGCCTTGACAGTGATGTCACGCCACGCGGGAGCATTTGTGTTGCTTACAGGTAGTTTCATGTAATAGGAATTATGTTACTGGTTGATATTGACTTGCTGTTTTTTGCCTGACAGAGCGATTCCGTAGGCTATTTCATAAAATTTGATAAAGTTGGTCCACGATGCCGCATCGGCTGTGGCAATGGCGGCGAGGTGGATTTTGGCAAGCGTCTCGTCGTCGGCACAGGTCAGGTATTCAATCGAGTGAGCGATGCTCTCGACCACACCGTCATAGTTGGAATCGTTGCGGCCGATGACATTCACGCCACATTCTTCAAAATAATTGTCAAATGCCTGAAGAATCCATTGTCCGAATCCCGAGAGTGACGTGGTGACTGTCGGAACTCCGAAGGCAACGCTTTCAAGCGGGGTGTAACCCCACGGCTCGTAATAGCTCGGGAAAACGGTGGCGTCAGCTCCGATGAGAAGGTCATAATAGCTTTTGTCAAAAATACCGTCGTTGCTGTTGAGGTAGCAGGGGACGTATATCATCGTGACTTCGTCGGTGCTGATTCCGCTGTTCTTGAACCCGATGCCGTGGATGCGGTTGATAACCGGGTCGCTGTCGGGGTTGTTGAGCCAGTGGGTGATAACCGGGTCGTCGAGGCGCGATTTGCGTTTCTTGCCCATAGCGGCCTTGAGGTCGGCGCGCGGCTCCTTGGCCCAAGCCGGAACCATGACAAACGCGATGACGTTGCGGCACAGCTTGGTGGAATCAAGATGGTTCATCACATCGAGGAACACGTCGAGACCCTTGTTGCGGTATTCGCAGCGGCCGCTTGTGATGACGATAAACGAGTCGTCGGCAAATTTCAGTCCGGTCAGCGATGATGCCGCGTTGAGCAGTTTCTCGCGGGCGGCGGCGCGTGCCTCGTTGAATTTCTTTGCTGTCGGGGGAACAAAGTCGCGTTCAAATCCGTTGGGGGTCACAACGTCGGGGCGGCGTTCAAGCAGTTGCTCGCACTCGATGGCCGTAATCTCGCTGACGGTAGTGAAGCAGTCGGCCTGATGGGCTGCGGCTTTTTCGAGCGAGTGTTTCGCCTCCATGTTAAGCTCGCGGGCCATCTGGTCGCCGTTATAATTTTTCAGATAGTCATAAAGGGGCTTGTTGTTGCCGCAGATGCTGCGGCCGATGCTGGTGGCGTGGGTGGTGAAGACAGTCCCGACTTGCGGAAGTTTCCACTTTATATAAAGTAGTCCCATACCGGTGGTCCATTCGTCAAAGTGAGCGATGGTGCGGTCCGTGTCTTTCCCGAGAGTGTTGACAATGCTCTCGATCACGATGCCGGCAGCGTGGGCAAACGCACATCCTTCGTCATAGTCGCCGTAGGCGTGGAGAGAGTCTACCCCGTAGCGGTTCCACATTTCGCCGTAAAACTCATTTTTGACGGCATACATTCCGTCAAATTTTACCAAGATGGCGACGGGGCGTCCCGGAATTTCCCAACGACCCACACGCACTGAAACGCCTTCGGGCAGCTTGGCTTTCGACGCCCAGCCTGAAAGTCCATGAACGCGACACTCGGTAAACCACGGAGAGGGTGTCTCAGCGGTCCATACGTCCGGGCCGATAAATATGGTTTTGTCCTTGTATAATCTCTGAAGGGTCTTGGCCTTGGTTGACAGCACGGTGTAGATGCCGCCGATTTTGTTACACACTTCCCAGCTTGTTTCAAACAGTCGGTCAAACAGCGGTGTAGCTTCTGGTGTATCCATCATTGTAGATTTTTCATTTCAAGCCGCAAAGATAGTGCTTTTTTGGGAAATATGGAAATAAACTTGACAATGTTAACATGAATGTGACATATTGCAGACATATCGCCACTTCCCGGTATGCAGTTCCCGACCAAAGTGTCCGTTATCGGTCAAGTGTCCGTTATCGGACAGAGGATTGAAAAGTACTTGTGCTGGTAATCAGTGAATTAGCGTTTTGGCACAGTTTTTGTTTAATATAAGGGCAAAATAAATTAATGTACATTTATGGACAGAGAGATACCCAAGGCCGAGTTACAGGCCGCAGCCCGCAAGCGTTATCTTAAAATAGGTATAAGCGTTATAGCCGTCGTGGCTGCAATCTTTTTCATCACATCTATGCTGCGCTCGGGAGTCAAAGAGCGCGACTTGAAATTCAGCGATGTCGATCGTGGGACTATCGAGACATCGGTCAACGCATCGGGAAAAGTTGTACCGGCTTTTGAGGAGATAATCAATTCTCCCATCAATACGAGCATAGTGGAGGTTTATTGCAAGAGCGGTGACAGTGTCAGTGCCGGGACTCCCCTGTTGCGTCTTGACCTGCAGAGTACCGAGACCGAGATGAACAAGCTCAACGACCAGTTGCAGATGAAGCATCTCGAACTGGAACAGACCCGGCTCAACAACAATACTTATCTCGACAACCTCTCGATGCAGGTGAAGGTGAAGGAAATGAGCGTCAACCGTCTCGCGGCCGAGGTAAGCAACGAGCGTCGTCTCGACAGCCTCGGGTCGGGGACGGGCGACAGAGTGCGCGAGGCCGAGTTTGCCTACAATACAGGTGTGCTCGAACTCGCCCAGTTGCGCCAGCAGCTCGCCAACGAGCGTCTTGTAAAGGATGCCGAGTATAAATCAAAGCAGCTCGACCTAAGCATTTACGAAAAAAAACTCGGGGAGATGCGCCGCACTCTTGACGATGCGCAGATCCGCTCGCCGCGGACTGCCACCCTTACCTATATTAATAATGAAATAGGAAGCCGCATCAATCAGGGAGAACGCGTGGCTGTTATCAGCGACCTCAGTCATTTCAGGGTAGATGCCGAGATTGCCGACAGTTATGGCGAACGTGTCGCTGTCGGGGCCAATGCTAATGTCAAGGTTGGCCGCGAGGTGCTTAAAGGGCATGTTGCCAATGTCACACCCCTTTCCAAGAACGGAGTGATTTCATTCACCGTCGTTCTCGACCGAGACGATTACCCGAGACTTCGGTCGGGCCTGAAAACCGACGTGTATGTCATGTGTGACGTGAAGGAGGAAGTATTGCGCATTAAAAACGGATCCTATTATCTCGGCCCCGGCAACTATGAGCTTTTCATAGTCAGCGGTGACGACGAGCTTGTCAAGCGCAAAGTCAGGCTCGGAGACAGCAACTATGAATGGGTCGAGGTTATCGACGGTCTCTCGCCCGGCGACTGCGTCGTCATAAACGATATGAGCGACTATAAGAATTCCAAAAGCCTCAAGTTGAAAAAATAAGCTGTAAGAGAAGTTTGCGACAGCCTTTAAAAAGTAATTTAGAAATTAAAAAACAATAAAATGGACATGATTAAACTTAGCGGTGTCAACAAAATTTACCGCACTAACGAGATTGAGACACAGGCTCTTGAAAATGTAAACATCGAGATTGAAAAAGGAACATTTGTCAGCATTATGGGGCCTTCGGGCTGCGGCAAGTCGACTCTGTTGAACATAGTCGGCCTTCTCGACACCCCGACGTCGGGCAAAGTCGAAATCGCCGGAATCGACACCGCCGGGCTGAAGGACAGCGAGCAGGCCGCGTTCCGCAACAAGAATCTCGGTTTCGTGTTCCAGAGTTTCCACCTGATTCCGTCGCTTAACGTGACCGACAATATCGAGCTGCCGCTCATCTACCGCAGCGGTGTCAGCGATAGCGAGCGCAAGCGTCTCGTGCGCGAAGTGCTTGAACGTGTAGGTCTCACACACCGTTCCCGCCACATGCCGTCGCAGCTTTCGGGCGGTCAGTGCCAGCGTGTCGCCATCGCCCGTGCCATCGTGGGAAATCCCGAGATAATACTTGCCGACGAACCTACCGGTAATCTTGACTCCAAAATGGGAGCCGAGGTAATGGATCTACTGCACCGCCTCAACAAGGAAGACGGCCGCACAATCGTGATGGTGACGCACAACGAGGAACAGGCCAAGCAGACTGACCGCATCATCCGATTCTTTGACGGCCGGCAGATAGGATAAAGCAGATATTACGGCAAGCGCAATGAAGACTTTTTTTCGTCAGCTCGTCAGCCTTCTCACGGGCAATCCGCTCCACTCGGCGATAATCATTGTCGGTACGGCGGTCACGATTGCATTTGTGATGGTTGTGACGATGATTTATAATTTCCGAACTGCCGACATCGCTCCCGAGAGTGACCGCAGCCGTCTTGTGCATCTCGGCACGGGACACATCGAGCGCGCCAACGGCACGGAACATTCAGGCGGGATGGCCAAAGTCCCGTTTGACGCGCTTTTTGTCGATCTTCCCGGTGTAGAGGATGTGACGTGGAGTTCCTATCTCCAGTCAGTGCCGTTTGCCATGAGTCGCGATGACCGTCAGTTGCGCCTGTTCTGCAAAGAGGTTCCGGCTGAGTGGTTCAAGTTTTTCGACTACACGTTTGTTGCCGGGAAACCGTTTGAGACTGCCGGGACAAGCAAAGATGTGACCGAGGCGGTCATCAGCGAGACAGCAGCGCGAAAACTTGCCAAGGATGATTCCGGAAACGTTGTCGGAAAGACGATATATTGCAATTTCAAGCCGGTAATGGTAAGAGGTGTCTACAAGGATGTCAGCCCTGTGTTTCAGTCGGCCTATTCCGACGTGCTTCTGCCGTTCCGCTACGACGGACTTCCACGTTCCCACGACGGATTGATGGGAAACCGTCTCGGGTTGCTGAAACTTGCTCCCGGGACCGAGCTTGACGATGTGATTGCCGAGGTCGCCCGGCGCGAGAAAATCTTCAATTCCCAAGGACGCGACTATGTCTTCCACATGAATGCTTATTATGACCACACCAATTTTACATTTTTCCGGGACACGATGATAAATCCCCGCATGGTTTACGCGCTTCTTGTCGCTGTGCTACTCCTTGTCCCCGCTATCGGCATTGCCGGGCTGGTCAACGCACAGATGCAGTCGCGTTACAGCGAAATGGCAATCCGCAAGACCTACGGGGCCACCAACGCGTCGATTATCCGCCGGTTGTTCATGGAAAACCTTGCCTCGACCCTTGTCGGAGCCGTGGCGGGTTATGTGATTGCCGCAATCGTGGTCATTGCAGGACGTTCATGGATGTTTGGCGAGGTTACGGGGGCGGTTACATTCGGGGGCGGCTTGCTGCTCAATCCGTTGACATTGCTTTACGCGACACTGGCATGCCTCGTGCTGACCACTGTCATCACCCTGATCCCCGCGCGCCGTGCCGTCACTCAGAAAATCTACATTACACTGAAAGGAGAGTAATAGGATGTTGCGACAGTTATTTCATCAGATGTGGTTTCAGCGTCGCGCCAACGCGTGGATTTGGTGCGTGCTCGTTATAGTCGGTATCCTGCTGTGGTATGCCCTCGACCTCCTCTATAATTACGAGGTTCAGGGCAGCAAGCCGCTCGGTTTTAATCCCGACGGGGTATATTCGGTGGAGTTCCGCTACAATTGGACTAAGCCGGGACAAGAAGATGTGGGTCAGGATTGGCTGACCGACTATAATCTTCTCAAGGACTATCACGAGGTTGCCGAGGCGGGATACTTTGTCGGTGATGCGCCGTTCAGCGACCGGCGCATGTTTGAAGGATATTGCTCGGTCAGCGACTCGGGGCGGATTGTGCCTACGTTTGTGCGTTATGTGTCCCCGTCGTTCTTCAATGTCATGGAAATCAAACCGCTTTACGGGACGATAGACCGTGACGAGTGGATGGGGGACGTGTCACCGGTGCCGGTTGTCGTTACCGAGGATTTTACCGACTCTCTTTTCACGCGCCCGGCCGATGCCGTCGGTCGTCGGCTTTATAACCCCTATGAGTTGCAGAACGGTTACAACAATACCTATAAAGTCAGTGCCGTCATTCCCCGGGAGAAAACTGAACGCTACGGGGCATACGTCCCGATGGTCTATATCCCGGCGCGCGGACAGCAGTTTGACTGGAGTACGTTTGTCATCAAGGCCAAAGATGACTGCCGGGCCGGATTCAGTGAACGTTTCATGGATAATATGGGCCCGCAGCTTGAACGCGGGGTGCTTTATCTGCTCGGAGCAACGTCATGGAACGACATGCGCGACGACTATGACCTTTCGTCGGGCACGGTCAGCTACCTTAATATCACCCGTGGCATAATAGGGTTCTTTGTCTTTACCGTGTTTCTGATAATTTTCGGGACATTCATGATGCGCACACGCCGCCGTCGCAAAGAGATTGCGGTGCGCATGGCGATGGGATGCTCCCGGCGCGGCATCATGAGTTATCTTCTTGCCGAGGGAACGGTGCTGCTCGTGGCGGCGCTCGTGCCTGCGCTGATTGTGTGCGGCCTGATTGCCGGTTATGACATGACGGTGAACACTCTGATGCCGATGGATATGACTCGGTTTGCCGTGTGTTTCCTCGCAGCCTCGGTAGTGCTTTTTCTCATCATTACAATTGCGATTTTTCCCGCTGCCCGTCGGGCAATGAAGATTGACCCTGCGGTTGCGATAAAAGATGAATGATATGAAACATCTGTTTAAACAAGTGATTTACGACATGAAGACCCAGCCGGTGCTCGGGATAGTGTCGGTAATAGGCACCGCGCTTGCCATCATGCTTATCATGGTAGTGGTCATGATTCAGCAGACGCGCGTCGCCCCGTATGCCCCCGAGAGCAACCGCGACCGTTTTCTTTATACCAACGGTTTTATGGTCCGTAGCGAGGACGGGCGCATGACATGCAGCTCGCGTCACTCATTACTTGCGTTGCAGGAACTTTACGGAAATCTTGAAACGCCTGAGTGCGTGACAATATTCGATTCATCGTTTGCCGACAAAGAGGTATCGGTCGACGGTGTCGCGCCATTCATGATTGACACCCGCACAACCGACGAGGAGTACTGGCGCGTGTTTGACCATACGTTTGTCGACGGTCATCCTTTTACCGCAGCCGATGCAACGGTAAAACCGCCTGTGGTGGTTATTACCGAGAGTGTGTCACGCAGGCTTTTCGGCACTGAGAAGTCGGCGGGACGGGAATTCCTCTGTCATCAGTGGCCGGTTAGAGTGTGCGGTGTCGTAAAGGATGTAAGTCCTGTGATGGGAATGAGTTATGCCCAGTTATGGTCTCCGATTAATCCCGATCAGATTAACCAAGACAGGACAAAGGAGTTGAGCCGTCGTTATTTTGGATCTTTCGATGCAGTGATATTGCTGAAAGACAAGAATGACATGGATGCTGCCCGGAAAGAGATTGCATCCCGTTTGGTGACATTTGACGCGCAGTTTGTCGGTTCCGGTAACAAGCGCGATACATACGGGGTGCTCGATCAGGAGGAGTTTTCACTGGACCCCGGGACAAATCAAGAACCCGATGTTGCCGGAACCCGCCGGCTTTACTATGCGGTCTATCTGATATTGCTTCTCGTGCCGGCAATCAACCTGTCAAGCATGACGCATAGCCGTCTGCGCCGCCGTCGTCACGAGATAGGGGTGAGGCGCGCATTCGGGGCGACCCGTAACTCGGTACTCGGCGGCATTCTTGCCGAGAATCTTGTGGTGACATTTGTGGGCGGCCTTGTCGGGCTGATTCTCAGTCTTTCTTTTGCCTATCTTTTTGCCGATGCAATTTTTGACGCTTGGCGCGGGTGGAATACACCGTCGATTGTGTTGGGGGTATCGGGCGCGATGCTTTTCCGCTGGCCGGTATTCGGTCTTGCTCTCTTGGCATCCTTCATCCTCAACCTGTTGAGCGCGGGTATTCCCGCGTGGCGTGCGTCGCGTGTCAACCCGGTCGAGGCAATCAACAACAATGAAAAATAACGCGCAGCCATGAATGGAAAACTCTTTACACAGATGAAAAACGAATGGAAGTCCAACGTAGGACTTGCCGTCGAACTGTTTATCGTGTCGGTCGTACTGTGGTTTATCGCCGATACTCTATATGGCTCGCTTGTCTATAAGGTCGAGCCGACCGGCTCGGACATCGAGCATGTCTACCAGCTCAAAGTCGATTTCCTCGGGGAAGACCATCCGCGCTATGTCGAAAACAGCAGCAGTGCCTATGACCTGCGTGAACTTCTCGCCCGGCTTCGCCGCCATCCCGGCATCGAGGCCGCCGCTGTAGCGCAGGTGGGCGCGGCCCCTTACAGCCGCAGCGGTTCATGGAGCGGTGTAGAGGTTCTTGTCGCTCCCGGTGATACGGCTGTTTTCGGTGTAAACGGGGAGCTTTCGATACGCACTGTTACAATTACTCCCGAGTTTCCGCGTGTGTTCAGGATGAAGGGCGTGCGCGGCGAGACCCCCGAGCAGTTGGGCGAGATTATAGCCCGCGGCGAGGTCATTGCGGGTGTGAATATCCACACGTCGGTGGATTCGGCTCATGCGGGCGGCAACGCGCTCGACTTCATCGGCAAACCGTATCTGCGATACAACTATGACGGCAGCATTGCCCATCAGCGTCTCGGCGCGCTTGTCGAGGATGTCAAGCGTAGCGACTATGACCCTCTTGCCGTCAGCGGTTATCTTGCGTGGCCGATGCAGGAGAGTGACGATGATGCAATGGATGGTTACAACGAGATTTTTATCCGAGTCACCGAAGCTGCCGACGGCAGGGAGTTTGTCAAGAGTTTCCGCGACAACATGGCTACAGAATTTTCGATAGGAAACCTCTATGTCAACGACATTGTGTCGATGGACTCTGTCCGTGACAGTTATCTGGCCGAGCAGGACAAGGTTGCCATGCGCCTGTTCCTTGTAATGGGATTCCTGCTTGTCAACGTGTTTCTCGGCCTTCTCGGGACATTCTGGTTCCGCACACGCCGCCGCACATCGGAAATTGCCGTGCGGATGGTCAACGGGGCCACACGAGGCTCGATTTTCCGTCGGCTTGTCTCGGAAGGTATGTTGCTGTTGATGATTGTGACTCCGCTGGCCGTCCTGACCGATTGGCTCATCCGTTACAACAATCTTGTAATAAGCAATGAACATGACTATTTCAGCTATGGGCGCCTGTGGTTTTGTATCGGCGTGGTGTTTGTGCTGATGGCGTTGATGATTGTGGCCGGGACCAGTCTCCCGGCGTTTGCAGCAACCAAAGTCCGGCCGGCCATAGCTCTGCATGATGAATAAATTAGCTAACTCCAACAAATTAACTATAAATGGCAAGTTTATTAAAACAATGTTTCAACGAGATGCGGCAGCAGCCTGCCGTCAGTGCCGTGACCGTCGTAGGTACGTCGCTCGCCATATTCCTGATAATGGTGATGGTGATGATACAGCAAGTCAAGGTTGCGCCGTTTGCCCCCGAGAGCGGGCGTGACCGCATGCTCCATGTCGGTTTTATGTCGATAACCAACAAGGACTGGGGCGACACCGGTTCCGGTGACGCTAACAATACTTCTAACGGCCCGATGTCATATCAGACGGCTGTCGAATGTTTCGGCAACCTGACGACTCCTGAGGCGGTATCGATATACGGCTCGGGATGTCAGGCGGCATCAGTGGCGCTTCCCAATTCGGTTACATTCACCGCCGACTGTCTTGGAACTGACGAAAAGTTTTGGAAAGTGTTTGATTTCACGTTTCTGAACGGTAAACCGTGGGACAAGGCGACCTTTGACGCCGGTATCCCCGTGGCGGTGATTGACGAGAATGTGGCGCGGCGGCTTTTCGGCTCGACCGAGGTCTCCGGCAGGGAACTATTGATTGACAATGCCCCGTTCAAAGTCGCCGGGGTGGTAAAGCCTGTCTCGACGCTTGCCCGCAAGGCATACGCGCAGGTGTGGACTTCGTTGAAAGCCGGAAACATAATTAACAATACATGGTGTTCCTATATGGGCGGGTGCTCAGCGACAATCCTTGCCCGTGACAGGGCCGATTTTCCCGAAATCCGCGCCGAGGTTGAGCGGCTTGGGAAAGATTTCAACCGCACTATCGGCGAGGCCGGATGGAGGCTGATTTACCGCAACCGCCCCTATGATCAAGAGAAGGAAGCAATTGCATTTTCGGCAAATCTCGAACCTGATGTCGAGCAGGCGCGTCACCGCCGCTGGATGACCTATCTGATTCTTCTGCTTGTCCCGGCTGTCAATCTGTCGAGCATGACCCACAGCCGGCTGCGTCAGCGTGTCAGCGAGATTGCAATCCGCCGTGCTTTTGGAGCCACACGCATGAGGACGATTTTCAATATTGTCACCGAGAACCTGATTGTGACTCTGATAGCGGGTGTCATCGGGTTGTTGCTCAGCGTTGTCGTCGCGTTCTTTTTCAATGATATGCTGTTCAGTCTGGAATATAGCTTTACTCTTGTGAAACCCAAGGTTGACCTCGGGATGCTGATACAGTGGTCGACATTCGGTCTCGCGCTCGGGTTCTGTTTCGTTCTCAACCTGCTGTCGAGCGGCATTCCGGCCATACAGGCTGCCCGCATCGGTCTCGTAAACGCTCTGCGAGGCTCTCAGAAGTAACAAGCATAAAAAACTAAGAGGTTGTTTAAAAACAAA
>DLAR01000042.1 GCA_002494015.1 Porphyromonadaceae bacterium UBA7042 | reverse complement strand
TCAAATTTAAACAGTTTCTAAATTCCAATGAGAAACTCCAAGGCACGTTAAGCGGGACTTGGAGTTTTTTATTTTAGACTGCCTCTAAACCTTGGTATTATCGCGTTTTTGCAGTAATTTTGCACTGCAATTAAGAATAGTCGATAAAATGGACGAGAATAAGCTGTCAGCATTATATATAAAGGTGGTTGGCGAGACCCCGCAAAGTGTCACTCGACTTCCTGTCTCGGGTTCGTCACGCCGCTATTATATGATTGAAGGTCGCGAGCGGTTGATTGGCACGATTGGAACCTGTCGCGAGGAAAACGAGTCCTTCCTGTATCTGTCGGAGCACTTTGCCGATGCGGGACTCCCGGTGCCGCTGGTTGTCGCAGTCAGTGAAGACCGCATGGCCTATCTTCAGACCGTTGTCGGGCACACGTCGCTTTTTGACGCTATTGCATCGGGGCGCGAGACCGGTATATATTCCGATGCCGAAAAACTGTTGATCGGGCAAGCAGTGGATTTGCTCGCCCGGTTTCAGACGGTAGGGGCGCGAGGTCTTGACTGGCAACAGTGTTATCCTGTCAGTGAGATTTCCCGCCGCGATGTGATGTGGGACTTGAACTATTTTAAATATTGCTTTTTGAAACCGTCGGGAGTCGAGATTGACGAGGCACGGCTTGAAGATGAGATGGAGGCATTCGCCACACGTCTGCTCGACGTTCCTCAAAGCGAGTGGGGTTTCCTTCACCGTGATTTCCAGTCGCGCAATATTATCATTAACGCCCGCGGCGAGATGAGCGTCATCGATTTCCAAGGAGGCCGCCACGGACCGGTGTATTATGACATCGCCGCGTTGCTGTGGCAGGCAAGGGCGAGAATGCCATTCGATGTCAAGACCGAGATGACAGCGCGTTATTTTGACACACTGTCCAAATATATCTCATTCGATAGAGAGGCCGCTGAACGGCATCTGCGTGATTATGTGCTGTTCCGTACCCTCCAAGTTCTCGGTGCATACGGTTTCCGGGGACTGGTTGAGAGGAAGCCGCATTTTATAGAAAGTATACCTGCCGCTCTTGACAATGTTGCCGCCCTGCTGCCTGTTGACGAAAGTCCCTGTCTGACCGGGCTGCTCGGGCAACTTGTAGAGAAGAACAAGAAGAAAGATCTGACCGTCACCGTCACGAGCTTTTCCTATAAAAAAGGAATCCCGGCTGATGGCAGCGGCAATGGCGGCGGGTATGTCTTTGACTGTCGCGCGATTCATAACCCGGGACGCTATGACCGATACAAGACTTTGACCGGAATGGATGCGCCTGTCATTGAGTTTCTTGAACATGATGGCGAGGTGCTGACATTTCTTGAGCATGTCGAGGCGCTTGTTGATGCATCGGTCGAGCGATATGTTAAGCGGGGGTTCTCCTCCCTAATGGTCAGTTTCGGCTGTACCGGGGGGCAGCACCGTAGCGTTTATTGCGCGCAGCGGATGGCCGAGCATCTGAGTGGGAAATATGGCATCGAGGTCGCTCTCTGCCACCGCGAGCAAGGTGTAACCCGAAAGTTTCCGGCGCGATGAGGGGGATGGTATTCGCCGCAGGGCTGGGAACGCGTCTGCGTCCGCTGACTCTTGACCGCCCGAAGGCTCTTGTCGAGGCCGGGGGAGTGGCAATGCTCGGGCATGTGATGCGGCATCTTGTAGCGGCCGGTGTGACCGAGGCTGTCGTCAACGTGCATCATTTTCCTGATATGGTAATCGACTACCTTGACCGTCACGATAATTTTGGCATCAAGATTCATGTCAGCGATGAGCGCGAGTCGCTTCTTGACACAGGCGGCGGACTTCTTGCCGCGCGGCAGTGGCTTGACAGGGGAGACGGAGAGCCTGTAATCCTCCACAATGCCGACATATATGCCGACATAGATTTTCGCGTGATGGCCGATTCCCATTCGCGTTCCGGGGCAATGGCCACATTGCTCGTCTCGGCCCGCGATTCGTCGCGCGCACTGCTTTTTGACGGCAGAATGAGGATGCGCGGTTGGTTGAACCGAAAGACGGCTGAAACAAGGCCGGCGGCTCTCGATGCCACCTCATTGCACGGTCGTGCATTTAACGGGGTGCATGTGGTTTCACCGACGATTTTCGACCCGTTGGAACGGTTTGCCCCTTCGCCGAAATTCTCGATAACTGATTTCTATATCTCGGCATGTCAGGATAACGACATAATGGGATACCAATCTCAGGCCGACTATCTATGGGCCGATGTCGGTACCGTCGAAAAGCTCGCAGTGTTAGACGCAAGATTAAAAAACAAAAGGTAAAAAATATATAAGTGAGTATTTCAATAAACAACCTCTCGGTAGAATTTAGCGCAAAGTCGCTTTTTGATAATATTTCCTACGTTATAAACCGCAAGGATAAGATTGCCCTTGTCGGAAAAAACGGCGCGGGAAAATCGACCATGCTTAAAATAATCTCCGGATTGCAGAAACCGACCTCCGGCTCGGTAGCTATACCGCAGGACACGACAATCGGCTATCTTCCGCAGCACATGACCATAAGCGATAGCGCCACCGTTATCGAGGAAGTGCGCAAAGCATTCAGCCATATCGACGAGATGCACAAGCGGCTTGACCGGTTGAATGCCGAGCTTGCCGAGCGCACCGACTATGAAAGCGACTCTTATCAGGAGCTTATCGACGATATGACCACGCTGACCGAGCGTATCGCTATGGAAGAAAGCGAAAACTGCGAGGCCGAAATGGAGAAAACGCTTGTCGGTCTCGGGTTTGTGCGCAGCGATTTCGACCGGCCTACAGCCGAATTTTCGGGCGGATGGCGAATGCGCATCGAGCTTGCCAAGCTCCTGCTGACCCGTCCCGACGTGCTGTTGCTCGACGAACCCACCAACCACCTCGATATTGAGTCGATTCAGTGGCTTGAGTCATTCCTTGTCACCAAGGCAAATGCCGTGGTGCTTGTCAGTCATGACCGCGCGTTTATCGACAATGTCACAAACCGCACTATCGAAATCTCGCTGGGCAAGATATATGATTACAATGTGAACTACTCAAAATATGTGGTTCTGCGGCAGGAGCGTCTTGAACAGCAGATGCGCGCCTATCAGAACCAGCAGAAACAGATTCAGGACACCGAGGATTTTATCGAGCGATTCCGTTACAAGGCCACCAAGAGCGTGCAGGTGCAGAGCCGCATCAAGCAGCTCGCCAAGATAGAGCGGATAGAGGTCGACGAGGTCGACACCTCGCATCTGAACCTTCGTTTCCCCCCCGCGCCTCGCTCGGGCGATTATCCCGTTATTGCCGACGACCTCGGGAAAGCCTACGGAGACCATCAGGTCTTTGACCATGCCACGTTCACCATCAAGCGCGGCGAGAAGGTTGCCTTTGTCGGTAAAAACGGTGAGGGAAAATCCACGCTTGTCAAGTGTATTATGGGCGAGATTCCGTTTACAGGAAATCTTAAAATCGGCCACAATGTCAAGATTGGTTATTTTGCTCAGAACCAAGCCCAGTTGCTCGACGGTGAAATCACCGTGTTTGACACGATTGACCGTGTGGCCGTCGGGGACATCCGCACTAAAATCCGAGACATCCTCGGCGCGTTCATGTTTGGCGGCGAGGCTTCTGACAAAAAGGTAAAGGTTCTCTCAGGTGGTGAGAAAACCCGTCTGGCTATGATTCGTCTGCTCCTTGAGCCTGTCAACCTGCTCATTCTCGACGAGCCGACCAACCACCTTGACATGAAGACCAAAGATATTCTCAAGCAGGCGATAAAAGACTTTGACGGCACGGTCATCGTTGTCAGCCACGACCGCGAATTTCTTGACGGACTCGTTGAAAAAGTCTATGAATTTGGCGGGGGACAGGTGCGCGAATGCCTCGGGGGCATTTATGAATTCCTCGAAAAGAAAAAACTCGCGTCTCTTGCCGAATTGGAACGCACGACTCCCTCCCGCGAGGCCAAGGTCGAAAAAAAAGAACCGAAAAAGGCCGACACCGTCCCGGCCGACACGGCCAAGCAACGTGCCCGCCGGTCATACGCCGAGCAGCGCGAGTTTGAAAAAATCCTCCGCAAGGCACATAAAAAAGTCGAGGAGGCCGAGGCCGAAATCGCGCGTCTCGAAGGGGAAGTGGCTGCTATCGAGGCTTCGCTTGCCACCGGTGAGACGACTCCTGACATCTATGACCGTCATGCCGCCCTGACCAAGCAGCTTGAAAATGCAATGTCCCTATGGGAACTTGCCTCGATGGAGGAAGATGACTTAAAACAGCATGGATAGGAGAGATTACGTTTTGTAATCTCGACATAAATTGTTAATTTTGTAGTCAAGAAATAACAGATAATGAAGAATATCCGCAATTTTTGCATAATCGCACATATTGACCACGGCAAGTCGACACTTGCCGACCGCTTGCTTGAGTTTACCAATACTGTCGAGGGGAAAGCCCTTCAGGCTCAGGTGCTTGACGACATGGACCTTGAGCGCGAGCGCGGTATAACGATCAAGAGCCACGCAATCCAGATGAAATATACTCTCGACGGAGAGGAATACACGCTCAATCTGATTGACACCCCCGGACACGTCGACTTTTCCTACGAAGTGTCCCGCTCGATTGCCGCCTGCGAGGGCGCGTTGCTCATCGTGGATGCGGCGCAGGGAATTCAGGCTCAGACAATCAGCAATCTCTACATGGCGATTGACAACGACCTTGAGATTATCCCGATTATAAACAAGGTTGACCTTGACAGTGCTCGTCCCGACGAAGTGGAGGATCAGATTGTTGACCTGCTCGGGTGTGACCCGTCTGAGGTTATCCGTGCCAGTGGCAAGACAGGAATAGGCGTGCCCGAGATTCTGCGTGCTATTGTCGAGCGTATTCCCGCTCCCGAGGGTGACCCCGACGCGCCTCTGCAGGCTCTTATCTTTGACTCGGTGTTTAACCCGTTTCGTGGAATTATTGCCTATTTCAAGATAGAAAACGGATCAATCCGCAAGAATGATTTCGTCAAGTTTGTCGCTACCGGCAAGGAATACAATGCCGACGAAATCGGAGTCTTGAAACTCGACATGCAGCCGTGTGACTCGTTGTCGGCCGGAAACGTGGGATACATTATCTCGGGAATCAAGACATCCCGCGAGGTAAAGGTCGGAGACACGATTACCCATGTCGGGCGTCCGTGTGATTCGGCCATAGACGGATTTGAAGAAGTCAAGCCGATGGTCTTCGCAGGGGTTTACCCCATTGAGACAGAGGATTTCGAGAATCTCCGCGCATCTCTTGAAAAGTTGCAGCTTAATGATGCCTCACTGACATTCCAGCCCGAATCGTCAGTGGCGCTCGGCTTTGGATTCCGTTGTGGATTCCTCGGGTTGCTGCACATGGAAATTATACAGGAACGTCTCGGCCGCGAATTTGACATGGATGTCATTACGACTGTCCCCAACGTGTCCTATCGCGTTTATGACAAGCACGGCAACGTGACCGAAGTGCATAACCCCTCGGGATTGCCCGACCCGACACTCATTGACCACATTGAGGAACCGTATATCCGCGCGTCAATCATTACCGCTGCCGATTTTATCGGCCCGATAATGACATTGTGTCTCGGCAAACGCGGCGAACTTGTCAAGCAGGAATACATATCGGGTAACCGCATGGAGATGATTTTCGACATGCCGCTCGGGGAAATCGTGATTGACTTTTATGACAAACTGAAGTCGATTTCCAAGGGCTATGCGTCGTTTGACTACCACCTTCATGATTTCCGCGAGTCAAAACTGGTCCGACTCGATATTCTGCTAAACGGCGAGAGTGTCGACGCATTGTCCACTTTGACACATGTCGACAATGCCGTCACTTTCGGGCGGCGCATGTGTGAGAAACTTAAAGAACTCATCCCGCGTCAGCAGTTCGACATCGCCATTCAGGCTGCCATCGGCGCAAAAATCATCGCCCGCGAGACAATAAAAGCCGTGCGCAAAGATGTGACTGCCAAGTGTTATGGCGGTGACATATCGCGCAAGCGCAAACTTCTCGAAAAGCAGAAGAAGGGAAAGAAGCGCATGAAACAGATTGGCTCTGTGGAAGTGCCGCAGAAGGCGTTCCTTGCCGTCCTGAAACTTGATTGATATGGGGTCTGTTGTCTATCGTTCCCGCATTGACTGGTGGCTATGGGCCGTTATGGCTCTTTCTGTCGGGGTAATTGTTGTTGCCGCCCCCGACTGGCCGTGGTGGCTCACCGCGATATACGGAGTGATGATAATCGGTGCGTTTATTGGCGGTATCGGCGGCTGCTGGTATGCTGTCGATGGTGACAAGTTGGTGGTATATCAGTTTTTTAGACCCCATCCTCTCCCCATCGACAAAATTTCCGAGGTCAGATATTGTACCGGCTATCTTGCCGGACCGGCTTGCTCGACCCGCCGTCTGTCAATAAAGTTCAGTGACCGAAAGGTGCTGAAAAGTTTCGCGCCTCTTGAAATCTCGCCCCGCGACCGTGACGGTTTCGTCGCCCATTTGCTCCGCATCAATCCTGAAATCAAAGTGTACAGATAAAAAAACGGAATCCGCAAAAGCATCTGACTTTTGCGGATTCCGTTTTTTATAGTAATATCCGTGAGTAATTTAGACGGCAAGAGAGATGTTGTTCTCCTTGGCGATGCGCCTCATGTTGAGTATCGCGTAGCGCATACGGCCAAGCGCGGTGTTGATGCTGACACGGGTGGCATCGGCGATTTCCTTGAACGACATGTTGCGGTAATATCTCATGACAAGAACCTCGCGCTGCGTGTCGGGCAACGCCATGACGATGCGTCTCACATCCTCGTCAATCTGCTCTGACACGATGAAATCTTCCACAGTCCCGTCGCAAAGTTCGCGGCGGTTCAGCATGTCAAAATCCTCCTCGTCAGAAGATACCGAATTTTCGGTGCGTTCCTGACGATAATGGTCTATAATCAAGTTATGGGCAATGCGTGTGAGCCATGCCGAAAATTTGCCATGTTCAGTGTAACGTCCCTGTTTTATGGTTATAATTGCTTTGACAAATGTTTCTTGAAACACATCATCGGCAATGTCTTTGTTTTTGACAATATGGAGAATGTAGGAAAATACACGCGTCTCGTGGCGTCTCAGCAGTGTGTCAAACGCGCTGTTTTCACCGTTTGCATAAGCCGCTACCAATTCTTCATCAGTGAGCTTTGTCAAATGTTGCATTTCTATTCTAAATTTATTGGTTAGAGTAGCAATGTTCTATAGGCGTTTAGGGTTTTAATAGTAACTATATAATAAATGTTTCCTTCTATCGTTGTTGCAAAGTTAAATATTTTTCCCGCGCAATGCAATAGAATTGACATTTTTTTGCTGAAATATATTTTTTGTCACACAATATTCCGGTGTCGTGTGAGTTATAATGCGGCAATCTACCGGCCGGTTATGGTCGTTGAGATAGAGCGGGGCCAATCGCGGTTCATAATCGGGTGACAGCAGGGATGCTGCGGGGTCGGCTACCCGGGTCTGTATTCCGCCCAGCGAGAGTGCCGTGTAAAAAAACGAGCGTGATGACGAAATTTCCTTTCCCATATTGGATTTCATGATGCTGTATGCGTCGGGATGGTGACGGGTAAAGCGTGGCGACAGCCATGCAAGCATTGGCACTGTTATCTGATGAATGGTGGGGAGAGGGGACGCGTGAAGAAACAGATGCCGACTGTCGTCATAGATGTCTTCCCCGTGGTCCGACGTGTAAAGCAGTGACGCGTCGGCATTGCTGTCAGAAAGGATTTCTATCAACGATGCCAAGAAACGGTCGGTGGCCACGATTGTGTTGTCATAGGCGTTTATCAGATTGTCACGATACTCTACTGATGCCTCGGGATAATGGTCAGGCAGGAAATGGCGGTCGATGCTGTCATACCGCTCATTATAGTTAAAATGAGAGCCATAGGTGTGCAGGACAATCAGCTGTTTCCGGTTATCGTCGGCTATGATGGCTTTTGCATAGTCAAGCAATGCCTGATCGTGGGCATTGGACATTGCCTGATTGCCTGTTTCCTTTATAAAGAGTGTCGTGTCGGCCTCGTTGGCAAAGAAGTCTATGAATGAGCCGTTATGCCGTTGATTTGAGAAAAAAGCTGTGGCATAACCGGCCTCCTTGAAAGCGGTCACGACGCTTTTTACATGATATATCGAATCATAACATGACGCATCTACAGGGCTGAGCAGCATCGGCACACTTTTGTGGGTCGTGTTGGACTCGCTGAGTGTGTGCCGCCCTATCAGAAGAGAGTCGATTCGTGACAATCGGGGATTTGTTTCGCGATTGTAGCCATAAAGTTGCCAATTCTCGGCACGGGAGGTCTCACCGATAACGAGGACTACGATTTCACGCACGTCGGGATTCCCCGACGCTGTCGCATGAAACGTATAGTCACCTGATGTTTCGTAATATCTGTCGGTCTTTATTGTGCGGTCTACAGCCAGTCTGATATTATAGAATACATTGACCGGATAAAGATCGGTAAGAATCGAATAGGGCCCGGTGAGATATGAAACCGACAGGGTTATAATGCCTAAAATGGTTACTGAGAACCCGATACGCCGCATTATTGATAACAATTTTGCCGAAACAAGCCGGTGAGTGGCTATCATCCATGTCGCTCCGACAAGAGTCGGCACATACAGGATGACGACGAGCAATACTGCGGGCCAAAGGTTTCCGAGCAGTTCGGCCGCTTCGCTCGAATTGGTCGTTGTCAGGTTCAAAAACATATCCACGGCAATGATGCTGCGGCCATACAGATATAATAGCACAATCTGGAATGCGGCGAGAAATGTCAGTGGGAAAAGAAGCCATATTGTGCGTCCGCCGTTGCGGAAGAACGAGCTGAAAAGGACATAGATGCCGGAAGGAAGTATGATACATGTTGCCGCACCCCACAGCGTGAGCCGTTCGGTCATGGCAAGGATGATATTGGGGATGGTTAGTGTTGCCAAAAAGTAGATGAGTATTGTCCCCGGCAACCACTTGGCTGTATTTTGTTCTTTCTCGTTCATCAGAATGCCTCGTTAATGTTGAATATAAATCCCCATTCTCCTTTGCCAAAGCCTAAGTCAAGACGGACGTTGGTGCGTTTTTTGAACTCCCAGCGGTAGCCGATTCCGGCATTAGGCAGAATGTCTTTCCACCTGAAGTCGCTGAATTTTTCCATTATGCTTCCGGCTCCTAACCATACCACGGCCCCGCTGCGGCGATAGATGTGCTGTCGCAGCTCGATGGTTACGTCGGTGGCAATCTTGTCACGGTAACGGCCTTCATAGTAGCCGCGCATGGTGTGACTGCCTCCGAGCGATGGCAACAGACCCCACGGGGTGTGGCCTATTGTGTAGTCCAAATGGGCGCGTGATGCTATCACGCCACCTTTCCAGACTGATGTATAGTTGTTTATCCCGATTTCGGTGGCCGAGAAGTTATAATTGCCGTTGAAAAGAAACCGTGGATAAAAACGCTGGTCAATCTGTATGAACCATCCGCTGTAAGGATCGGTGAGATGGTCACGGGTGTCATAACGCGCTGTCACCCCGATGCCATAGCTGTTGGTGGAGCGTGATTCTCCTCCCCAGAGGAATTCGTTGGCTTTTATGTCTGACGCGCGTATGAAATTATACTCGACAGTCGGGCCCGCATATATGTGCCGCCCTATGCGCCACAGGTAGTCTGCGCTGATTGTGACACGCAGATCTTTGTAAGAGGTCTTGTTTTTGTCGCGGCTGTTATATGTGTAGCCTATTCCCCAAAAGTAAGTTGTGAACGATGACAGATATATGTCATAGTTTATGCGTCGGGTGTCACGCGGAAAGATGTGGGAGCCGCGGATTCCAATCATGTAGAATCCGGCCGTAGAGATGTCGCCGTAAAGTGAGAAATTGGAGGGGTACAGGGTCGTGTCGGAGGGGTCGGTGCTGTATATCCCGGCTGCGACAAGTCCGATGCCGAATTTTGTGTCGCTTGAATAATGCGGGCCTCCGATTATACTGAAATCAGGTCTGCGACTTAGCTCATGCTTGTTGGCAGTGCCGAAATAGTCAATTATTTTTGTTACAATATTGCGCTTTGTCCCTGTCAGGGAGTCGCGGGGCTGGTCATGTTCCGCAGCCGACAGCGAAATTGTCGAAACCAGCACCGTAAACAGGCCGGTAAGAATCCGTTGCATAATATGTCGAATATCGGCAGGAAACATTTAGCGATGAAAATATGTTAGTAAATTAACTTGGTCAAAATAATGAATCTTTTCCTATCAAAACGTTTTGCAAAGTTAATAAGTTTTTATTTCAGGAGGATTCTGCAATATTTCACCAAAATTAGTCTATATGTTATATAATTATGCTGTTTAAGATAAAATGGCGATTTTTGCAGCTCAAACCACGATACATTATGAACAGGATTTCACTATTTGCTTCGACTGTGCTGATTGCTGTTTCGGCGCAGTCGCAAAGGCTCGAAAAAATCAAATATGGCGATTTCAACCAGTGGGTCACCCGCAACATACACGAGTCTGCCGTAATCGGTGGTCACGACAAAACCATATATGAGATTGGCCCTGCCGCGACGATTGGCGGGAACAAGCCTTATTACCCTGCCGGTGGATCTCCTTGGGCAACGAGCAATGTTTATGCCAAAGTGTCGGGAGTGACCAAGGGGTCAAATGCGGTTTTCCCCCACGACCGCGGGGGCGGCAATAAGTGTGCGAAACTGTCCACCCTCATGGAGCGTGTCAAAGTCCTCGGACTGATTAATATGGACGTGATGGTGGCCGGGTCGATTTTTCTCGGACAGATGTATGAACCGATAACAAGCACCAAGAATCCATATTCCAAAATGGATATGGGGGTCGCGTATACAAGGCGTCCTAAGGCACTGGTGTTTGATTATAAGGTTGATATGCCCGCGACCAACACGCGGGTAAAGTCGTCTGGATTTGGCGGTAAAAAAACACTGCCGGGTCATGATGACGCAGTCGTTTTCGTCTTTCTGCAACGCCGGTGGGAAGATGCCGAAGGTGGGTTGCACGCCAAGCGCGTGGGTACGGCCGGGAAACTTTTCACAACGTCATCGGGGTGGGTAAACGGTTTTTCGCTGCCGATTGTATATGGAAATGCGTCGGTCAAACCGGGATACGCCGGTTATCTCGGCCTTCGCAACGGCAACAATGTCTATTATGCCAAAAATTCCAAGGGGAAACTGGTCCCGGTGATAGAGGAGGGGTGGGATAACGAAAATGCCACGCCTACTCATGTGATATTAATGATGTCGGCCGGAAACGGCGAACCCTACGTCGGGACTGAAGGGTTGAATCTCTATGTCGACAATGTGGCTTTTAAATTGTAAAAACAGGTTCTAATCATCATGCGCGCCCAGCAGCTGCTTGGCGCGTTCAGCGTCATGAGAGGACACGACGAGATTGACCTCGCCAAATCCTAACGAACCGAAAGCGATAGGGTAGACGCTTGATGAAGTAGAGTTGTCGATAAATGATTCAATGCCGTTGTTGGCCAGCATGCCTTGGGCGATTGATGCGTCTGCGGCAGTCGGGAATACCGCCACTGATACCATTCTGTTGTTATCGTTCATGTTAATGTATATTGCGCCTGTTCAGCTCAGCTTGATAGCGGCGGGCATTGGCTTTGTGGGTTTCGTAATCTACGGCAAAGTTGTGATAGCCTGAAAAATCCTCGCGTGCACACATGTATATGTAGTTGTGCCGGGGAGCGTCGAGGACGGCATCGATTGTGGCAGCGTCGGGAATCCGTATGGGACCCGGTGGCAATCCGTTTACATGATAAGTGTTGTAGGGGGATTTTATTGCGATATGTGTGGCATTTAACCGTCGGATGGAGAAATCTCCGGTGGCAAATTTCACAGTCGGGTCAGCTTGCAGTTTCATCCCTTTATGCAGCCGGTTAAGGTAGAGGCGGGCAACGATAGGGCGCTCGTCACGTTTGGCCGTTTCTTCTTCCACGATTGACGCAAGGGTCGCGGCTTGA
Organism: Porphyromonadaceae bacterium UBA7042; assembly: GCA_002494015.1. Classification (GTDB taxonomy): domain Bacteria; phylum Bacteroidota; class Bacteroidia; order Bacteroidales; family Muribaculaceae; genus Duncaniella. The sequence goes on along the minus strand of DLAR01000042.1, from coordinate 17,295 downwards.
ATCGGGGTTATTCCCTCGGCCTCGGCTTTGGCAAGACGTTCCGGTGTCCAGAACCGTTTATGGTAGCCGAGAAGTCTCCGCACCACATTGTCGGGAGACGCCGACCAGTAAAACTCATAGCTGTCAGGGAGAAACAGTGCCGGAAATTCTTCGCGGGTGTAGCCGCTGTCAAGCAGTACTTTGTCACACGATTCAAGAAATTCCTCGGGTGAGCACTGTAGGTTGCGGGTCAGTTTGCGTGCCATGTCTTTCATTGTGCGCGAGGCGTTGAACGATACCTTTACCGGGGTCTGCTGTCCGCGCTGGATGCGGCGGCTGATTGAAAGCGCGCTTTCTCCCGATTCAATTTTGTACGCGCCACGGTTGCGGTGCGGGTCGCCGCCAAGCGTGGACCAAATGAGGTATACGCGGTTTCCCATAGGGGAGCCGAGATGAGTCTTCAGCGAATCCCTAACCGACGCTTTGGTCGCATCGGCGGGGATGTATATCCATTCGTCGCCGCCGTTGTAGCTCTTGAACACAAACAAGGTCATGCAGCCGATAAGGACGACTACCGACAAGGTCACAATAAGAATTACAAGGGAGTAGTTTTTCCCCGCGGATTTTTTATTTCTTTTGCCTTTACGACGCGGGGCAGCTTTGCCTTTGGGTTTCTCTTGTTTCGTTTCCATGAGTGCAAAGTTATAGAATTTGATGGGAAAGTTGGTGATTATTGGTGAAAAATTAGTAAGTTTGTTCTTTAAATCAATAGAGCAGATTTGTTTATGCGCCGAATATTCTTTTTTATAACACTTTTGGTTCTCGTGGTCATGTTTGTGCCGTGGCTTGGGGATACGCTTTTCAATACAAAGGGGGAACCCCGAGAGGCAGTCGTAGCTGTATCGATGATTAACAGCGGAAACTATATATTGCCCGAGAGTTGTGGTGGCGACATCCCTTACAAGCCTCCGTTTCTTGCATGGCTCATTGTTGCCGCGTCGTGGCTCACAGGGGGTGTGACCGAGTTTTCATCGCGTCTGCCAAGTGCCGTGGCGACAATCCTGATGGCTATGGGCGGTTATTGCTTTGTCAGAAGGCATTCCCGTGATTTTAACGATATAACATCGATGGGTGCGACCATAATAACTGTCACATCCTTCGAGGTGTTTCGTGCGGCCACGGCATGTCGTGTCGACATGGTTCTGACGGCGTGCATTGTCGGGGCATTGTATGTGATGTACAATCACAGTTTCAACAAAAAGAAACCGGCGGTGTCGGTGGCTGCCATGCTGCTGATGTCGTGTGCGGTTCTGACCAAGGGGCCTGTCGGCATGGTTTTGCCATGCCTTGTAATGTGGGTGTTCTACCGCATCAGGGGGGAGAGGCTGTGGCGTTCGACATGGACTCTTGCCGTGATGGGAATCCTTTCCCTTGTTATCCCGGCAGCGTGGTATTGGGGGGCGGCGATGCAGGGAGGCGAAAGATTCATTGCGCTTGCGATGGAAGAAAATTTCGGCCGGTTTACAGGTACGATGTCCTATGACAGCCATGTCAATCCGTTCTATTATAACTTTATAACCATAATAGCCGGTATGGCTCCATATACGCTGCTGGCACTGTTTTCTGTTTTTGCCATAAAAAAGTGGAGAGGCAGCAACCGGGGCTGGTGGGAGCGTTTCCGCGACATGGATCCGCTGAAATTGTTCTCTCTTGTCACGATTGTGGTTATCGTGGCGTTTTACTGTATACCCAAGAGCAAGCGCAGTGTTTATCTACTGCCGGTATACCCGTTTCTCGCTTATTTTGTCACGTTACTGATTATGTGGCTTGTCAAGCGTCGCTCACTTGCGATAAATGTGTATTCGCTGGTTCTCGGTATTCTCGCGTGGGTTGTCCCGACGGTCTTGCTTGCAGTGCATTTTGTGGATGTCGAGCCGTTGCTTGTCGGTCAGAAAGAAAGTGATGCGGCGTTTGTTCTCGGGTTGCATGATGCCCCTCTGACGTGGGTTTCATGGATTTTTATAACTTTAGCCTATATTGCAGGCGGTGTCGTGTTTTATGTTGCTTGCCGTGGCGGGAAGGGATGGCTTATTTCCTCGGCTCTTGCGGCTACAGTCGCGATTTATCTGAATCTGTCGGCAACGGCGTTTCCCGCGATTCTCAATGTCAAGAGTGACATCACGCTTGCCCGAGAGATAAACCGGTTGCAGCCTTCGGGGGATGTTTACGGCTATATAAATGTAGACATGCTTCGTTTTTACACTGCGGGGTTCTATACCGGCGACCGTATTGTCCCCATCGAAAAGATGAAAAAAGCTCCAGTAGCTGGAGAATCAGTATATCTGCTTGTCGGAGAGAAGGACTTGGACGAGTTTAATAAGGAATACGGAACCCGTGTCAGTCTGACGCCGGTCTATACAGCTCCACGCAAGAGCTGTGACACCAAACAGGTCACGACGATTTACCGCATTACCTACAAGTAAAAATATAAGATGCCCCGGTGATTCAGAAGAAAACGCCGGGGCATCTTATATTCAATCGAAAGCTTATTTCTTCAGAGCTGCAATTGATGCGGTAAGTGCTGCAATCTTAGTCTCGGCATCGGCAAGTTTCTTGCGTTCACCTTCAACAACTGCAGCGGGGGCGTTGGAGACAAATCTCTCGTTAGAAAGTTTTTTGTTGACCGACGCCTTGAACCCTTCAAGGTATTCAAGTTCCTTGGTTAGCTTGGCGATTTCGGCCTCAACATCGATGTTGTTGCTCAGCGGGACGTTGAACTCGGTTGTCCCTACCATAAATGATGCGGCGGCAGGGTCTTTTTCTGACACTTTCACGATTTCGTCAAGTCCTGCAAGGCGGATAATGACGGGGCTGCCGGGAATATCGGCGTTGATGACGTTCAGTGTCAGACGGTCGCGGTTGGGGATATTGCGCGACGCGCGCACTCCGCGCACTCCGTTGACCACTTCTTTTACCGTTTCCATGTCGGCAAGAATTGCGGGGACAATCTCGCCGGCAACAGGCATTGACGCATACATGATGGATTCTCCGTCACGACGCTCAGCGAGATGCTGCCACAATTCCTCGCTGATAAACGGCATGAAGGGGTGGAGCATTCTGAGCAGCGAGTCGAAATAGCCGAGAGTTGCTGTCAGGGTCTTGCGGTCAATCGGTTTCTGATAGTCGGGTTTTACCATTTCGAGATACCATGACGAGAACTCGTCCCAGAAAAGACGGTAGATTGTCATCAGGGCCTCGGAAATGCGGAATTTGTCAAACGAGTCATTAACTTCGTTGATGGTCTCGTTGAGTTTGTTTCCAAACCATTCTACCGCGATGCGCGCGCTTTCGGGCTGTTCGGCCTCGTCGCTGACCTCCCAACCCTTAACGAGACGGAAGGCGTTCCAGATCTTGTTACAGAAATTGCGGCCGTTCTCGCAAAGTTTCTTGTCAAAGAAGATGTCATTTCCGGCGGGGGCGGAGAGCATGAGGCCCATGCGCACACCGTCGGCACCGTAGGTGTCGATAAGTTCGAGCGGGTCGGGGGAGTTGCCGAATTGCTTTGACATCTTCCGGCCGATTTCGTCGCGCACAATGCCGGTGAAATATACATTGTTGAACGGCTGTTTTCCGACAAATTCATATCCGGCCATAATCATGCGGGCAACCCAGAAGAAAATGATGTCAGGGCCCGTGACAAGGTCGGCAGTGGGGTAGTAGTAGTTGATTTCTTCGTTGCCGGGTTCAAGGATTCCGTTGAACAGCGAGATGGGCCACAGCCAAGATGAGAACCATGTGTCGAGACAGTCTTCGTCCTGACGGAGGTCGTCGGCAGTCAGGTCGGGATTCTTTTCGCGGGCGAGTTCAAGAGCCTCCTCGGCTGTTTCGGCTACGACAAAGGAACCGTCGGGAAGATAATAGGCCGGAACACGGTGTCCCCACCACAGTTGGCGCGAGATGCACCAGTCGCGGATGTCGGTCATCCAACGGTCGTAGGTTGTCTTGAATTTCTCGGGTACAAACGAGATGGTTCCGTTGTCGACAGCATCAAGGGCGGGTGTGGCGAGTCCTTCCATCTTCAGGAACCACTGGTCGCTGAGTCGGGGTTCGACTGCAGTGTCGATATTGCGCTCGGAATAGCCTACCTTGTTGTCATAATCCTCAATCTTCTCGATGAGACCTGCGGCAACGAGGTCTTTTGCAATCTGCTCGCGCACGGCAAAGCGGTCCATGCCGACATACATTCCCGCAGCCTCGCTGACGGTCGCGTCGTCATTGAAAATATCGATGGTTTCAAGGCCGTGTTTTTCTCCGAGCATGTTGTCGTTCATGTCGTGGGCCGGGGTGACCTTGAGGCAGCCGGTACCGAAGTTGATGTCGACATATTCATCCTCGATGACGGGAATCTCGCGGTTGACAAGTGGCACGATTACTTTTTTGCCCTTGAGGTGCTGGTTCTTCGGGTCGTTGGGGTTGATACACATCGCGGTGTCGCCCATGATTGTCTCGGGACGTGTCGTCGCAACGATAGCATAACCGTCCTCACCCACGATGTGATAACGAAGGTAGTAAAGCTTGTTGTGTTCTTCCTTGTAGACGACCTCGATGTCAGAAAGGGCGGTTTTGGCTTTGGGGTCCCAGTTGACCATGCGTTTGCCGCGATAGATGAGACCTTTTCGATATAGGTCGACAAACACCCTGATTACGCTGCGGGAGCGGATGTCGTCCATCGTGAACGCGGTGCGGCTCCAGTCGCATGACGCGCCGAGTTTTTTGAGCTGTTCAAGAATCTTGCCTCCGTGGGTATGGGTCCAGTCCCATGCGTGCTTGAGGAACTCGTCGCGCGAGAGGTCGCTTTTTTTGATGCCCTCAGAAGCGAGCTTGCCGACAACCTTAGCTTCTGTCGCAATGGCGGCATGGTCGGTTCCGGGTGCCCAGAGTGCGTTCTTTCCAAGCATTCGCGCACGGCGCACAAGGATGTCCTGAATTGTATTGTTGAGCATGTGACCCATGTGGAGAATGCCGGTGACATTTGGCGGCGGAATGACAATGGTGTAAGGTTCACGCGCGTCGGGGACCGACTTGAACAGGTCGTGTCCCATCCAGTAGCTGTACCACTTGTCTTCAACCGACCGTGGGTCATACTTTGTTGCTAACTCGTTCATATAAATTAAATCAGTGATAAATAATTGATTTCTTTTTTAGTGACTGCAAAGGTAGCAATTCCACCATTCTTATGCAAGCAAAAGGCCGTGTTTCAGCTTATCAGCGTCGCCAAAAAGAGGGTAGCAACAGTACCAAGAATGTGAAAAGCTCAAGACGGCCCACGAGCATGACAAGCATTAACAGCCATTTGACGGCATCGGGCAGTATGGCGAATGTGCCGTCAACACCGGTGACTCCATAACCAAGGCCGTTACATCCGGCACAAGAAACCGACATGAACAGGGAATCGGTAAAAGAGTATCCCCACAGTGTGATTATCCCTGTCGAGAGGGCTATTATCAGCATGTATAATGTGATGAAGGCAAGGATGCGAGTGACATGAACGCCATTGAGCGGCAATCCGCTTAACCTGACAACATACACTCTTTTGGGAAAGGCTATGCGCTTTATTTCGTTTATGAAGTTGTGCCCAAGTACTATTCCTCGGTCTATTTTGATTCCGCCTGTCGTTGATCCGGCACATGATCCGCACAACATCAGCAGGATGGTGACAAACAGGGTGAAAGACCCCCAGCTTTCAGGCCCGGTAAGGGAAAAACCTGTCGATGTAATGGCTGACAGGACATGGAACATCGGCTCAATCAGGAGACGGTCGGAACCGGATGCTCCGTTTGCCAGCGATGATACAAGAATGAGCAGATATGCTATGATGACAACAGCGGCATAGGTCTTGAAGACGTCGTCGCTCAGAGCGGTTTTCCAGTTTCCTTTCCACGCACTGTAGATGAGCATGAAGTTGGCCCCTGCGACAAACATTACAATCGTGATGACGACAGTCACATAGTCAGAGTGCCAGTATTCAATGCCTTCATTGTGGGTAGTGAATCCACCTGTGGCGACAGTGGCAAATGTCTGGCACACGCTGTCAAACAGGTCCATTGGCCCAATCCACAACAACAGTACCGATAAGACAGTCAATCCTGAATAGACTCCCCATAAAGAGAGGGCGGTCTGACGTATGCGCGGGTGCAGTTTGGTGTGTGTTATGCCTGTAGCCTCGGCATTGAACATCGAAATGCCTACCGCTTTGTTTAGCTCGGGCAGCACGGCGAGCATGAACAATACGATTCCAAGACCGCCGATCCACTGAGACAGCGCGCGCCAAAACAGAATGCATTTTGGTTGAACCTCTACATCGGGGATTACGCTTGCTCCGGTCGTGGTCAGTCCTGAGATGACTTCAAACATTCCGTCGGTAAAGCATAGCGGACTGTCGCTGAACAGGAACGGTATCATACCGAAAAAGGCAAAGACCACCCACACAAGAGCCGTGACAATGAACCCTTCACGGGCACGGATGGACGTGTCCCGACGGTGGGTTAAAACCTCGGCCAAGCATCCGGCTGCTGCCGCGGCAACTATTGCCACAAGGAATCCTTTCCACTGGCTTTCGCCATATATGAGCGCCACAATCAGCGGCAATGTCATTATTGCCGCCTCGATGAAAACAAGCCGCCCAAGCAGCTTGACGATGGCTCCGGTTTTTATTGTTGTCTTCATCCCGCAGTCAATTATGAAACAGCCGTTCGACTTTGTGAAGCGCCCCGGCTGAGAAAAAAGTCAGGACATGGTCTCCCGGCATTATGTGTGTGCCTCCGTCAACAAGCTGAGCCACTCCGTTCCTGATGAGTCCGCTGATTGTGAGTTCGCGTGGAAGTGACAGCTCGGAAATCGGACGTGACACTATTTTAGAACCATTGCAGGCGACTATTCCCGCGACTTCGGCATCTCCGAGCGAGAGGCATTTCGCATCATCGGAGCCGCTGTCGAGCAGCATGTTGAGAATGCTGCCTGCGTTGAGTAGTTTCTTGTTTATTATCTTGTCGATTGACAGGCTTTCGGCCTCGGGAATGTATTGGAGTTCTTCGATGCGGGCGAGTGTGGAGGCTACTCCATGTTCACGCGCGACCATGCACGACACGATATTGGTCTCGGAGCTCCCCGTGAGTGCGAGAAACAGGTCGCAACCGTCAATTCCTTCTTCGTTAAGGGTTACGATGTCAGATGCCGATGCGTTGACGACTACCACGTCGTGAAATTTCTCGGCAACAGTGCGGCATCTGTCTTCGTCGGGGTCGATGACTGTAATGTGCCGACGCGAGGACATCAGGCTAAGGAGGTTTTCGGTTACTCGTCCAGCTCCGGAAATCATAATCCGTCCCATTGAGTGTTGCGCGGACTGTCCGCACAATGGGGCAAGCCTGTCAAGGTCTTTGGGCAATATCGAAAAATAGATTATGTCCCCCTTGATCAGGCATGTGTCTCCGCGAGGAATAATAATGCATCCGTTCCGTGCCACGGCCGACACATGGAACCATCGCTGAGTGTTGCCTGATGAAATGTCGCGTAACTCCCGGCCGTTTAACGAGCTGCCGGCTTTTATCCTGACGCCTACCACCAGCAGCTCGCCGTGGTGCAGCTGGAACCATTCGCTGACCCAGCTGTGATGGATGAACCGGGCAATCTCCCGCGCTGCGACCATTTCAGGGTGTATCGTCATATCCACGCCGTGTCGTTTCAGCATATCAAGGCCGATTCCCGTGGCAAGATCGCGGTTGTCGACGCGCGCTATTGTCCTTTTCGCGCCACATTCTTTGGCAAGCTGGCATGAGACGATGTTGACTGTGTCGACGGGCGTAACCGCGACAAACAAGTCGGCTTCAGGCACGCCTACATGCATTAGGTCGTCGATAGAAACCGCGCTGCCTTCGGCAGTCATAAAGTTGCGAGCGGCATCAAGTTCGGCGAGTTTGACCCGGTCTGACCCCATCAATATGGTGTCTTGATTCTCGGCAGAAAGCATTGATGCGAGATGACACCCAGTCTCTCCGGCACCGGCAATAATAATTTTCATCTTATGCTTTGTAATCAATCACATTATCTTTAGAACGTCTTTCATGATAAAATATGTATAACCATGTGTTATTTTAACATCAAACCGGCATTAACTGTTTCGAATATATGCCTTGTTCTAACCGGGCAAGTGATTGGGGCGCAGATGCTCGATGCCCGGACAGCGGGTGCCTTTGGACGGACGCGGTGCGGATGGCGTTTCGCCGGGTTTGAGGGAACCGACGACAGGGAAGGAATAGAAACGTGATGCCGTTTTTGTGTTTTTAGCATGGGTCGCGGGACGATCTGAGTCGAGTTGCCGTTCTTTGCGTCGGGTGCAGGCGGCTTTGCGCGCTGAGGTAGCGCGACGGATGGCGTGGTCAATCTCGGGGCGGAAAAGGGCGAAAATATCTCTGACGCGGTTAATGGGCCGGTGTGCGAGCTGCCCGGTTTCGAGATATTCCTTGACTGCCATGATTACGGCCATGAAAATGTCGGAGGCAACCCCTTTTTGAGTCATGACGTTGATACAGTCGGTAAGAATGTGGCGGTAGGCGCGGTCTGATACCTTGCAGGCGGATTTCTTTTGGATTGTTTTCATTGTTGTAGTATTTTTTCTGCAAATATACTACATGATGATGCCGGTCAAGATGCGATAATGTCGCTTTCTTCAAAAAAGAAGAAATACAATCAGCACCTCATTCTTATGGCAATGCACACTATATTTAGAGTGTGTTTACTTTTAACTTTATGAAATCGTTACAGCCCTTTTCTCTAAATCTTAAAATGGGGCAAAAGTAAACATACTCTAAGAGCTAATATAAAAAAACAGGACTGCCTGCGGCATCACACCGTGGCAGTCCTTTTACCTTAGATTGGATAACTCGATAAGAAGCGTAAATTGTTGGTTTGTAGTGAACTTTAATTTGCTTTAAGTCTTAATATGCGTGATGCGTAGTCATTGCGTTTGTGGTAATCGACATTGTGGTCGAGCGGCATTTCAAGGCCGTTGTCCATAAGGAATCGTCCGGTGAATGATTTGCCTTCGTAGGGGAGAGGGGTGTTGTCAATGCGGTTCAACTCGGTAACAGTGTAGGTTTTGTCGGGGTCAAGGCCGGCCATTTTTACACGGGGGAGTTGCTGGTTGACAAATGTCTCGGTTTTCCACCAGTAATATACAGCATCGTCTTTCCGGGGTGAGACATACATGAGTGATGCCGCGCCGAGGTTGTCATAGGGGGACAGCAGACGGTATATGTCGCCTTGCTGGACGGTGGGGCGTATTTCCTTGTAGGTGTTGATTGCGCGACGGCAGAAGTCTTTTTCTTCGTCGGTCATGTTTTTGGGTTGTATTTCCATGCCGAGACGACCACTCATAGCGACATCGGTACGATATTTCAATGGTATCGTGCGGAATGTCTGATGATTGGGGGCGGCTGAGATGTGCGACGCCATTGCGACTGCGGGGAAGAAATAAGATGTTCCCCATTGCATGTAGACACGCTGGAGCGCGTCGGTGTTGTCGCTTACCCAGAATTCGTCAAACCACGGGAGTACACCCCAGTTGGCGCGTCCGCCTCCACTCGCGCAAGCCTGTATCGTGACATCGGGGTATTTGGCGCGGATGCGGTCAAGAACCTTTTCAAATCCCTTGTGATAGTCGATGTAAAGATGGCTTTGGTTGTCGCGTGTAAGGTACTGGGAGCCGTGTTGCATTATGGGGGCGTTGGCATCCCACTTGATGTAGTCAATGAGGGGGTACTTGGTCATAAGCGTGTCAACGACATTGAACACGAGGTCTTGAACTTTGGGGTTGGCAAGGTCGAGAACGAGCTGTGTCCCGCCTCGGCCTTCGACTATGTCTCGGTTTTCGGCTTTGATGATGTATTCGGGATGTTCCTCGTAGAGACGGCTGCGTGAGTTGGTCATCTCCGGCTCAATCCAAATGCCGAATTTAATACCGTTTTTCTCGGCTTCGTCAACGAGGCCCTGAATGCCGTGAGGCAGTTTGCGGGTGTCGACCGTCCAGTCTCCGAGCGATGCCGAATCGTTGTCGCGGTAGTATTTGTCGCCAAACCATCCGTCATCCATGACAAACAGTTCGCCGCCCATCGAGGCGATGTCTTTCATCATCTGCGCCATGCCTTCCTCGTTTATGTCAAAGTAGACACCCTCCCACGAGTTGAGCAGAATCTTGCGAAGCTCGTTTCCGTTGGCGAGACGGTGGTTGCGGCCCCAGCGGTGGAAATTACGGCTTGCTCCGCTCAGACCTTCGTCACTGAATGTCAGCGCGAGAGCCGGGGTGGAAAATGTTTCTCCTTTTTTCAGGTTGTAGGCCGAGTTTTCCTCGTTTATGCCGGCAAACAGATGGTGGTAATTGCTGTCGTCGGTGTCAATGAACAGCTTGTAGTTGCCGCTGTAACACAGGGCTGCGCCGATTGTGCGACCGGTGTTTTCCATCGGTTTCCCGTCGAGCGACAGCATAATTTCAGCGTGGGATGTGTGGGAATTGCGGACTCCGTCTTTATTTTTGATCATTTTGACACCGTGTCGCAGCGGCTCCTGATTGAGGCGCCCCTCGTTGGCCCAAGAACCATAGAGTGACGACAGCCACACGTCCCCGTAACGGACAGGAAGATAGCCTGACATGAACCGATTCAAAGTGACCGTTCCTTTCCCGTTGTTTGTGATATCCACCCATGTCTCGATTACGTCTTCCTCCGGCCATGTGCGATAATTGATGTCGAGAGAAATGGGGTAAGACTTGTCGCGCATCGATACAGTGGTGACAGTCGAGCCGTCGGCCTCATTGGCAGATGTCTTTATGTCGGCGACTTCCATGTCAAGGGTCATGTTTCCGTCGGGATGGGTGACGCTAAGGGCGGCTTCGCCTTGCGGATAGTTGCCGTAGACGGGATAAGCATCGCGGTTCGCCGTGCCGGCTGATGCAAGGTTGGCGATGTCAGATGCTGAGATTTTGTCGCCGTAATAAAGGAAGCGGAACGGCCCTCCTTTTTCTGCGTCGAGTACAAGCGAAGTTGAAGGAGTCGAGAGGTTTACGATTTCAGCTTTGAGCGGCAGAGCGAAAACGAGTCCCGACATCAGAATCACGGTAGATAGCGGTTTATAGAATTTCATTTTCAGGTTTTGAAGTGGTTAGATAATGAGTGTCGAGCAATCGTTTCATGGTATGAGACCTGCCGGGTCTCAGTTGTTGTCGACTTTTCAACTACAAAAATAATATAAAGTTTATATAAAACCAAGTTATTGACAAGATATTAGACACAATTGGGTAAAATAGTATCATGGATGATGCCGGGTCGCAAAATATATTGCAGAGGCGCGAAAAAAACGTTATCTTTGCACCCGCGATGCTTAATGTGTTTAATTTTTCATCCAAGCCTTATAAGCTCGGGGTTGCCCTCAGCGGGGGCGGTGCCCGTGGATTTGCCCATGCGGGGGCGTTGAAGGCCCTTGCTGAAATGGGGTTGAAACCCGACATTGTCGCCGGCGTGAGTGCGGGGTCGGTCGTCACCGCGCTTTATGCGGGAGGCAATGACCCTGACAAAATACTGGAATTGTTTTCGGGCATAAAGTTTACCGATTTTGCCGAAATCGGGGTTCCTCATGACGGGTTCTTCTCTATGGACGGGTTTAAGAAATTCTTACGCAAAAATATCCCTTACGAGAATATAGAACAGTTGCCGTTACCGGCAGTCATTTGCGCCACCGACCTTGACAACGGTGTGCCGGTCGGTTTTACAAGCGGCGCGATAGCCGAGCGGGTAGCTGCATCTTGCTCTATTCCTATTATATTCAAACCGGTCAAGATTGACGGGACGACCTATGTCGACGGCGGAGTGCTGCACAATCTTCCGTCGTGGGCGTTGCGAGACAAGTGCAAGTATCTCATAGGGATAAACTGCAGCCCTATGCCGAGGCGCGGAAAACCCAAGACTATAATGGAGGTGGCACACCGCACATACGACCTTATGGCCAAAACAAACGCCATCCCTGACATGAAACTGTGTGACCTTGCTATACAGGTGTCAGATATAGCGTCTTATAAAGTGTTTAATCTTAGAGAAATCAAGCGGGTGTTCCATGCCGGATATGCAGCTACAATGACTGCATTGCAAGAAAACGGATTCACGCATCCCGATGTGATTGCGGCCCGCAAAAGACGAGAAGGGACTTCATCGTCGTTTTTCTCCCTTAAATCATAAAAAATATGAATTGCAAACCGATTATTTATCAACTTTTCCCACGCATATTCACAAACGCCAACCCGCGCTGTATTCCTAACGGGACGTATGCCCAGAATGGCTCGGGGAAAATGAACCTGATTACCCCTAAAGTCCTTGAGTCGATTAAGGAATTGGGCGTTACTCATGTGTGGTACACCGGCGTAATCGAGCATGCCACCAAAACCGATTACTCAAAATACGGTATAATTCCTGACAATCCCTATGTTGTGAAGGGGAATGCCGGGTCTCCCTACGCAATCAAGGATTACTATGACATCGACCCTGATATTGCCGAGGATGTCCCAAACCGCATGGCCGAATTCGAGGCGCTCGTGGCCCGCACCCATGATGCCGGTCTTGATGTCATAATCGATTTTGTGCCCAATCATACCGCCCGACGCTACTATTCGGATGCCAAGCCTGAGGGAATCAAAGATCTTGGCGACGGAGATGACCCGTCGCTCTTTTTCGGCCGCGACAACAATTATTATTATATACCCCGCCAGCTTTTTGCCCCGCAGGTTGATCTCGGAACAGGGAAGAACGCCTATGTCGAGTTTCCGGCAAAAGCGTCGGGTGACGACTGTTTTTCGGCTTTTGCCGGAGTAAACAACTGGTATGATACGGTCAAGCTTAATTATGGCGTGGACTACGGAGACGGGACTCGCCATTTTGACCCGATTCCCGACACATGGTTCAAGATGCTGAATATCTTGCGGTTCTGGGCATCGAAAGGAGTCGACGGATTCCGTTGCGACATGGTACACATGGTCCCTCTTGAATTCTGGCAGTGGGCAATTCCTAATGTTAAGGACCATTATCCTCATGTGAAATTTATCGCCGAGCTGTATGATGTCAACATATATCGCGACTTTATTACTAAAGGTGGATTTGACTACCTGTATGACAAGGTCAATCTTTATGACACGCTCCGCGGCATCCAGTGCAATAATTTCTCGGCAGCCACGCTTACCAATTGCTGGCAGCGTGTTGACGGCCTTGGCCCGCATCTGCTTAACTTTCTTGAAAATCACGACGAACAGCGTTTCGGGTCGCGTTTTTATGCCGGCGACCCTGCCAAAGTCATCCCGTCGCTTGTGGTCAGCTCGATGTTTTCGACCGGCCCGATGATGATATATTCGGGACAGGAACTCGGCGAGCAGGCGACTGATGCCGAGGGTTATAGCGGGTATGACGGACGCACGACTATATTTGATTACTGGAGCGTGGCGACTTTGCGCCGGTGGTATGACGAGGGCCGGTGTGATATGTCGCGCCTGACCCCCCGCGAGAAGTGGCTGCGCAACAAGTATGCGACAATCCTGTCTATCTGCAATACCGAAAAAGCCATTGCCAAGGGCCGCTTTTTTGACTTGATGTATGTCAATTATCAGAATCCCACCCTCAATCCTCATCGTCAATATGTGTTTTTGCGCTCCTGTGACGGAGAAACGGCCCTTGTCGCAGTCAACTTCTCGGATTCGTCATGCGATCTGGCCATCAATATCCCCCGCCACGCATTTGAAATGCTTAATATTCCCGAAGGTGACGTGGTGGCCGCGGAGTTACTGAGTGGCGAGTCTTCGGAAAAACATGTTTCTTCAGGAAAAACGTTTGATACGTTTATCGGGCCGTATGATGCGGTTGTGTGGCGTTTCAGGCACAAAAACGTGGCCCCTGTCGCGAAAAACCCGGGACGCACGCCACGCGCGCCGCGAGCTAAATAGTTTAAGCAACTGTCTTTAGCCTAAAAATAGCATTCAGGATTTAAAACAATGTGTTAAAAACTATGAATTAAAGATTATAATTCGTACCTTTGCACCATCGTTTACATCACCTCCATAATAAGATTATGATAGACAATCTTCCACCTTTTAAGGTGTTTTCAGGAACCAAGTCTCATTACATGGCCGAGGAGATCTGCCGAGACCTCAATGTGCCTCTCGGCAAGATGAACATCCAGTATTTTGCCGACGGCGAGTTTGAAGTGTCGTTTGAGGAATCGATTCGCGGTTGCGAGGTATATCTCGTTCAATCGACGTTCCCCAATACTGACAATCTCATGGAGTTGCTGCTGATGATTGACGCAGCCAAGCGCGCATCGGCCAAGTCGACAATCGCAGTCATCCCTTATTTTGGGTGGGCGCGTCAGGACCGCAAGGACAAACCCCGTGTGTCAATCGCTGCAAAACTTGTTGCCGACCTTCTCTCGGCGGCAGGGGTTGACCGAGTGATTACAATGGACCTCCATGCCGATCAAATTCAGGGATTCTTCGATGTGCCGGTCGACCATCTTTACGCATCGTCGGTGTTCATCCCCTACATACAGTCGCTCAACCTCGACGACCTCGTTATCGCTACTCCCGACGTGGGCGGCGCAAAACGAGCCAACTCATACGCAAAATATCTTAACGTGCCTCTCGTGCTCTGCCACAAGCAGCGCGCAAAAGCAAACGTTGTCGCAGCCATGACTGTCATCGGTGATGTCAAAGACAAGAACGTCATCCTCGTTGATGACATGGTCGATACCGCCGGCACGATTACCAAGGCTGCCAACCTGATGATGGAAAACGGAGCAAAGTCGGTGCGTGCCCTGTGTTCTCATGCAATATTAAGCGACCCGGCATCGGAGCGCATTGACAACTGCGCGTTGACCGAGATGATTTTTACCAACTCGATACCTTTCAACAAGTCATGCCGCAAGGCTACGATTCTGTCGGTGGCTCGTCTTTTTGCTGACACAATACGTCGCGTGCACTCTAATGAGTCTATCTCTTCTCAATATCTAATTAAATAAAGATAGTCAATGAATGGTTACAAATATCTGATGGCGTCGGCTCTGATTGCATCAACTCTTGCCTGTTCCAACCCGGCACCCGGGGAGGAGGGGACAATCATTGATCGTCCCGAGTATAAGGCTGCACAAGGCGAGGTGTTCAACATCGACGCGCTTGAGGCTCTTGGCCGTGTGAGCGATGTCAAGGTGTCACCTGACGGGAAAAAGATTCTGTTTGGAATCTCTTACGAGAGTGTCGAGCAGAACAAGAGTAACAACGACCTCTATGTAATGGATGTCGACGGCTCAAATCTGACACGCATTACCAAAACCGCCAATAGCGAGAGTGGTGCCGTGTGGATTGACGGTGGCAAGCGTATCGCTTTCATTTACCCCGTTGACGGCGTTCCCCAAGTGTGGGTGATGGATGCCGACGGCTCAAATCGCAAGGCTGTTTCATCGCTCGAAAAAGGCGTTGCAGGATTCCTTTTCTCACCTGACGAGAAACATGTCGTCCTGATCGGCACGGTCAAGTACAGCAAGGATGCCGCTGATATTTATCCCGATCTGCCCAAGGCAACCGGCCGTGTTATCGATGACCTCATGTATAAGCACTGGGATGAGTGGGTTACTGAGATTCCGCATCCCTTTGTGGCTGATTTTGACGGATCGACAATTTCCAATGCCGTTGACATCATGGAAGGGGAGCCTTATGAGGCCCCGATGAAACCGTTTGGCGGCGTCGAGTCTTTTGCATGGGCTCCCGACAGCAAGTCTCTTATATATGTGTCGCGTAAAAAGACCGGCATGGAATATGCTGTTTCAACCAATTCAGATCTTTATCTCTATGATCTTGTCGACACGTCGACCTGCAACCTCACCGAGGGAATGATGGGGTATGATACAAACCCCGCGTTCTCGCCCGACGGCAAGTATGTTGCATGGCTGTCAATGGAACATGACGGCTATGAGAGTGACAAGAACCGCATCTTCATTATGAATGTCGCTACAGGCGAGAAAACCGACCTTACCGCAGACTGGGATTATACGGCCGACGCTATCGCTTGGAATCCTGACGGGAAGTCGATTTACTTCCTTGCGGCTAAAGACGGTGTGACTCCGATTTTCTCAATTTCCATAGACAGCAAGGAGGTGACGGTTGTTGCCGACGGTCAGTGTGACTATGCCGCGCTTGCTCCTGCCGACAGCGAGACTCTCGTTACCTTGCGTCATTCAATGCTTTATCCCAACGAGGTCTTTACCGTAAAGAACGGCGAAGTCAAGCAGATTTCCAATGTCAACACCGAACTGCTTGCGTCGGTCAAGATGCCCCGCGTTGAAAAAGTGATGGTTCCGACCACCGACGGCAAGGAAATGTGCACATGGCTCGTTTATCCTGCCGATTATGACTCGACCAAGACTTATCCCGGATTGCTTTACTGTCAGGGCGGCCCCCAGCAGGCTGTCAGCCAGTTCTGGAGCTGTCGTTGGAACCTCGCTCTCATGGGTGCCAACGGATACTTTGTGATTGCTCCCAACCGTCGCGGCCTTCCCGGTTTCGGCACCGAGTGGAATGCTCAGATTTCGGGTGATTACGGCGGTCAGAACATGAAGGACTACCTGAGCGCGGTTGATTACATGAAGGCAAATGTTCCCGCCCTCGACGGCAGCCGTATCGGTGCTACCGGCGCAAGCTATGGCGGTTTCTCGGTTTACTGGCTTGCCGGTAACCATGAAAAGCGATTTGCCGCGCTGCTTGCTCATGCCGGAATTTTCAACACCGAGGCGCAATATCTTGAAACCGAGGAAATGTGGTTTGCCAACTGGGATCTCGGCGGTCCGTTCTGGGACAAGAGCAACGCGGTTGCCCAGCGCACGTTCTCTCAGTCGCCCCATCGCTATGTTGACAAGTGGGATACCCCGATTATGATTTCTCACGGCGAGTTTGACTACCGCATTCTTTCTTCGCAAGGCGAGATGGCGTTCAATGCCGCAAAACTGCGTGGAATCCCTGCCGAGATGGTGATTTTCCCTGATGAAAACCACTGGATTCTGAAGCCGCAGAACGCTATCATGTGGCAAAGGTTGTTCTTCCGCTGGTTTGACCGCTGGTTGAAACCGGGCGAGACAGCCGAGGCAACTGAAACGACTGAAACAAAGTAAGATAAATAATCTGTATACCGGGGATGGCGTTGTTGTCATCCCCGTATCTTTTAGAGGGCGTTTCATAACAAA
>DLAR01000028.1 GCA_002494015.1 Porphyromonadaceae bacterium UBA7042 | reverse complement strand
CTTCACAGCCACAGCCGACGGCACGGCCGAGATGCTCCTTGCCGACATCCTCGGGCATGTATATGCCTCCTCCCCGCGGCGCACCCTGTCGGCCGGCGAGAGCGTCACCTTCTCGGTCAGCACAGCGACCCTCCCCCCGGGCGACTACCTGCTCCACATCATCTCAGGCCCCGACTATCCCCCCGTCCTCAAAAAAATCCTCCTACATTAAGAGGGCTTTGGATTCACATTTGTTTTTAAACAACCTCTTAATTTCGTAACTTTGCATCATGGTAAAGAATCTGATGTTTGATTTGGGCGGTGTCATTATGGACATAGACCGCAATCACTGTGTCAAGGCGTTTGAGAAACTTGGCATGGAGAATATTGACAGTTTTCTCGGACTGTATGGCCAGAAGGGGCCGTTTCTACAGCTTGAGGAAGGGAAAATTTCGGCCGATGAGTTCCGCGCCGAGATTCGCAAGATGCTGCCGCGCCACGTCAGCGACGAGGTGATGGACGCGGCGTTCAACGAGTTTCTGATCGGCATCCCTGTGTCGCGGTTGCGAAGCCTTGAACAGCTCCACCGCCACTATCCGCTCTACATGCTGTCCAATACCAACCCCATCATGATGAACTCGCGCATCGACGCATGTTTCCGCGCCGACGGGCATGACATCAACTATTATTTTGACGGAATTGTTACTTCTTACGAGGCTCTGAGCTGCAAACCCGAACGACGGATATTTGACTACGCGGCCCGCAAGTTTGGCATCGACCCCGGAGAGACACTGTTCTTTGACGACTCGCAGGCCAATGTCGAGGCGGCTGTCAGCTACGGCTATCAGGCGGTCATCATCCGTCCCGGCGAGGAGTTCAAGACTGTTCTCGACAATTATTTAAGTAAGGATTTATGAAAATCATTCATAAGGAAGACAAGACGCAGCGGCGCATTGCGGCTGTCGGAATGTGGGACGGCGTTCATGCCGGCCACCGCTTTCTTATTGACTATGTAAAGCTCGAAGGGCGCGCGCGGGGACTGACCCCGTCGGTTGTGACATTCAGCCGCCACCCGCTGGTGACGGTGCGTCCCCTCGACGCACCCCGGCTGCTGACAAGCCTTGAAGACCGCATGGCATTGCTCGGCGAGGCTGGGGCTGAAGACTGCATCATCCTGTCGTTCAACGACAAGATGCGGCGCATGAGCGCGCGTGAGTTTCTGTCGATGCTCAACCGCAAGTTTGGCGTCGAGGCCCTTGTGGTGGGGTTCAACAACCGATTCGGGCGCGACCGCGCCGAGGGAATCGAGCAGTACCGCGCGATAGGCAACGACCTGAAAATGGCCGTCATCGAGGCTCCCGAATACCGGGGAGCCGGTGCACCGGTGAGCTCGTCGATTATACGCGAGTACCTGCGCCAAGGAGATGTCGACAAAGCCACCGAGGCGTTAGGCAGGCCCTACCGCCTGCGCGGAATCGTCGTCACGGGCAACCGCATAGGCCGCACGATTGGCTTCCCGACGGCAAATATCCGCATCTCGGAACCCGACACGCTCATTCCCGCTGCAGGGGTATATGCGGCCAAAGCCGTCACCCCCGACGGCGAGACGCGCCCGGCTATGGTAAACATCGGTTACCGTCCCACAGTCAACGAGACCGAGGCTCAGCGTGAAATCTCCATCGAGGCCCACATCCTCGACTTTAAGGGATACCTCTATGACGAGGAAATAGCCATCGACTTCATTGCCCGTGTGCGGGACGAAAAGAAATTCACATCACTTGAAAAACTGCGCTCGCGTCTGACAGCAGATGCCCGCGAGATACGCAAAATCCTTGGATAAGACCGACTTCCCTATGGCCAAAGAAGACTACATCATGCGCAACCGGCAGTGGCTCGCCGAGAAAGCCGCCGAGCCGGGCGTGAACCCTCTTGACAAAGGAGTATGTTACAAAGTATTGAAACGCGGCAACCCCGACGGGCCACGCCCCAACCGCTCAAGCGTGGTAGTGGTGAACTATACCGGGAAACTCATCAACGGAAAGACATTTGACAGCAGCCGTGGCGGCACGGCTCCCGCGTTCAGGCTGCGCGACCTCATCCCCGGCTGGATTATCGCATTGCAGCAGATGCGTCCCGGCGACCGTTGGGAAATCTACATTCCCGCCGAGCAAGGCTATGGCCGACGCTCGATTCCCGGAATCCCGGGAGGCTCCACGCTGATTTTTGACATCCAGTTAGTCGAAATCGGGTGAGGGTTTTATTGGTCTAATTAGACTAATTAGTCTAATTAGACCAATTAGTCTTAGACAAGATACCGCAGGTTGCGCAGGAGGCCGGAGAGCTTTGTGCGCTTGACGGCACTGTGGCGGAAGATGCGCGAAAACTCTTGCTGCGTCATCCCGGCTATATCGTCGCGGGTGAGGGAGAGGACAGCCTCGGAGGGTTGAAATTCAGGAATTTCAGTAACAGGAGGAGCCGCATTGTGGGGGCAGGCAAGCTGACATGCGTCACAGCCATAAAGCACCGGGACTGACTCGACCGGGAGCGTGTCGCCACGATATTCAATTGTCAGATACGACAGGCAGCGGCGGGCATCAATGCCGCCGCGACCGTCGAGCGCGCGACCGGGGCATCTCTCAACACAGCGGCCGCAGTCGCCGCATGACATCGCGCAAGGCTGCGAGAGAGGCAATTCCAAGTCAGTTATAATCTCCCCCAAGAAGAAATAAGACCCGGCACCGGGGATTATGAGCAGATTGTTGAGACCGACAAAACCGAGTCCGGCTTTCACTGCCATATACCGCTCACGCAGAGGGGCGGTGTCGACCGTAACGCGGCACGAGGCCCCGGTTTCGGCAGTTATGGCCTCGGCAACCGCGCGCAGGCGGTCGCGCACCACCTCGTGGTAGTCGAGGGCGCGTGCGTATCGGGCAATGGGCAACCGGGCCGTCGCAGGATGATAATAGTTGAAAGCGGCGACGATGACCGAGCGGGCAACTGCCCCGTCGAGCAGCAGCCGGGGGTCGCGGCGCACGTCGTGATAACGGTCGAGATAACCCATCTCACCATGTTTCCCGGCAGCAATCCAGTCGAGATAGAGCGCGGCAACGGACTCGTCGACAGGCTCGGCGGCAGCTATGCCCCACCGGTAGGCCCCGGCGGCGGTCAGAAGCGCGTCAAGACGGGCAGAATCCATCATCACATGGGTATCTTTTCAAATTCATATCCCTGCCCGCGCAGCCACTCGATGGCGCGCGGGAGGGCATAACGCATGTTGCGCGAAGCCTTGAGCGAGTCATGGAACACGATTATAGAACCGTTGCGGGCATACCGTTTCACATTGTCAAGGACGCGCTCGGGGGTCATCCTGCGCGAATAGTCGCGTGTCACGAGGTCATACATCACCACGTTGTAATGCCGCTTTATAACTCGCGCCTGACTCCACCACATGATGCCGTGGGGCGGGCGGAACAAGGGACTCTCGATAAGCTCGTCGGCCTCGGTGATGTCGCGCAGGAAGGTCGTGGGAGACTCTTTGAGTCCCTGAAGATGATGCATGGTGTGGTTTCCCCACGAGTGGCCGCGCCGTTTTATCTCCTCAAGCAATTCGGGGTGACGGCGCACGTTGTCGCCCACAAGGAAAAAGGTCGCCTTGACCCCGTAGCGGTCGAGCGTGTCGAGCACCCACGGGGTTTCCTCGGGGATGGGACCGTCGTCAAATGTCAGATACACCACCTTGCGGCCCCGGTGCTTGATGCGCCAGATGGCCTCGGTGAACAACAGTCGGTAAAGATAGGGGGGCTGTTCAATCAGCATAATTCAGTCAAAAAGGGGGTTGCACTCTGCCGCAAGGTTTGCGACTAAACATAAAAAGTTTGCATCACAGTGCAAACTTTTCATGTTTTTATGGAGCCATTCACATGTCGGCGGACTATTTTTCCATCCCGGCAGCGAGTGAATTGAGGTCGACACCGACGGAGTCGAGCGTAGTTACCATCTTCTCGATGTCGCCACCCGCGTCGGCATAATCCTGAAGCAGGTAAAGCATGTAGTAACTCTCGATAAAGCGGTCGGTGCGCGGGAGTGTCGCGCGCTGCCACGGATTCAGAGAGGCGTAATAACGGAGGTTCTGCGAGTAGCGGAGCATCTCCTTGGCGAGGATGTCGAGAGCCTTCTGAGAAACCTCTTTGTTGCCGGTGGCGGCACCGATGCGGGCATAGATTCCGGCTATCTTCTGAGGAATCTGAATGGCGTAGGGCGACGCGGCTTCGGGGAGTTTCTCAATCATCAGGTCGACGATTTCGAGGGCCTTGCCGTAGCGGTCGGCCTTGAACGCCTTGACAGTCTCGACCTGCTCGGGGGAGAGGGCCACGGAGTCCATACGCTCGGCCACGACAGCCTCGTTGACAAGGGCGGTGGCGGCATCGAGCATGTAGGAGCGCGTGGTTGTCACCATGCGGCGCACAGTCTCGTCGAGATAGATGTCGCCGGGGTCTTTGACCTTGTCGAGACCGCCCCAGCGGAAACGCTCGGTGATGTTGCGGTAGGCTTTGTCGGTATCGACAGCCAAGACATCCTCGGGTGTATTCTCGGCATTACGGACGGGGGTAATCTCATAGGCCATGCCGGTGGAGCGCATATAGGGCTGGAGACCCAGATAGTAGCTCGACGGGACGGTCGAGGCGAAGTAGACGGGACGGTTCCAGCCGTTCTTGATGCTTGTAGCGAGCATGTCGAGCGACAGCACCTGACTGAGGGTCATGCCGCCGGTGCGGACAACCTCGGGGTCGGCCAGCATGTCGGCAACAATCACCGAGTCGGCGCGGTCGACCTCCTCGGGGCTGATGCGCCCTGCCTTGACGGCTGCGTCGAGGTCGACGGGAATGCGCATGTTGGGATATTTGATCATCGGCGCGTTCCAGCGGTTGTTGCTCGACGCGGGGTCATAAATCTGCCGCAGCGACGAGAAGACGTTCACAGCCGCCGTGTCGGCATCCTGATCGACGTAGGAGAACTGCATGCGGTCATAGGCATAGTCGACGGGTTGCGCGAGCATGTCGATGGCCGGAGCGTCGTAGGAGGGGTGCTGAATCTGGTTGGCATACCAGTCGGTGGTCAGGTAGGACAGGTTGACAACCTTGACATCGGTGCGGTGTCCCTCGACCTCCTGAGCATACCACAGGGGGAAGGTGTCGTTGTCACCATTGGTGAAAATGATGGCGTTTTCATCGAGCGAGTCGAGATAGTTCATGCCGAAGTCGCGGGTCGTGTAGCGTCCCGAGCGGTCGTGGTCGTCCCATGTCTGCGACACCATCTGCAACGGCACGACAAGGCCGATAACGCATCCGGCGAGGGCGCCGATGAGCGAATGACGGGCGGCGGGACCCTCAGGCTCGTCGGTGGCTTCGGGTTCAGGCTCGTCCTTGACTTTCTTGGTCAGCGCCATCTTGACAAGCGCCCACACGCCGGCGACTCCCATGCCTATCCATATCGCAAAGGCGTAGAACGACCCAGCAAACGCATAGTCGCGCTCACGGGGCTGGGTGGGGGTCTGATTGAGGTAAAGCACGATGGCGATACCGGTCATGAAGAACAGGAAGAAGATGACCCAGAACTGCTCGATGCCGCGCTTGGAGGTAAATGCCTGCCAGCCGAGGCCGATGATACCGAGAATGAGCGGGAGCATGTAGAACACGTTATGCCCCTTGTTGCCCGCGCCCTCGCTGTCGGGGAGCAGAGACTGGTCGCCCAATCGGGGATTGTCAATGAACGGTATTCCCGAAATCCAGTTGCCGTGGTTGACCTCGCCGTTGCCCTGAATGTCGTTCTGACGGCCGGCAAAGTTCCACATGAAGTAACGCCAGTACATGTGGTTCAACTGGTAGACGAGGAAGAACTGGAGATTCTCACCGAAGGTGGGTTTCATCTTCGTGGTGGTCTGGAGCGTGTTGCCGTCGGCATCGACATAGACGGTCGACTCGACGGGTACGCCCTTCATGTTGATCCAGTCGGTATAGGCTCCCGTGTGGAGGCCGCTGTAAATGCGGGGGAAGAGCATGTTCAGCTCGGGCGACATGACATAGTTCTTCTTATAGCCTGTAATCTCGTAGCGGTCGGGCTGGTCGGGAGAAGTCTTGGCGACCTTGGAATAGAGGGCGGGGCCTTTGTCATATTTGGGCGACACGGCACCGTAGGCATCCACCTCGTAAACGACGCTTGAATTGTTGGTCTGCCCGTAGAACAGCGGACGCTCGCCATACTGCTCGCGGTTGAGGTAGGAGGCGAGGGAGAAAACGTTGTCGGGCGCGTTCTGATTCATGGGCGGGTTGGCCGTGGAGCGGATGAGCAGCAGGGCGTAGGAGGAATAGCCGATAAAGATGACGAAGATGCTGGTGACAACGAGGTTGAGGATGCGCACCGGCAGCTTGCGGGCCATGAACAGGTAGCAGGCGGCCGCAATCATTATAACGACCGGAATCCACAGGCTGTCTCCGATGAAGGGGATGCCCGAGAGCAGGATGCTCAGCAGCACCGACCAGCGGATGCGCGCGATGCTGCGCTGGGTGTAAAGCTCATATACCGCCCAGACAAAGCAGGCGACTGCGAGGATTGCATAGACGAGAACGCCCATGTTGTAGGAGGTGTGGAGCGTGTTGACAAAGAACAGCTCGAAATATTGCGATACCTCTATGAATCCGGGGACGAGGCCGTAGAGA
Source organism: Porphyromonadaceae bacterium UBA7042 (assembly GCA_002494015.1). Classification (GTDB taxonomy): domain Bacteria; phylum Bacteroidota; class Bacteroidia; order Bacteroidales; family Muribaculaceae; genus Duncaniella. The sequence goes on along the minus strand of DLAR01000028.1, from coordinate 11,287 downwards.
ATCAGACCGACGACTGCGGCCGAGACGGCAAGGGCGATGAGCGAGCCGGTGGCATTGGTGTTCTTCCACAGGCGGTAGTAGATTACCAAGCCGATGGCGGGGATGCAGAGGAGGTTGAGCAGGTGGACGGCGATTGATATGCCGATAACGTAGGCGATGAGAATCAGGTATTTGTCGCTGTGGGGCTCTCCGGCGCGGTTTTCCCACTTGAGAATGAGCCAGAACACAAGCGCGGTGCAGAAAGAGGAGAAGGCATAGACCTCGCCCTCGACAGCCGAGAACCAGAACGTGTCGCTCCATGTGTAGGCAAGCGCGCCGCAGATGCCCGACCCGAAGATGACGAACATCTTGACGGGCGACACCTCGGTTGCGTCGTCACTGACGATGAGACGTTTCACCAGATGGGTTATGGTCCAGAAAAGCAGCAGGATTGTGCCTGCGGAAAGCAATGCCGACATGGCGTTGACCATCACGGCGACCTTGGTGATGTCGCCGCCGGCGAAATTCACGAAGAAACGGGCCGCAAGCATGAAGATGGGGTTGCCCGGCGGGTGGCCCACTTCAAGTTTAAAACCTTGCGAGATAAATTCAGGACAGTCCCAGAAACTCGCTGTGGGTTCCAGTGTCAACAGATAGGTGACAGCGGCGATGACAAAGCACAGCCACCCGAGCGAATCGTTGATAATATTGTATTTTTTCATAATCAAGTAATCAAGTGATAATGACTCGCAAAGTTAACAAAAAGTTTTAACAATACTATCGGGGGGATTGTGAAAAGTGAAAATCACCCTTCACCTTTCACTTTTCACTCAGGCGAAGCCTGATTTTCACCCCCTATCTTAGGCTTGCGGTTGCGGTGGGTGACGCGCTTGCGCAGCTTGACGGCCTGACGATAGAGGGTCATGAGGGCCATGAGGGGGCGAGAGGGGGGCGAGACAATGTCGGTCGACATCGTTTCGGCCATCGTCATCGGGGCCTCGTTGTCCCACTGGCCGGGATAGAGGACGACAAGGTTGTTGCGGTCAAAATAACGCTGGAGGAAGGCGGGGACTTCGTCCATCTCGGAGTTCCACGACACCGACGAACGGCGGGCGGTGACAACGACAAAGAGGTCGTCGTCAAGAATATCGTTGGCCTGAACGACGAAATCGTCAAAATTTTCCATCGCATTGTGCTCGGCGCGGATTCCGTAGCGTCCCCGGGTGAGGACGGTGCGTATCCACGGCCAAGTCTCGGCGGGACACTTGAAGATGATGCGGCAGCCTATCTGGCGTGTCAGGCAGGCCAAGGCATCGACCCAGCGCCTGAAGCCGGTCTCAAACTGCGCCCTGCCGGGCACGGCCACGACGATGCGCGTGACGGTGCTGACGGGGATAAAGCAGCGGGTGATGACTACCATGCGGTTGGTCAGGCGGATGAGCGACTCGATTTTGTCGCCAAAGAAGGTGTCGATGATGCTGGCGCGGCGGTGAAGCCCTACAATCACCTCGGTGATGTCGCGCTCGGCGATGGTGTTGACCACGCCGGTGATGACGTTCAGGTCAAACCGCTCGATTGTGGCGAGCGAGGCATCGGCACTCGACGCGGCGGCCTCGGCGACGTCGAGCGAATTGCGCCCGATGGCGCGCGACGAGGCGGAATTGTCGCTGCGCACATGGACGGCAAACAGTTTTCCGGCGGTCGATTCCCCCTGCGGACGCATCATCAGCGCGAGGTCCACGAGGCCGGGGGCGGTCAGGGGGTTGGAAATGGTGATGAGGGTGCGGCTGACCGGAGCCGGGGCGGTGGCGGCCTCGTCGCGGTCGAGCTGCTCAAGCATGCGGAGTTTCAGCTTTGTGGCGGCGCGCTCGGTACCGAGCGACGAGACGGTGCATGTCACCAGTATCATGACCACGGTGCCGTTGAGAATCTCGACTCCGAACAGGTCCATATTATAGCCGATCATAACCACGGCGAGGGCCACGGCGGTGTGGGCGTTGGAAAGCTGGTACATCACGGAGCGGTCGAGCCCGGTGAGGCCAAACGCTTTCTGCGTGGCGAGTGCCGCGAGCCACTTGGTCAGCATGGCCACGCCGCTCATGACGGCGGCAATATAGAGCGTGGTCCACCCGGCGGTGACCACATGAATGTCAATCAGCATGCCCACGCCGATGAGAAAATAGGGTATAAAAATGGCGTTGCCGACAAATTCAAGGCGCGACATCAGCGACGACCGCCCGGGGATGTAGCGGTTCAGCACCAGTCCGGCATAGAACGCGCCGAAGACACCCTCGATGCCGATCCACGATGCCACGGCGGCGGCTAGAAACACCATCACCAGCACATAGACAAACTGCGCTATGCCGTCGTTGTAGCTCTTGAAAAACCACCGCGTGACACGGGGATAGAGATAGACAACCCCGAGGCAGTAGAGGGCGAGACAGCCGAGCAGAGGGCCCAGAGAGGCTATCGAACCGTCGCGCTCGACACCGAGCACCCCGGCGAGCACGATGAGCGAGCCGAGCACGGTGACTATGGTTCCCGCGATGGCGATGACCACGGCGGGTGACTTGGTGATGCCGAAACGCGACACGATGGGGTAGGCAATCAGCGTGTGGGCCGAGAACATCGAGGCGAGCAGCACGGCTGTCAGCGGCGACAGGCCGAGGAACAGGGCGGCGGCGACCGCGCCGAGGCCAAGGGGTATCAGGAAGGTGAACAACCCGAAGCAGAGTCCTTTTTTCAGGTTCTTTTTCAGGTGGTACATGTCAATCTCGATGCCTGCGAGAAACATCAGGTAGAGGATTCCGACCTGCCCGAACACTTCGAAACTCATGTCGCGCGCCAAGAGGTTGAACCCGTGGGGCCCCACGGCGACACCGGCGAGAATCAGGCCGATGACATAGGGGATTTTAAGCCGGTTGAGAAGCAGGGGGGTCAGCAGGATTATCGCCATCACCATCAGGAAAATGGGGACGGGAGCCTTGATGAGCGGCGCCGCGGCGGGTATGGCGATGGACAGGAAATTCATGGACAGGATGGGATTTCGTTTACAAAATTACAAAAAATATCCCATGCGCGGCGAGGCCGGGATAAAAAAATCGTCCCGCAGCCGTTGCTGTAACGGTGCGGGACGAGGTTATCGTCGTGTCGGGGAGTTACGGATTAAACCTTAACCCCAGACTTTAAACCTTAATTACTTGCGGATAACGACTTTCTCGACAGTTTTGCCCTGACGCTTGATGTAGAGACCGTTTTCGGGGTTCTGCACCTTCACGCCCTGCAGGTTGAAGTACTCGACAGGAGCATTTGCATCATCGGCAGCGATGTTGTCGATAGCTGAGTTAGCGTCGTTGAGGTCGTAGAACAGAGCAATTTCAGTATTGATGTTCTCATAGGTAAGCGCTATGCCGTTAGGTGCGGTTGCGAGACCCCAAGGCTCAAGAACGAGGGTGCTGCCATACTCATTGGAGCCGATTGTTCCATTAACAACAGTTCCGCCGGTAGGTTCTCCGGTCTGATCGCTGAAGGGAAGCAGGTAGAGATTGTATCCTTGGTAAACAAGCACCAGCTGATTATCGGCAGTGACAGTCTTCTTATCATTGTCAACAACAAATGTCACACCGTTATCAAATCCGAAATCAGCAAAGTTCTTCACAACCACGTTGCCGTCAACAACTTCAGAATAGATAAAGCAAGAGGTGTTAACATAATCCGCAGTGTCTTCGTCAAATCGGGCATAAGCCATAACACCGTTAACGAGATCCATCGACATCAGCTGGGCGACGCCAAAGTTAGCCAGTTTACCATCGGCTGTCTCAGCAACGACATAGACACCGGGGGTGGTCACTTCAATGTGGGTTCCGTTAGCTTGAAGTTCAAGAGCTATATCCTTGCTGGGAACAATATACATGCCATCGGGACGTTCTTCCAACGCGCAGCAGTAGAGGTGAATGTCCATTTTAACACCATCCGATTCAAATTCGCCCACCTTGGGATAAGCCTCGGTAGTCATCTTGCCGGTAGCGGGATTATAGGTCAGGTTAAGGTCGGTCATGTTGGAGAAAGGCCATACCGAGTTCTCAGAATTGCCTTCGCCCAAGCCGAGGAAACCATTCATAGTGTATTCGGTTGCCGAGGTCTGTTCAAGAATAACAGTCCACATTTCAGGAGTACCATTGGGATACTGCTCGTCAATCCAAAGGTCAGTCATGAGGTACAATCCTTCAACCGACGCGGGAGCCTTGACAACAGCCTTGGACTTCTTAACCGACCCAACGGCAGCATCGGTCAGTTTAACATCTTTCATCGGTGACACAGTGAGAACCTTCTTTTCAGGAGTCTTGAGGTTGTCAACCTTCATGGAAGCAAGAGGACTGGCGAAAGCGCAACCGGCTACCGCAGCAGCAACAATAAGAGTAGAAATTTTCTTCATAAAATTTATGTTTAAAATTTACATAGCACCAAATTGGATTTACTATTTTGCAAAGTTATACTATTTTCACTAAACAGATGGCATTTTTATTGCATTTAACATAATTTAAAAGCACTTTTATTATTCGATTCAGAACATAACAAAAGAAGTGCTTGCCGAAAACGGCAAGCACTTCTTTGTGTTCACACTCTTAATGGTTATTGTTTAACCATCGTGAGATTCTCGACCGCATCGAACAAGTAGCCCGTGCTTGCTCCATTCTGGGTAATCATAAGCATGAATTTTGAACCTTGCCAGCTCACTGTTGTATACTCATCATCAATCCAGTTGCCGACATAACGCTGTTCAATCGACGTATTTCCACTTGCATTTCCGACCTGAATATCGGCAACGCCAATCTGATTAAACGAAACGCCGGTACAAATATACACACCGTTATTAATGACAAATTTACCAAAGCGTGTTTTCTCGTCATATTCATATATTAATGGCAACGAGCAAATATCTTCACCGATGAATGATTCGAGATGACACGAACCGTCAGCAAGGTTATCAACAACCAATTTAGAAGTAAAGGATGCCTCACTACCGTCATAATCCAAATAAGAGCATTCCCAAGTAGTATTTTCCAATGCATCCAATTTGGGAGATTGTCCTTTGTCCTTAATATTGACAAGCGTCTCAGATGCTACTCCGACTGCAGCTCCCTTAACTTCAGCAATATTCAATATAAAAGAACGCATGGGGTCTTCGTCATCAAAGTCAACCGGAGCAATCTCCACATAAGCCACCTTGTCCTCGCTATTGATATTAAGAGTTTTAGTGGTTATGATAAAATTGATATCTTCAATGGCGCCTTGTTCAATAATATCAAATTTTACCTGAACATATCCGTTAGGCTCACCGGAGACGATAACAGGTACAGAAAAACGTGAAGCGTTTTCCTTTACAGTGATGGAAGGAGTTCCCATCTCAACAGTGACATCAGGTGCAGTATTCCAATTGAATTTTTGGCCATCGTCATCGCTACACGAGACCAAAAGAGCTGCACCAAAAACAACTGCAAATAAATTATTTAGTTTCATGATAAATCAAAAAAACAGATTTAAAAATAAGTTTAATATCCGGGGTTCTGCTGAGAAGCGACTTGCGGATTATTACGCAACTCAGTCGCAGGAATAGGCCACACAAAACGATGGTCACCCTCGGGATAAGAAATCAGACCGGCTTTGACAATTGCATTAACAACGTTAGGATCGGTATAATCCGTGGATGTACGGTTAAATCCAAGGCCCCAACGGCGTAAGTCGGACATACGGAAACCCTCACCAATAAGCTCACGCTGACGTTCAAGACGAATCTCATCACGCAGTTCAGTTCCGCTATACTCTACACTCTGATAACGATTAATACGATTGTTGCGAAGTGTAGTAAGGGCGGCATTAGCTTCGGAATAGAGAGAAAGCTCATACGAAGCCTCAGCAAGAATAAGATAAATTTCACTCAAGCGGAATGGTTTGGGGCGATTCTGCAGTGCATTTGTCGAGGGGTTGGCATTCAACGCGGGATTTCCGGGGAATTTAACAAACGCAGGAACAGTTAAGTCACTACCGTTAATGTTAATAGTTCTTGAACCGATAAAAGACTTATTGCGCACGTCGAAACGAGTATACAGCTCCTGAGCCACATAAGCGGTGGGGATATAATCAGTTTGCCTCAGACTTGGACTAATCCATGCAGATCCGGTAGTAGGAGCGGATTCACTTAACGATGCATAGGGCATGAAAATAATCTCATTGTTATTGTCATCAGTCCACATCGCAGAATACGAAGTGATACCAGAAAGAGTATATCCACCATTTTTGATGATATCATCAGCAATGTCATGAGCAGCCTTATAATCATTTTTCAACAATGCGACACGGCACTGGAGAGCCTTGATAGTCATCGGGCCTACATATATTGCCATCGGGCCGGCAACGGAAAGATACTCAGTCTCTCCATTAGGAGTTGAGCGATCGATTGTTTCTACATATTCCTCAATGCGAACAAGTGCATCAGCCAACCCATCCTCGATAACCTTGAAAGATTCGGCAAGAGTGCTACGACCAGGATATTTGGAGCGGTCGCCGGTAGGATCATATTTTGCCACAAGCTGCACACCGGTAGCCGGAGCGGTCGGGTCAACATTGCCCCACGAATTGCAATAACGGTCTACCAAAACATAATAGTAGTAGGACTGAGCAAATTCAACCTCACCGATATAACGGGAAATCGCAATTCGTTCCTCGGCCGTCAAGTCTTCATTCTCAAGCAGAGCCGGAGCTTTCTCAAGGAAATAACAGGTATTGTTGATATAGGCATACAGTACGGAGAAAAGACTTTCAGCACTATTATCATTAGAATAAATCTGTCCGTTAGAAATAAGACCTATACGGTTACCGTTAATAGTAGTTCCGAAAAACTCGTCCATCTGAATAGAAGGGACCGAAATAACCGAACCGGCAGTGGCATTACGCAATGAGCTATAAACGCCATTACGGAAATTCAAGCAATCGCTAGGTTTCTCAATGGCGTTTTCTTCCCTGAGAACGCCGTGAGGCTCCATATTCATATCACACGAAGTGAAGAATATTCCCAACAGGCTTAAAATTGAATATAATGTTTTTTTCATTGTTGTGTCTATGTAAAATTTAGAACGAAACTTCCACACCAAATTCATATTGACGTGTATTGGGATATAAGAATGTCACCAAGTTCATCTCGGGTTCAGGGTCATAACCGGTAAAGCTTGTGAATGTCAACAAATTGCGACCCGAGAAATGGAAAGTAAGGCCATCAATGCGCATCTTGTTAAGCAGATTCTGCGGCAACGAGTACTGCAATGTCAAGTTCTTCAAACGCAGGAACGAGGCATCTTCGACAAATCGAGAGTCAAATTCAGGAGCCTGATCGGCACGGGGGACATCGGTAATATCGCCCGGCTTGGTCCAAAGATTAAGCATGTGAACATTCTGGTTATAAGAAGCGGCCTGTACATTATTAAACGTAAAGTAGCTATCATTGTTAGCCATATATTTCTTAGCTGCCCAAGTAAAATCAACCTTCAGTGAGAGGTTCTTCCAACGCACGTCAGTTCCGAAACCGCCTGAAAGAGGAGCATAAAGACTCTTATTCAAGATAACAGCATCACGTTCTTCATTGAATGTCTTGGTCAAGTTGCCATCTTTGTCATACCACATCTGAAGACCGTCACGGGGGTCAACACCGGCATAACGCACATAGTAGAGAGTGCCTGCGTCTTTTCCAACTTTAAAGGTTGTACCAGTATCAGCGATTGTGTATTCGTCCTGATCATCAAAGAGGCTGAGAATGCGGTTCTGATTGTAGTTAAGGTTAGCACGGAGTGCCCAATACCAGTCACGGGTCTTGAAAATATCGGCCTGAATATTAAAATCAATACCGCGGTTACGCATATCGCCGATATTACCGAAACCGTTGTCATAACCGGTGGTAAAGCTGTAGGGGATGGGCATCAACAGGTCTTCAGTAACCTTGTTATAGAAATCAATCTCGCCGGAGAAGATGTTCAGGAAACCAAAGTTAATACCGATGTCAAAAGACTTTACAGTCTCCCAAGTCAACGAATGATTTGACGGTTTAAGCAAACCGGTACCCGTAGCTCCATTGTATACTCCATAAGGGCCTACCGAGCCGAAATATGCATAATTATCAATTCCTGAGTTACCGGTGGTACCATAACTAACATGGAACTGAAGGTTGTCAACCCATGTGATAGGAGTCATGAAATTTTCGTTCTTGATATTCCACATTCCACCAACAGCCCAGAAGTTAGACCAACGGTGACCGGGAGCAAATTTCGAGCTTCCGTCACGACGATAAGATCCTTCAATAAAATATTTATTGTCGTAAGAATAACTTAAATTGGCAAATACCGAATTGAACACTTCATTTTCAATAGACTGTGTGAGGTTATTACCACTGAGCGTAGCAGGTGTCAAATTCAACAAAAGCATACGATTGTCAGTATAGCCATCGGCAAATGCGCCAAAAGAATCAGACTTTGAAATAATTGATTCCTGACCGATCAGGACAGTCACGTCATGAACATCATTGAACAGTCGATTATACTCAGCAGTATTGGTATAGGTAAAAGCATAATAACGCCCGAAAGACTGCTGATTATATCCACTTAAATCGCCATCATAGTTATAGTGATCATCCATTGGTGTTACCAAATCCTTATCATGCGCGAAACCGATATTGTCAATACGGAGGTCATACGCATCAACATTCTGCTGGGCACGGATACGAAGACCGTCAATAGGTGTGAGTTCCTCGACAAGAGTTGTATTGATGGTCAGTTTATTTCGCCAAACACGGCGTCCTTCATTAATGAATGCAGGAGTCGGTTTCTGCGTATAATGCAAGAATTGGGCCCTATCACCATATACAGGACGACCATTTTCGTCTATAGTATAATAATAGGGAGAATCATAAGGCATTGCCATACGGGCAAAAGCCATAGGGTTAGACCCATAAAGGCCGGTACCGCTATATATAGCGTTAGATTCATTATTAGTTTGATACTTAGAGTATCCAAGATTAGAAAGAATGCTCAAACGCAACCAAGGAGCCACTCGGGCCGACAGATTAAGACGGAGAGCCTCACGACGCATAGCCGATTGCGAAATGATACCTTCGGCGCTGTAGTGATTGAGACCCACATAGTAGCTGAACGATTCTGAACCGCCCTTGATAGTCGCATCGATTGAATAGAGGGGAGCATGACCGTCAAAAGTCTCATCACGCCAATTAGTATCAATGCCGAAATCATACACGGCACGACGAACATCTTGCCACGCCTCAGTATTTACCAAGTCAGGATTAGCAAGCTCGCGATACCGTACATACTGGTCAGCATTCATCATGCCGCCCTTATCCTCTACAAGCTGCGACCAACCGACATTAGCACGAATAGAAACTCTGGCCTTTTCGCCAAATTTGCCCTTCTTTGAAGTAATCACAATAACGCCGTTGGCAGCACGGGCACCATAGATAGCGACAGAAGCAGCATCCTTCAACACCGTTACCGATTCGATGTCAGCAGGGTTCATTGTGGTGAACACCGACTCAGACACAGGTGCGCCGTCAAGGATGAAAAGAGGGGTGTTGTCGGCATAAATAGAGTTGACACCGCGGAGACGGATACCGTTATTTACGCTCGAAGGGTCACCCGAGTTAGAGTATATGGAAAGACCGGAAACCTGACCTTGGAGTGCGTCAACGAAGGTCGCAGTGGGGATATTCTGGAATTGATCCTCACCGACGACCGAGACGGCACCTACCACTGAGCCTAATTCCTTGCCGGAGCCGTAGCCGGTAACCACCACGGTCTCCAGCTTGTTGTCAGGTACGAGGGCGATGGTCATCTTGTCGCTGACGGCGACTGTCTGGGTGGCATAGCCCACATAGGAAAATTTGATTTCTTTCACGCTGCCGGGAAGGTTGAGCGAGAAGTTACCGTCGATGTCGGTAATAGTTCCCGTCCCGCCTCCGATAGGCAAAACTGTTGCGGCGACGAGTGGCTCGTCGGTCTCGGCATCAACTACCGTACCGGTCACGGTGCGCTGTGCATGCGCGCTCATGGCGAGGCAGATGACGGCCGTCAAAAATAGAAACAGCTTTTTCATACAAATGAATTAATTAGACTTACAATATAATTTAAAACAGAATTCTTTATTTTGTCGCGTTTGGATAGCTACTGTTACGGGTTTGGGCCTCGTTTGCTTTCACTATGAATTGCAAAGATACAAACTTATTTTTATATATTATACATTTGGAAAGCAATTTTTCTCGATTTTAACATAAAGGAGGCTAAAATCTGTCGTTTTTGCGGATGGATTACTGTTTTTTGTTCACTTTTTCATGCATTTTTTTACGGAAAGGAGGGGAGTTAGGGCAGAAGGCAGAGGGATGAGGGAGGAGGTCAGAGGGCAGAGGGCAGAGTGATGAGGGATGAGGTCAGAAGTCAGAGTTATGAGTGACGAGGTCAGAGGGCAGAGTGATGAGTGACGAGGTCAGAGGGCAGAGTGATGAGGGATGAAGTCAGAAGTCAGAGTTATGAGTGACGAGGTCAGAAGGCAGAGGGAGGAGGTGGTGCGGGGGGTTAGATATTGGCGGGGCGGGTGGAATAATGTGGCGCGATGGCAATCTGACAAGATTGCGACTTTGAATAGCCGTGGGTTGCCTTGCGCAACCTACGGTAGATTCATGAATTATACATAAAATCTGTAAAGATTTTTCTTGTTGTGGCGGGATTGAAAAATCTTTGCAGATTTTATGTATTGGATGATATGATTCCGGTGGGTGTTGCAAAATTCGATAATTGCATCGAGATGTTTAGTCTACAAGCCTGTATTTTGAGGTAGATATTGCGTCGGAATCGGTGTCGGAAAGTAGAAGTTTAATGTAGTGCAATAGCAATCTGATAAGATTGCGTCCTTGAATAGCCGTAGGTTGCGCTTGCGCAACCTACGGTAGATTAACGGATTAAAAATAAATCTGTAAAGATTTTTCAATAACGTCACATCATGAAAAATCTTTACAGATTTATTTTTTTAATGATATGTTTCCGGGGGTTGCGGTTCCGCAACCCCCGGCTATTCAAGGAATAATCCTTACGGATTAGATATTACTCGGGGCGAAAACTCTGTTTTGTACCACCCGCGACACTCCGTTTTCTCTCCGAATCTTCGCTGCGGGCGCGATTTATCGCAATGTCACTGACTTAACGCCACCGTCCATCATCAGCGGCATAGCCGCGTCTCAACGTTAGCCACATGCAACCGC
>DLAR01000071.1 GCA_002494015.1 Porphyromonadaceae bacterium UBA7042 | reverse complement strand
ATGTCATATAATAAATAAAATCTGCAAAGATTTTTCAATCACGTCGCATTATGAGAAAAATCTTTACAGATTTCATTTTTAATTCGTTAATCTACCGTAGGTTGCGCTTGCGCAACCTACGGCTATTCAAGGGCGCAATCTTGTCAGATTGCTACTGCGCCACATTAAACATCTACTTTCAGACACCGATTCCGACGCAATATCTACCTCAAAATACAGGCTTGTCGACTAAATATCTCGATGCAATTATAGAGTTTTGCAACACCCTTGTCGGCACCGGCCAAAACAACTGAGCCCACAGGGCGATGTGATGGTAACCGCCTCATTACCGTCACATCGCCCTGCGGGCTCAGTAAGAATCTCAGTAAGAATCTTCCTAATAGGTAAAACGCATAGTCTGTGTGCATTTTCAATCTGATAAGATTGCCACCATGAATAGCCGTGGGTTGCGAAACCGCAACCCACGGAAAAAGAACCCACACAACAGAATCTGACAAGATTCTTCAACCACTGTGGCAAAAGAAGAATCTTGTCAGATTCTTTCCTCATTATCCCCGCAACCCGAAGCTACTCAAAGCTACAATCTTATCAGATTGCAAATGCACAAAGACGCTCTGAACAATCGCGGCAGCGCCGCCTATTGCGCAGCATGGCCGCGAGTCAACGTTAGCCACATGCAACCGCCCCGTTAGGTGCGGACAGCATGTGGTAAACAGCTCATAATGAATTTACGGCGGCATAGCTGCCGGTCGTGACAAGAAATGCCAGTTTGTTGTAGACGCAGGTCTACGGTAGCGACCACAATAAACCGGCATTTCCTTTTTTAGAGTTTCTTGTTAAGAATCGCAAATGTAACGACTGCGGCCAAAACAATGTCGATAATATTCCATGTCGAGCGGTCGAGAGACAAACGCAAAAACGGCTGAAACAACACAACTATGCCAAATGCAATTACCGCAAGAGGGATTTTCTGAACCGAATAAAACTTATTGGCCCAACACAACCCTATGACACTGACAGCAAGACGGACTAATATAAAATAACCGTATGGCATAGGCAGCAAACATAGTAAAAGCGCCCCCGCCGTAACGAGAGACGCTTTTTGGAGAGTTGAAAATGAACTCATTGTTTAATAAAGCTCTTTATAACCGTTTCGGTATTGACAGGAAGATCAGTATCGGCCACAACAAAATGGGTCACACCCATCCCTTTAAACCAGTCTTCAATAACCCGTATCAATTTGTTACGTTGCAATGGCTCGTAGGGATTTACTTCAAGCATCAGCACTTCAAGATTGTCAAGACCGTCACGACCGACAATCAGCGATGATTCGGGATTTTTGAGAGTCTGAGGCAAAACGTATGAATAAGCATTGCCGTTCTGTCGCTTGTTACGCTCATAATAAAGATAACCGTCAGTCAATATGACAAGCAGGTTGCGATACCCTTTACGGATACACTGTGTGTCAACTTTCTTATCGGTAAAGAACGCCCATATATCGCTGCCGGGCCAAGACTTGGCCGCAAGAGTATTCTGGTATATCTGACTGACATTGGTGCAAATCTTCTCCCGCATTTCAATCAGCACTTTTTTCTTTTCGGCTATCGGTGTTGATGACATGTCAAAATTCAAACCGCTTGCAAGTGTCGCAATTTCAGTGCTATTGGGAATAGGATGGAAGAATATTTGAAAATGATTCTCGCTGTTTATAATTCTGCCGTTATGCACGCAGTCTTCTATAAACAGTTTGACCAAAGTCCCTATAATTGCGGTATCGCGGTCAAATTGCGTCGGAACCAACTCTCGGTCAAGTCGGTCTGACAAATCGAGAAATATCGAGATGTTAAGCGGCAGGTTCGATTCAGAGTCAACAGTCGAAGTTGTGGTTTCTGTAGAAGTTTTTGAGTCATCCTCTACAATACGTGTTGACACAATAGCAAATACGACAACAGTTGCAATTGCTGCAAGAATTATTAAATGTTTAGATTTCATGATTAATTATTGGATTGTGGTATAACTGTCTGAGTTGAAGTGAGTAATGTAGTCTTTTCTTGGTTATAGACTTCGGCACATTCATCGCCCGGAAGCTGAAGTGCTCCTAATATGGCAGTCCATCCGGTGAAAAAGTCAGAAAAAGCCTGATCAATCAATGTCGGATTGAATATTGTAGACTGATTTAATTTAGCCTCCAGATTAGACCGCTCTATTTTGCGGATGTTAATCGCCTTGGAAATCTCATTTATTTTGTCTTTCAATATTGCAATCTTTTCTTTCAGTCCGTCTATCACGACCTGTATTTTCTCAATCTCTTTGCGATTGGATTTCATATCCTCGTAGGCCGTAAGCGTCATGTCGAAAACAATACCCCAAATGACATATACTATGAACCCGCAAAATATTACGGTCCACACCTTTCCATCCCCGACTGCCATTTGCAAATCGTATGGAGGAAATTCGCCTAATCTAGTCAAAATTTCTATATTGTAAATGTTTTCTGCGATAGTGTAAGCCAAAATACAGTCAAATGCGAATGTTACAGCTAATATGGCACCCATCTTGACGTACTTGAAATTATCTTTTTGAATTGAGAAAAAGTGCAGAGCGAAACCAAGACCCATAAATATAATCGGAGCACATACGACAAACAAGAATTGCGTGAATGATGCTCCCCAAGCATGGGACAGGGCATCGGGGTCAAACATTGCCTCCCCAACCTTAATTTCAGCATTAAAATCCTTAAAAAAGGCTGAATAAAAAGTCGAACTGTAAAAAATAAACAGATAGAGGGTTAATATAGCAAGGATGACAACACCGATCCACATTTTCAGTTGGGCCATTTTATTCAATTCCCCATTTTTGTTTATAGCCTCTATCTTTTGAGCCTTCAAGTCATTGACATTGTTTTCCGCGTCGGTTATTTTTTCCTCAAGAGAGATTTTATCCCCTTCAAGAAGGCTAACCTCCACATCAATATCACCGATTTTATTTATTATGTCTTGTTTAAACTGCTGCTGAATCTGCTGGTCGGCAATTTGACGCGACCTCTCGGCATTAAAAATCCGTTGCAGAGTTGTCCGCAGGCTGAGTGGATTTCCATTGGTAAATTGACAGGCTCGTTTGCCGTATGCAAGATAGCTCTCGCCTTTATTACGTCCGTCGGTCGATTGCGGTGGCTCAACCGCTGACGGCACGGCAGGTTTGCTCGTCGAAAATATTTTTGAAAGATTAGGAAAGGGCATAATATAGTTTTTTACTGATTCATGATTTCATTGATGACGGTAGCAAAAGGGGCATTTTCATGCGCCTTATCAAGCAGATATTGCGTTATTTCGGGAACATTTTCCGATTCAAAACCCATACGCAAAGCATAGTTGCGAATAAGTTGTATTTCAGAATTTTCGAGCACTTCGTCGGCCCATGCAATCATTGCAAGTTCATAGAGCAGTTGGACTTTGTCCTCAAAACGCTCCGGAATTATAAACGACGTTCCGGCTTCTCTTACTGATTGTGTGATTTCTTCAGGACTTAGTCCATAGTTATCGACACCGATACGGTATAATGTATCAAGTTCACGGTTGTCAATTACCCCGTCGGCCAGTATCATACAATACAAGCTAAGAAATCGGGCCTTCAGCTCAGCATTAACCATTACAAAATTATTTTATGTGTTTCCCAACCGCCTATGAAACATAATTGTTAATAAATATATAAATAAAAAGGTGTGGCGGTCATATTGTATTCTAATTCCAACTTCAGGTCTTCGCTACCTATAACAGAAATCAGATACAAGCCCCACACCGAAATTGCTATATAGTCTGCCGGTCACGGCAGGGTATAAGCAACCAGTGCGGATGCCATCTCTAATCATCTTCCTGTTATTATCAAAGTTGCGAAGTTTGAAGTTGAAAGATAGATTTCAATAACACCCAGTAAAAATATGTCGGTTCATTCGGCAACTCTATGCCGCAACAAACTTGTTGCGAATATACTACTTTTTTATCGGAAAACAACAATTACTTGAACAAAAAATCTTTTCCGGCAGCTAAGGGGTTGAAGATATGCGACAATCGGGGCCGGTCGGTGATGCGTTATAACAATTTCAGTGTTTTAAGTGTTGTAATAGAAAAGTTTAGCAACGTTTCACTGACTGTATGGATGACATATTCATAATAATTTTACTCATTTTGCTCAACGGGGTGTTTTCAATGGCTGAAATCGCGCTGATTTCGGCACGCAAATCGCGACTGACTTCCGATGCCAAGCTGGGGAGCCGGGGAGCGCTGACAGCGTTGAAACTCGCCGAGTCTCCCGACCGTTTTCTGTCGACGATACAAATCGGCATCACTCTCATCGGTATCCTGACAGGTCTTTTCTCGGGGGCCGCGCTTGCCGAGGAGGTGGGGCAACTGCTGCAAAAGGCGGGGTTGTCGCCACACACCGCCCATACCGTCGGGCAAATCGCCATCGTCACCGTCGTGACCTATCTCTCTATCGTCATCGGCGAACTTGTCCCGAAACGCATCGGCCTCGCTCTTGCCAACTCGGTGGCTAAACTGATTGCGCGCCCGATGTACCTGTTGTCGCTCATCGCGATGCCGGCAGTGTGGCTGCTCTCGGTTTCAACCTCGATACTTGTCAAGCTCCTCGGGTTGCGCAATCATGAAAACAATGTCACCGAGGACGAGATAAAATCGCTCATTCAGGACGGGACCGACGCGGGCGAGGTCAAAAAAGTCGAACAAGACATCATGGAACGCGCCCTTGTACTGGGCGACCTGCGTGTCTCGTCAATCATGACCCCTAAAATCGACGTTACGGCGCTGCGGCTTGACATGACTTCAACCGAGGTGAGGGAGCAGCTTTCAGCCGAGCTGCACAGCTCCTACCCTGTCTATTGTGACCGGTCGCGCACCGGCGTGTGTGGCGTTGTTTCACTCAAGCAATTGATACTAAAGGTCGATTCGCCCGATTTCAAGCTAAAGGATGTCGTTGCGAAACCTGTGTTTTTCCCCGAGGCAATGAGTGTTTACGATGCGCTTGACCGCATGAAGGAGAAAAAACTGGATTTTGCCCTCGTGTGTGACGAATTCGGCGACATGACCGGCGTGATAACCCCAAGCGACATTCTCGAAGGACTCGTCGGCACAATGCCACAGCAACAGGCCGCGACATATATCGTCAAAAACGATGACGGGGACAGTTGGACGGTTAACGCACAAATACCAATATATGATTTTCTGAACTACTTCAATCTTGAAGATCTCTACCGGCCGACCTCATACGCAACCCTCGCCGGCCTCATTCTTGAAGAACTGAAACATGTGCCCGAGAAGGACGAAAAGCTCACTTGGCACAATCTGTCGCTTGAAATCGCATCGATGGACGGCGCGAAAATAGGGGATGTCATCGTGAAATTCATCAACACGAAAACAGAGTAGCCATCCTGAATCACCGAATATTTTGCCGCCGGATGCCCGACGATTCAGCTTTTATTGCTACCTTTACAGCATGAAACAAGATGAATCGAAACGACTGTTCCTGCTCGACGCTTACGCGTTGATATACCGCGCCTATTATGCGCTCATACGCAGCCCCCGCGTCACATCCAAGGGATTCAACACCTCGGCCATATTCGGTTTTTGCAACACCTTGCGCGAGGTTCTCGAAAAGGAGAATCCCAGCCACATCGCGGTGTGCTTTGACCCGCCACACGGCCACACGTTCCGTCACGAAATGTTTGAGGAGTACAAGGCCAACCGTGACCGGCAACCCGAGGACATCACCCTCTCGCTCCCATATATCAGGCAGATTCTCGACGCGCTCAACATCCCCGCAATCGAAATCGACGGCTACGAGGCCGACGACGTAATCGGCACCCTGTCGCAGATGGCCGAGGAAAAGGGTTATATGGTTTACATGATGACCCCCGACAAGGACTACGGCCAGCTGGTCACCGACCGCGTGTTCATGTACCGCCCGTCGCTGCGAGGCGAGGGATTTGAGGTGCGCGACCCGGCCAAGGTGTGCGAGAAATACGGCATATCATCTCCCCGACAGGTCATCGACTTGCTCGCGCTCGAAGGGGATGCCTCTGACAATATCCCCGGGTGCCCCGGGGTGGGCGAGAAAACCGCCCGCAAGCTCATCGAAGACTGGGGCAGCGTCGAAAACCTCATCGCCCATGCCTCGGAACTGAAAGGCGCGCTACAGCGCAAAGTGACCGAGAACACTGACAAAATTCTGCTCTCCAAAGACCTTGCCACTATCCGCACCGATGTTCCCGTCGACATCGACGTTGACCATCTCGTGCGCCGTCCCATGAATGCGAAACGGCTCGTCGAGATTTACAAGGAGTTGGAGTTCAAGACATTCATTGCCAATCTGCGCGCCAAGACAAGCGCAGCGGCTCCCCGACAGGAATCAGCCGCGACCCTTCCCGAGCCGCCAAAGGCCGAGCCTGACACATCGGGCATGGGGTCTCTCTTTGACATGGACGACACAGTGGACGAGACACCCGTGACCGTGTGTGAAAACCGCGACTACGAAACCGTCGAGGGCGAAACGGCTATTGCCGCCCTTGTCGAGAGGCTGAAAACAGCCGGAGAAGCCGGAATGTCGCTCTATTCGACCGGAGAGGACGCAATGACGGCCCGATGGCTCGGTGTCGCATTCTCTACCGATGACTGCAAAGGCTCCTTCATCCTTTTCCCGACTGAAAAAGAGGCCCGCGCCAAGGTCATAAAGCTTCTTGCGCCGATTTTTGAAGACAGTGCCATGAGGCTTGTCAGCCACGATGTCAAGCGCGAGTACCTCGTGCTGAAAAACGAGGGCATATCACTGAAAGCCAAATACTTCGACACCTCTGTGGCCCACTATATCATCGACCCGGAGATGAAACACGACATGACGCCGGTAGCCGCCAAGTTTCTCAATTTGGGACTGACCGCCGCGCCTGACCGACGCACGCCCTACCCGGCCAAGCCGATTGACCCTGACAGCGCCCGTGAACGCTACTGCGAGGCTGCCGATGTCAGCCGATGCCTCATGCCGCTGCTGTGCCGCGAAATCGAGTCGCTCAACATGACAAAACTACTTGAGGATGTGGAATTTCCCCTCATCAGAGTCTTGGCCGAAATGGAATGGACCGGTGTGCGCATTGACCCTGCCGTGCTCAAAGAGATGTCGGGCAAACTGACCGAGCGGATGCGCTCCCTCGAAGAAGAAGCCTACTCGATGGCGGGGGGGGCGTTCAACATCAGCTCGCCGATGCAAGTGGGAGAGGTTCTTTTCGAAAGATTGAAGATAGACCCAAAGGCCAAGCGCACCGCCCGCGGCAGCTACTCGACAACAGAACAGATTCTCGAAAAATATGCCGCGAAAGTTCCTCTTGTAGGACTGATTCTGCGCATCCGCGGACTGCGGAAACTGCTAAGCACCTATATCGACGCGCTCCCCGCCCTCGTCAATCCCGTGACCGGCAAAATTCACACCTCCTACAATCAGACCGTCACCGCGACAGGCCGCATATCGTCAACCAATCCCAACTTACAGAACATCCCCATCCGCACCGACGACGGACGCGAGATACGCCGCGCATTCATCAGCGACCCGGGCGACCTGTTCATGAGCGCCGACTATTCGCAAATCGAATTGCGGCTCATCGCCGACCTCAGCGGTGATCGCGACATGATTGACGCGTTCAACTCGGGAGCCGACATCCACCGCGTCACCGCTGCCAAGATTTATCACGAAGACCTTGAAAATGTGACCGACGACCAACGCCGCCACGCCAAGACCGCCAACTTCGGCATCATCTACGGCATCTCGGCTTTCGGACTGTCAGAACGGCTCGGCATCTCACGCGCCGAAGCCAAGAAGCTGATTGACGGATATTTTGCCACCTATCCCCACATTCGCGAATATCTCGACAACGCCGTCGTCTCGGCACGCGAGCAGGGATATGTCACCACCCGTATGGGACGACGACGCTACCTGCCCGACATCAATTCGCGCAACTCGGTCGTGAGAGGCTATGCCGAGCGAAACGCCGTCAACGCCCCAATCCAAGGCTCGGCTGCCGACATCATAAAGGTGGCAATGGTGCGCATTTACAACGAAATGGAACGACGCGGCCTGAAATCACGCATGATAATGCAGGTTCATGACGAATTGATTTTCAACATCAAGCCCGACGAGCTTGAAACAGTCAAGTCACTCGTAATTACCAACATGACCGATGCCTACCACGGTGCTGTGCCGCTCGAAGTCTCGGCCGGTATCGCCACCAACTGGCTTGACGCTCATTAAGGCAACTCAATGATTGAATCAATCGGACAGACAGTCACCGCCGTTGCCGACTTCCTATGCGGCTACCCCCTGTTTTTCGCCCTGATAGGCGGGGGTCTCTATCTGTTTCTCTCATCGGGGATGGTCTCCTTACGCCGCCTGCCCGACGCGCTGCGCGAATTGCGCTCGGGACGTTCCTCGGAATCGGGACAGCAGATCAGCTCGGTCGAGGCGTTGGCCTCGGTCGTGGCCGCCACCGTCGGGATGGGCAACATCGCCGGTGTGGCCATCGCGCTCGTCATGGGTGGTCCCGGAGCGATATTCTGGATGTGGGTCAGCGCACTCGTCGGCATGTCGACCAAATTTCATGAGGGAGTGCTCACAACCAAGTTCAAGTCATCCGCCCCCGACGGACGTTCAGTCGGCGGCACAATGTATATTATCGAGAAGGGACTCGGCCCGCGATGGCGGTGGCTTGCGGTGACATTTGCCGTGGCCGGAATGCTCGGAACACTGGCAATCATGAATGTCAACCAGCTCACCGAAGCTGTCGTCACCACCTTCACCACCCCGCAGGGACTTGCCGACAATGCCGTTCTGACCTCGGTTTCGGGAATCGCGGGATGGAGCAACGACTCGTCGTTCCGTCTCATTTTCGGCATCAGCGTCGCCATACTTGTCTCCCTTGTGGCTCTCGGCGGCATCAGGCGCATCGCCCGCGTCGCCTCGTGGCTCGTCCCCTTCATGGTGGGACTCTACTTCATCCTCGTCCTCTACATCATCGCCACCAATATCCACGGTGTCCCCGGCGTGTTCCGCTCCATTTTCAGCGAGGCATTCAACCTCCGTGCCGGGTGGGGCGCGCTTGCCGGCATCGCCATCATCGGTGCCCGCCGCGCCGCGCTTGTCAACGATGCAGGAGTCGGGACAGCCACTATAATGCACGGTGCATCTGACAACCGCGAGCCCGTCCGCGAAGGACTCGTTGCCATGCTCGGCCCCGCGATTGACTCAGGATTCGTCTGCACGCTCACCGCCCTCGCCATCCTGCTATGCGGCGACATATCTGCCGACGGCGGGGTCAAGGGACTCGAAATCGCCATGAACGCTTTCCATTCGGCAATCCCGGGAGGGAAATACCTGTTGATGGCAATCGTCCTCTGCTTTGCCCTTTCCTCTATGTTCAGCTACTCGTTTTACGGCACCCGCTGCGCCGCCTACCTGTGGGGTGAACGTCGAGCAAGGTGGTACACATGGTTTTTCATCGCCACCCTCGTCATCTTCGCCGTCATGCCGCTGGGAGTAGCCGTCGGGTTCTGCGACCTGTTCTACGCCCTCATGGCCTTCCCGACCATGCTGACCCTCATCCTCCTGCGACACCATGTCGCCGACTGTCTCGCCTCATCCCACCTCCATCCAAAAAAACAATCTTCCTTAATGAAATTGAAAAATAATGCCTAATTTTGTAATCATTATTCATCAATAGCTCAAGAAGGAAAACTCCCTTATGTTTTACAAATTAATCGAAACGAAACGAAACCAATGGATTAACTCAGCGGAATGTCCCGTTAAAGAGTTAATTCGTTATATCGAGCAGAAGGGTAAAATGAGGGATGCCCAAATTGAATCGATAAAAACTTATCTTTTCCTTAAATTAAAGTACAAAAATCAGGCGTTATGGCAACTGTTCTATAACGGATGTTTCAACAATTTGAATCTCGACGATGTCCCTCTGAGATCTGAAACCCGCCGATATTTGCAAGAACATCCTGAGGCAGCCGCACTATATGAATACGCAATTATGCCTGATGACAACGGCGGTATGATAGCGGCAAAAGTCGCTGCTGAAATTGAATCGAATCCGCGAAATATAGACTATCTTACAGTATTCCGAAAAATATTTTATGACGTTGACTATGCCGATTATCTTTTCAGCATACCAATGGGAGCCGGAAAGACCTACCTGATGGCGGCATTCATATATATCAACCTCTATTTTTCGATAAATGAGCCACAAAACCCGCTATTCGCCCATAATTTTATTGTGCTTGCACCTTCGGGGCTAAAATCGTCCATCGTTCCGAGTCTCAAAGACATCCGCAATTTTGACCCCTCATGGGTGATTCCCGAGCCCTCTGCCTCGCAATTAAAAAGGTTGATTAAATTTGAAATTCTCGAAGAATCATCCACATCAAAAGGTAGCACGCAGGCTCACAACCCGAATGTCCAGAAAATAAATCTTTACCAACCGATAGACGACCTTTTCGGCCTTGTGGCCATCACCAATGCCGAGAAAGTCATTCTTGACAGAATTGATCATGACACCCAACCTCGTTTATGGTCACGGGAAGAACTTCTAAAAGATGAAATGGCCAATGAGTTGAGAAATCTCATCGGCACCATTCCTAATCTTTGTATCATGATTGACGAAGTTCATCATGCCAGCGAAGAACAGCAATTGCGCAAAGTGGTGAACGACTGGACAAAAAAAAGCACCTTTAATTCATGTATCGGATTCTCAGGAACACCTAACATCATGGGGCGACCCGATAGAATTAAGGTGACTTCTGATGTGGAAATCTCTAACCGGCAGCTCTCAAATGTAGTTACTTACTATCCGCTACTCTCTGCCATCGGCAATTTCCTCAAAACGCCCATAGTGCGTCATGCCAATGACAGTCTTGAAGGTATTATTGATAATGCACTCCGAGAATTCATCGAAATTTATGGCCGGCAGACCTATAACGATGGGACGCTCCCAAAACTTGCTATTTTCAGTCCCGACATCGTTACTCTTGAAGAATCCACCTATCCTATCGTAAGAAACATAGTTACGAAATACGGATACAATCCCGACGACGTTATTTTAAAATATTACGGAACGGGAAATAAAAAATATCATATTCCGCCGGAGTCCAAGTTAAAATTCTCGGCTCTTGACATGCCCACATCTAAAATCCGGTTCATTTTACTTGTACAAATAGGCAAAGAGGGCTGGAATTGCCGAAGCTTGGCAAGTGTCGTCCTTCCGGTCAAAACGAAATCTTCTCAAAACAGGGTATTGCAAACCTCGTGCCGATGCCTGCGGGAAGTTACCGATGCCTCCGGCGAAACGGCTCTAATCTGGATGAACAACGAAAACGCCAAAATCCTTAACCAGCAATTAGTTGCCGAGCAGAATATCACCTTACAGGAATTTGGCAGCAAAAACAAGTCAGCATCAAGGGTTATAAACCGATTTTCTCGCATGGAAAAAGTCGGTAATCCATGCATATCATTTATTCAGTTAAATCTAAAGACTGATATTACTGAAATTACCGGCAAATCTGACATTGACTGCCGATTGAGAGACATTGAACCATCCCAATCGGTAGACTCAATAGTCTACACCGCTAATTTTGCAGGAAAAACTATCCGCGCTGACATTCTCGACAATAGTTCCAAAGAGATTCCGTGCTCGTTCTTCAAATGGATAAATATAATCGCTAAAGAAAGTCTCGGCACATTGCCAATCAGTGAGTTGTTGAATCATAAGTCCCCGTTGGCCGATATTTTTTCCCGAATTTCAGTAGTCCGAGACAACATAACATATCTTAAGTATGAATTTGATCACCCAGCTATCCGATCGATGGTCAGAAAAGCATTTTCCTCCATCCGCAGCTTTTCTATCCGTGAAGAATTTGTTCCCACGTCGGCATCGCTACTCAATATAGTTCCACCGCCTCCCGCACTAAACGATGGAAATCAGATATTCTATCCCGACGACAAAGAGGTAGAAGACATAATCCAGCGTGATAATACTCCGGCACCTGATATCGATTTGGAAATACAACAGGCATTGGAATTGCTTCGCAAAAAGGGATTCTATGCTCCCAAATATAATGCCGACGAAAACAGAGTTTTAAACCGTACATATCAGTATTTGCCATACCATTTTGACAGCAAACTGGAACAAAACTACTTTGTAAAGACCATTCTTAACGGCATCCTCCCCGGAAATCCTTCTCTTGAAGCCTATTTTAACGGAGATGATACCCTGACAGATTTTTGCGTCAAATGCTATGACAACGAGTACGACGGTCAGTATAAATATGTCGGGCTATATTATCCCGATTTTGTCATTTTGCAACGCGATGACACCGGCAAAATATCGCGGGCAGTCATTGTCGAGACAAAAGGCACAGGATTTGCCCAAGCCTTTGAGGCAAAACGTCGTTACATGGAGACGCGGTTTAAAGAACTGAATGATAACTTTGAATTTTTGTTCCTTAGTGAATCGTTAAGCGATGAGCAACGCTCGGAAACAACTCTAAAAACAATTAAAAATTTTTTCAAGATTTAAGCAATGGCTATCAAATATATACCTTATACCCCCACTCCCGCAGGCGGTCAAGCACTCCTTGACAACTTCACCCGGCAACGCCGGGCCTTGATTTATCGAGGGGATACCGATGTAGAAATCAATATAAACCGAGGTATGCCTTTGTTTGACATCAAGGAGACAGAATGTATTGGAAACCCTGACAACGACAATCTTGTTATTCACGGTGATTGCCTGTCTACATGTGCCTATCTGAAAGACAATGGGATAAAGGTTGACTTGGTATATATTGATCCCCCTTTTGCCAGCGGGGCCAATTATGCTAAAAAAATTATTCTTCGCAAGACATACGACCGATCCTCCATCGAAATTGACGATAATGAAGAAACGGCCTTTGAAGAAAAAATGTATGGTGACATTTGGGATAAAGAACGTTATCTTAACTGGATGTTTGAAAACCTTATGGCAATCAGGGAGATCATGAGTGAGAGAGCATCCATATATGTGCATCTCGACTGGCACATTGGCCATTATGTAAAGGTATTGATGGACGAAATTTTTGGCGAAAGTAATTTCCGAAACGAGATTGTATGGTACTATCCCAATAAAATTCCTGACAAACGCAAACCGCTGTTTACCAACTGCTGCGACTTCATTTTGTTGTATGCAAAAAGTGACGAACAGGTTTTTAACATACAATATCGCGATGTTAAGCCTCACAAACGTGCCAAAGAAGTCAAAATTAATGGTAAAAAGCAGTCTGTCAGAGATGCCGATGGAAATGTTGTCTACGAGATATTTGATAAGACAATGATTGACAACGTGTGGAACATACCGTCCTTAGCCGGATCATCTAAGGAAAAACACGAAATCAATTATGCAACACAGAAACCCGAGGCTCTTCTTGAACGCATCATTCGCGCCAGTAGCGATGAAGGAATGCTTGTCGCCGACTTTTTCGGGGGAAGCGGCGTAACGGCTGCCGTCGCATCGCGTCTTGGACGCAGATTCATTCACGGTGATATCAACCTGAACAGCATTCAGAGTGCAAGAGACCGTCTCGCAAGAAACGGCGCATCGTTTCATGTCAAAGAAATAAAGGACGGTATCACGTTGTTTCGTAATCCGGCTCAGACAATGGATGTCATTAAGCAGATTATTCCCGGCTTTTGTAATGACAGCCGTTTCAAAAAACCTTGGACAGGCAGCATAACCGACAGCAGGGGTACTATTCCGGTATATATTCCTGACCTTATCGCGCTGTCGTCAACCCGAGTCCTCGATACGGTGACATTGAACGAAATCATAACCCTCGGACTTCATGATTTACCCGATGGAATCAACCGTGCCATTATTTATTACATTGACATCATTGATAAAGAGGAAATTTCCCGGTTTATCGACGAGCACAATGACACGCTTGTAAAAATTGAACTTGAAGATTTAAAGAAATATTTGGACTTGATTGTACTGGAGGATTCTGCCGAAATATCATACATCAAGTCAGATAATTCCTATATCATCGTTGTCGATAATTTCTACAGCGATCGTGTTGCCGGCAAAATTGAAGAATTTAATCGTCGGAACGATTGTGCAAAACAAAGATCATATCCCGAAATTATCCCGTCGGACAGAGGACTTGACATGATTGAACTAATCAGCGTGGACTGCACATTCGAAGACAAGAATGCAGTATGGAACAGTGATTTTGAAATCAAAATCGATCCGAAAACAAGTTTCATTATCCGCGACGGGATAATGACCAAAGAATTCTGGGACGGAACAATCACTTCTGACCGAAAACCGTTGCGCATCAAGATAAGGAACATTTGCGGTGACGAAACAATCTTTACCAACGATACAATCTCATGACTGAAACAATCAAGAAACATGCGCGTGTCGATGTCGCCGACGTGCTGAGAGGTTTTGCTGTTCTGGCCATTATCCTGCTCCACTCCATCGAGCATTTCAACTTCTATTCCTTCCCCGACACAGCGGGACAATCTGACTGGCTGAATTTCACCGATAAGGCTATTTGGAACGGCCTTTTCTTCGCTTTCGGCGGCAAGGCTTACGCGATTTTCGCAATGCTTTTCGGATTCAGTTTCTTCATTCAGCATGACAACCAGCGCATGCGCGGCAAGGATTTCCGCCTGCGGTTCTGTTGGCGCTTGCTGATTCTCTTTATCATCGGCAATATCGACGCCTGCTTTTTCACCGGCGAGATACTTGTGATGTATGCGCTCATTGGTTTCGTATTGGTGCTGACGTGCAAGCTGCCCACGAAATGGATTATCGCGCTGAGCGCCGCGTGCCTGTTGCAACCGGTGTGCATCTATCAGATTATCCGCGCGTTGATTTCTCCCGAATATACTATCGCCACTATCAACTCGGGGCCATTCTGGGCCGAGACATTCTGGGTTCAGACCGAGGGATCGTTCCTTGAAACCGTGCGCGTCAACCTGTGGGAAGGACAGCTTGCGTCACTCGCATGGGCGTGGGAACACGGACGCATATTCCAGACTGCCGGACTGTTCATGGCCGGTATGCTCATCGGTCGTGCCGGATGGTTCAACCGCGAGCATCTCGGCGCGTGGGGACGTGCGCTTGCAATCGCGACACTCTGCTACTTCCCCCTTTCGGGCCTCGACAATCTCGCTCCCGATTACATAGACAACCCCAACATCAAGACACCTCTCCACATCCTTCTTTCATCCCTCGCCAACCTCAGTTTCATGCTGATGCTGACCTCGGGGATTATCTTCGGCTATTACCGCACACAGAGATTCAGCCGGTTGCTGACGGCCCTGATTCCTTACGGCAAAATGAGCATGACCAACTATGTCACCCAAGGCATCATCGGCTCGGCCATATATTATCACTGGGGATTCTACACCCGACTCGGCATCACCGGCAGCCTCCTCGTCGGCATCGCCATCTTCATCGTACAATACATCTTCTGCCGTTTCTGGACAGGCCGCCACAGCCACGGACCTCTCGAATACATCTGGAAACGCGCCACTTGGATCGGATAACATAAATAACAATACACTTCCCAATAGTAGCGTCACACCGTGGCGCATTAACCAGACTCCCTTGTATAGGCATAGCGTGGCGACGCCATTATACAAGGGAGTCAGAATGTGCAATAAATTTTATATTTTTTCGCCATAACTGAAACTTTTTGTAGTTTTGCACGTCTAATGTCACAAAAAACGTTAACAAGCAATGGATATACTACAAGTTGAAAATGTGACCAAAGCCTATGCTTCACATGTCGCCCTTGACAATGTGTCGCTCAACGTGCCGCAAGGTTGCGTGTATGGTCTGCTCGGGCCCAACGGCGCGGGCAAAACCACACTTATCCGAATAATCAACCACATTACCGCCCCCGACTCGGGGCGCGTGATTCTCGACGGCCACCCGCTGACACAGAACGATGTCGAGCACATCGGCTATCTCCCCGAGGAACGCGGCCTTTACAAGAAGATGAAAGTGGGCGAGCAGGCAGTGTTTTTCGCCCGGCTGAAAGGCCTTTCCAAACATGATGCGACAATCAGACTGAAACAGTGGTTTGACAAGTTTGACATCTCCAACTGGTGGGATAAAAAAGTCGAAGAACTCTCCAAAGGCATGGCCCAGAAAGTACAGTTTATCGTGACCGTGCTTCACCGCCCGAAACTGCTGATTTTCGACGAGCCGTTTTCAGGATTCGACCCGATTAACGCCAATCTTCTCAAAGAGGAAATCCTTCAGCTGAAAAACGAAGGCGCAACGGTGATTTTCTCGACCCACAACATGTCGTCGGTCGAAGAAATCTGTGACAACATCACCCTCATCAACAAGAGCCGCAACATCCTCAGCGGAAACGTCGACGAGCTGCGCCGCCGTTTCTTCGGCAACCGCTACGACCTCACGTTCAACGGCGATGCTCGCGCCCTGATGGAAAAACTGCTCCCTGTCGCCGGAGAATTCACTCTCGGCGAACCCGACGGACAGGGACGCGAGCACATCAGCCTGCACCTCAACGACGGAGCCTCGCTGCGCGACCTCATCACGATTGCCAACGAGAATGTCAATCTGGCCGGATTTAACGAAAGTATCTCGTCAATGAACGACATTTTCATCCGCGCCGTCAAAGAATCAGAATCAACCACAGAGAACTAATCAGGATGTCTAAAATAGGTATTGTGATACAGCGCGAGTATTGCGAGCGCGTCACCAAGAAAAGTTTTATCATAACAACCATCCTCATGCCGCTGCTCATGGTGGCACTGATGGTTATCCCCACGATCATCATGACGATGGTGGGCCCCAGCGAGACCACAGTCCTTGTAATCGACAAGAGCAACAAGATTTTCCAGAAACTCGAAAGCAACGAGGACGTGAAGTTTATACACACTTCCGAGCCTCTTGATTCAGCACTTGCCCGGGAGGATGTCGGGGCCGTGCTGGTCATCCCCGAAAACATTATCGAGGCCCGCGGTCTTGCTCTGAAATATTACAGCAACGGCCCCTCGTCAATGACCACCGAGTCGCTTATCACCCGACAGATCAACGACGCAGTCGAGGCCGACCGCCTAAAGTCATATCAGATTGATGACCTTGCCAAGATTCTCGACGACGTGCACAGCGACGTGGCTCTCTCGACCCTGCGCAACGACAAGGACAGCGAGGAGGCCACATCGAGCGGCCTCAGCTACGGCATAGGCATCATGATGTCGCTGACCCTCTACATGTTCCTGCTCATCTATGGCCAGATGGTCATGACAAGCATCATCGAGGAGAAAAACAACCGCGTGCTTGAACTCGTGGTGTCATCCATCAAGCCTGCACAGCTGATGATGGGTAAAATCCTCGGCGTGACACTCGTGGCGCTGACACAGATTCTGATCTGGGGAGTGCTGATAACCTGCATGTCGGCCTTCCTCCTCCCCGCACTTCTTCCCGCCGAGGCGATGCAGGATGTAGCCGCCGTTCAGGCCGGAAACTTCGCCGCCGTGTCCAACACCGAAAACCTCGAAATCATTCAGGCGGTATCGCTGCTCGGCTCGGTCGGTTATGTCATCAAGCTGTTTGGACTGCTGACCCTGTTCCTCATGACCGGATTCCTTTTCTATGCCGCCATCTACGCCGCCATCGGCTCGGCCGTGGACAACATTCAGGACGCGGGCCAGTTGCAGACAGTCATCGTAGTCCCCGTGATATTCGGTTTCATCTTCGCCATGACTGCTGCCGCCGACCCCTCGTCGAGCCTCGCTTTCTGGATGTCGATAATACCCTTCACCGCACCGATGGTAATGGTGGCCCGCATCCCATTCGGCATACCGGGATGGGAAATCGCCCTGTCGCTCGTCCTACTCATCGCCTCATTTGTCGGGATGGTATGGCTTGCAGGAAAGATTTACCGCGTAGGCATCTTCATGTATGGCAAGAAACCCACATTCAAGGAAATAATCAGGTGGGTAAATTATAAGTAATAGGTCAGAGTTACGAAGTCAGAACTAAGTCAGAGGTCAGAGTTAAGTCAGAGGTCAGAGTTATAAGTTATGAAGTAACACAGACCTATACTTCATAACTCATAACTCTGACCTCTGACTTAACCTTTGACCTCATCACTCATAACTCTGACCTCTGACTTAACTCTGACCTCTGACTTTTGACTTAAAGAATTTATTACTATTTTTGTGGTGAAAATGGCGACCGACAATCTGCGACATAGCGTCTACGGACTGTTTAACGACAGTTTCCCCCCTGTTCTCGACGGGGTGACGCTTGCCGTGCAGAATTATGTCAGGTGGCTGACAGCGGCGGGAAAACCCGTGACGGTAATCACGCCGTGGAACCCCGAGACACCGCCTCACGAGGATTTCGAACTTCACCGCTATTTTTCACTCCCCATATACAACCGCTATCCCTACCGATACGGCTACCCGAAACTCGACCCGTTTATCTGGAGGCACCTGCGCCGCACCCCGTTTCGCATCATCCACGCCCACTGTCCCTTCTCGTCGGGCCACTTGGGACTCTATGCGGCACGGTATCATGACATCCCGTTTGTCACCACGTTCCATTCCAAGTACCGCACCGACCTTGAACGGTCTCTGCCACGGATGATGGTGGAATATCAGATGCGCAAACTGCTGCGGTTCTACAACGCGGCGACCGAGGTGTGGATTCCTCAGGCCGCTGTCGAGGAAACGCTGCGCGAATATGGTTTCAAGGGACGCGTCACCGTGGTCGAGAACGGCAACGACCTTGCTGACGGCATCGAAGACCTGCCATCCTACAAAGCCGAGGCCCGCAAGTCTTTAGGACTGCGCGACGACGAGATAGGATTGCTATTTGTCGGGCAGCACATTCTTGAAAAAGGGCTGAAAATCATCATCGAGGCACTCGCGCTGCTCAGCAACATGCCGTTCAGGATGAATTTCATCGGCACGGGATATGCAGCCGGTGACATGAAACGCCTCGCCGAGTCGCTGCATCTGGAGGACCGCGTGACATTCCACGGGGTCATCACCGACCGCGAGACCCTGCGCCGCTATTATGCGGCCAGTGACCTGTTCCTGTTTCCGTCGTTTTATGACAACGCTCCGCTTGTCGTGCGCGAGGCCGCTGCGATGGGAACCCCGTCTATCCTACTGACCGGCTCCACCGCCGCCGAAATGATTACCGACGGCGAAAATGGCTTTCTGACATCACGCACTCCGACTGATTATGCCGCCCTCATCTCAGCCATTGCCGCCGACCGCGCTGCTCTCGACCGGGCCGGAAAAGGAGCGCGCGCAACGCTATGCCGCTCGTGGCAGAACGTGGTCGGGGAAGTCATCAACCGCTACGACGAAATAATTGACCGTTATGGACGCAAATAAACAACTGCCCGACGGCCCCAAGTCGGGATTCAGCCTCTATATTAAAATCCTTGTCCCGGTGCTGATCGGCCTCTGCGTGGTCGCGTGGCTGTTCAGGCGCGAGTTCAACCCCGAAGTGTGGCGGTCGATACATTTCGACACCCACACGGTTCTTTTCATTGCTCTCGCGTGGCTGTTCATGATAGGGCGTGACACCGGGCTGACTTGGCGTTTCCGCACGTTGACCGACCGGCAGCTGACATGGGGACGCGCACTGAGGGTCAACATGCTCTGCGAGTTCACCTCGGCAGTCACCCCTTCGGCAGTCGGGGGGAGCGCATTCGGCATGATTTACCTCAACCGCGAGGGCATCGAGCTGGGACGCGCCACGACGCTGATGTTCACCACCCTTTTTCTCGACGAGCTTTTCTTCGTGGTGTCAATCCCGGTAATCATGCTCCTTATCCCCTACGGCGAGCTTTTCGGCTTCGACGACTCGGCTTTCACGACAGGGTTGCAGACAGCCTTCTGGATAATATACGCCATTATCTTCCTGTGGACGGCGTTGCTGTTTTTAGGCATACTTGTCAAGCCGCAGGGGGTGCGCCGGTTTCTCAACTGGGTTTTCAGTTTCAAACTGCTGCGCCGGTGGCAGGGAAAAATCGACGAGCTGGGCAACAATATGGAAACGACAGGCAAGGATTTGCGCCGCCGCCCCCTGAAATGGTGGCTTGAGACATTTGGCGCCACCGCCATGTCATGGTGCTCGCGCTACCTCGTTGTCAACGCGCTGTTTCTCGCCTTTGTCCCCTCGGCACCGCAACTGATTGTCTTCGGGCGACAGTTTGTGGTATGGGTAGTGCTGATGGCGAGTCCCACTCCGGGAGGCTCGGGAGTCAGCGAGTGGCTGTTCACCACCTACTACGGCGACCTCATCCACAGTGCGGGGATGGCCCTCGTCATCGCCCTGTTCTGGCGCATCATAAGCTACTACATATATCTCGTCGTCGGTGCATGCATCGTCCCGGGATGGGTAAAACGTGGTTACGACAATATCCAAAAAAACAACAAACGACAATGAAACGTCTCCTTATCATCATGGCCCTTATTGCCGCCACGGTGGCGGCTGTGGCCGAAAACATCTATCTGTTCCGCCTTGACGACGAAATAGGGTCAAAGACTTGGCGTTATACCCGCGAGGCTCTCAATGACGCGACCGCATCGGGCAGCGACATGGTCGTGGTCCATCTCAACACCTACGGCGGCTCCGTCGAACATGCCGACTCGATCCGCACCGCGCTGCTCAACTACCCCCGCCCCGTCGTGGCATTTGTCGACAACAACGCCGCATCGGCAGGCGCACTGATAGCGCTGGCCTGTGACTCGGTCTACATGCGTCCCGGCGCCACAATGGGAGCCGTCACTGTCGTCAACGGAGCCGACGGCGCGGCAATGCCCGACAAGTATCAGTCCTACATGCGCGCCATGATGCGCTCGACAGCCGAGCATCACGGAAAATACATGGCTCCCGACAGCACCCTTAAATGGCGGCGCGACCCGCTCGTGGCCGAGGCAATGGTCGACACGAGGGTCATTGTGCCGGGACTCGTCGACTCCACCCGCGTGCTGACCTTCACCACCGAGGAGGCGATGAAATGGAACTATGCCGACGGCCGTGCCGAGTCAGTCCCGGAGATTCTCGATAACCTCGGGATAAAGGAATACGCCATCAAGGAATATACACCCACTTGGCTTGACAGCCTCATCGGTTTCTTCACCTCGCCCGCCGTCCAAGCCATCCTCATCATGATTATCATCGGCGGCATCTACATGGAACTCCACTCCGCCGGTATGGGTTTCCCCTCGGCTGCCGCGATTATCGCCGCAATCCTCTACTTCCTGCCGCTCTACCTCGTCGGGATAGCGAGCAGCTGGATTGTGCTGCTATTTGTGCTCGGGGTGATACTGGTCGTGCTGGAGATATTTGTCGTGCCGGGATTCGGACTGACAGGCATATCGGGCATCGCCTGTATCTGCGCCGCCCTCATCCTCGGATTACTCGAACATTACACCTTCTCGCTCAACCATGTCAACGGCGACGCGCTTTGGTCGACAGTGCTCATCTTTGTCAGCGGCCTCGTCCTCGCTATCGGCGGCATTGCATGGCTCACGTCGAGCCACGGCCCGCAGTGGGCGCGCCGCCACACCGAACTGATGCTCACCCAGCAGGTCTCTGACGGCTACATCGGCGTCGATATGACCCCGTCCTACTACGTCGGCTTCGAGGGACGCGCCGTTACCGACATGCGCCCTGCCGGAAAGGTCGAAATCAACGGCGAGGAGATGGATGCCGTGGCCGTGCGCGGATTCATCAACGCGGGCGACAAGGTCAAGATAGTGAAATATGAAAACGCCCAGATATATGTAAAAAGTTGTTGATTATGAAATTCATCGGAATAATACCCGCCCGTTACGCATCAAGCCGTTTCCCGGGCAAACCGCTGGCCGACATCGCAGGCCGCACAATGATTGAACGCGTCTACACCCAAGCCTCCAAAGCCCTTGACGACGTGGTGGTCGCAACCGACGACGACCGCATACATGACACCGTGCAACGGTTTGGGGGAAAAGCCGTCATGACCTCCACCTCCCACCGCAGCGGCACCGACCGATGCCGCGAGGCATACCTCAACGTCGGCAGCACCGCCGACGTGGTCATCAACATCCAAGGCGACGAGCCGTTCATCGACCCCTCCCAGATCGAGGCTCTGAAAGGCATCTTCGAGCAACACCCCGACACCCCGCTTGCTACGCTTGTCAGGAAATTTGACCCGGCCAAAGGATTTGACGCGCTGTTTGACAACAACACCCCCAAGGTCGTTCTCGACAACGACATGAACGCCCTCTATTTCAGCCGCTCCATCATACCATACGTCCGCAACAGGAAATGGGAAGAATGGGTCGACAGCGCGACATTTTATACCCACGTCGGGATGTACGGATACCGCGCCGACGTGCTCGAACAGATTACCGCCCTCCCCCAGTCGAGTCTTGAACTTGCCGAATCGCTCGAACAGCTCCGCTGGCTCCAGAACGGCTACAAAATCAAGACCGCCGTCACCGCATGTCCCACCATCGGCATCGACACCCCCGAAGACCTCGCCCGCGCCCTCCGCGAAATCCCCGGACTACAGTAATGCCGAGAATCAAATTTAACCTCAAATCAAGCTGAAGATGAAAACAATAAAC
>DLAR01000065.1:47911-56410 GCA_002494015.1 Porphyromonadaceae bacterium UBA7042 | reverse complement strand
AACCCTGCCGAGCTCAAGCTCGGCTCTTGAACAAACTCGGCAGTAAATGAAAAAAAATGCTGCAACGACAATCATTTCGCGAATTTTGTGTTATATAACTATGTTTTTTAATGCACAGGTGGGAGATTGTTGTGCATTTTTTTGTTTAATTGAACAAATTGCAATATTTTTGTGTACTTTTTATCAAAAATATAAAAGGTTCGCAATATTTATTCTAATATATGACCCATAATCTTAGAAGCGAGGTGAGCACCGGAGGCCGACGTATGGCGGCTGCGCGTGCCCTGTGGCGTGCCAACGGCATGAAAGAGGAGCATTTCGGTCGCCCCATAATCGCTATTGTCAACTCTTTCACTCAATTTGTACCGGGACATGCCCACCTGCATGAAATCGGACAGATTGTAAAGGAAGAAATCGAAACACTCGGTTGCTTCGCCGCCGAATTCAATACTATTGCCATCGATGACGGCATCGCAATGGGGCATGACGGAATGCTCTATTCCCTTCCCTCGCGCGACCTCATCGCCGATTCAGTCGAATACATGGTCAACGCCCATAAGGCCGACGCGATGGTGTGCATCTCCAATTGTGACAAAGTAACCCCGGGAATGCTGATGGCCGCCATGAGGCTGAACATCCCGACAATTTTTGTTTCGGGAGGGCCGATGGAAGCCGGGAATGTCGACGGGAAGGCGGTAGACCTTATAGATATAATGGTAGAAGCAGCCGACGACACCGTTGACGACAACCGGGTGCGGGAGCTTGAGACGAAAGGATGCCCGACGTGCGGCTCATGCTCGGGAATGTTCACCGCCAACTCCATGAACTCTCTCAACGAGGCTATCGGCCTCGCGCTGCCGGGAAACGGCACAGTCGTTGCCACCCACGTCAACCGCAAAGAGCTGTTCAAGCGCGCCGCGGCACAGATAGTCAAAAACACCCTCGATTATTATATTAATGGTGACGAAAGCGTCCTGCCACGCAATATCGCCACTCGGGAGGCGATGCTCAACGCCATGACTCTCGACATCGCAATGGGAGGCTCGACCAACACCGTGCTGCACCTTCTCGCCATCGCCGCCGAGGCCGGGGTGGATTTCACAATGGACGACATTGACACCCTGTCGCGCCATACCCCGGTGCTGTGCAAGGTCGCCCCCAATTCCCATTACCATATTCAGGATGTCAACCGCGCGGGCGGAATCATCTCGATAATGAAAATTCTGGCCGACAACGGCCTTGTCGACACCCGGGTCAACCGCGTCGACGGCATGACGCTCGGCGAGGCCATCGACCGCTGGGCCGTGGGGGGCAAAAACTTCGACGATACGGCCGACGAGCTGTGGAAAAGCGCGCCGGGAAACCGACACAACCTTTCGCTCGGCAGCCAAATGAGCTATTATGGCTCACTCGATACAGACCGCGCCAACGGATGCATCCGCGACATGGAACATGCCTATGTCAAGGACGGGGGACTCGCCGTGCTGCACGGCAACATCGCCCGCAACGGATGCGTGGTCAAGACAGCCGGAGTCGATGAGAGCATTTTCAAGTTTTCAGGCCCGGCAAAGGTATTCACCTCGCAAGAGGCCGCCGTCGATGCCATCCTCCACGACAAAATCAAGGCCGGCGACGTGGTTGTCATCACCTACGAAGGGCCTAAGGGCGGCCCGGGAATGCAGGAGATGCTTTACCCCACATCTTATATAAAGAGCAAACACCTCGGGAAACAGTGCGCGCTGATTACCGACGGCCGTTTCTCGGGAGGAACGTCGGGACTGTCAATCGGCCACATCTCGCCCGAGGCAGCCGCCGGAGGCGAAATCGGCCTCGTCAGGGACGGCGACATCATCGAAATCGACATTCCCGCGCGCCGCATCAGCGTCAAGCTGACCGACGAACAGCTTGCCACGCGGCGCAATGAGGAGGAAAACCTTGGTCGCGAAGCATTTACCCCCCGCGACCGCCAGCGAAATATTTCCCGCGCCCTGAAAGCCTATGCGGCAATGGTGACATCGGCCGACAAGGGCGGGGTAAGAGAATTAAACATTTAGAGTATTCAACTTTCGCAAGCTCAGGTTGAAGTGAATAAAGAGAACAGTGAAATTCAGGCTGCGCCTGAGTGAAGATAATGGTTTATCTGTGAAAAACGGTGTTATTTTCACCCTTCACTTTTCACCTTTCACTGTGAGCGAGTTGTGAACTTGCGAAAATTAAATATATAATATATGAGTGAACTGATTTCAGGGGCCGAGGCGATGCTGCGCTGCTTTCTTGCCGAAGGCACCGACACCATATTCGGCTATCCGGGAGGGGCGATAATGCCTTTCTACGACAAGCTGTATGACTATACTGACCGGCTGCGCCACATCCTCGTGCGCCACGAGCAGGGAGCAATCCATGCCGCGCAGGGATATGCCCGCGCGTCGGGACGCACCGGCGTTGTCTCTGTCACATCGGGGCCGGGAGCCACCAACGTCATTACCGGACTGAGCGACGCGCTGATGGACAGCACCCCCATTGTCGTTATAACCGGGCAGGTCGGGGTCGCGACCCTCGGCACAGATGCGTTTCAGGAGACAGATGTCGTCGGCATCGTCCAGTCGATAAGCAAGTGGGCATTCCAGATCCGCCGCGCCGAGGAAATCCCGGCTGCCGTGGCAAAGGCTTTTTATATCGCCTCGACAGGCCGGCCGGGCCCTGTGGTGCTCGACGTTACCAAGGACGCGCAACTCGGCATGATGGAATGGACCGGCTACAAACCGGTGAAATACATCCGCAGCTATAATCCCGACCCTGAGATTAACCCCGCCGACCTTGCCGATGCCGCAGCACTGCTGAACTCGGCAGAACGCCCTCTCATTCTCGCGGGCCACGGAATAACCATCGCCCGTGCCGAACAACAGCTGACAGCGCTTGCCGAAAAAGCCGACATCCCAGTGGGAGCCACGATGCTCGGACTCTCGGCCATGCCGAGCGACCATCCTCTCTATAAGGGAATGCTCGGTATGCACGGCAACATCGGCCCCAACTATAATACCAACAAGGCCGACGTGATACTGGCCGTCGGGATGCGTTTTGACGACCGCGTTACCGGCGACACGTCACGATATGCCCCCGATGCCAAAATCATCCACATCGACATTGACGCGTCAGAGCTGAACAAAAACATCCGCGCGACCACCACGATCCACGGCGATGCAGGAAAAGTACTGAACGCCTTGCTCCCCCTCATCAACCAAGCGGGCCGCGAGGAGTGGCTGAAATCTTTTGACGAACCCGACAAAGTAGAGTACGAAACCGTCGTGAAGCGCGAGGTATTCCCTCAGGAGACTGTCGGAGCGATGCGCATGGGCGAAGTCACCCGCCGCATCTCAGAGGCGACCGGAAACGAGGCTATCTGCGTGACCGACGTGGGTCAGAACCAGATGATGGGCGCACGGTATTTCAAGTTCACCAAGCCGCGCAGCCTCATAACCTCGGGCGGCTTAGGCACGATGGGATTCTGCCTCCCGGCTGCAATAGGCGCAAAACTTGCCTGTCCCGGACGGAAGGTCATCGCGCTGATGGGCGACGGCGGTTTCCAGATGACCATGCAGGAACTCGGCACAATAATGGAAAACGGCATCGGGGTGAAAATCGTCATTATGAACAACAATTTCCTCGGGAACGTGAGACAATGGCAGGAACTCTTTTTCAACAGCCGCTTTTCAGCCACGCCGATGCTAAATCCTGACTTTGTCGCCATCGCGGCTGCCTATGGAATCGACGGAGAGAGCGTCGTTTCCCGCGACGAGCTTGACGGGGCAATCGACCGTATGCTCGCCACCGACCGGCCATATCTGCTCAACGTCAATATCGAGTCGACCGACATGGTGTTCCCGATGGTGGCCCCGGGTGCCGCGATTGACGACATAATGTTAAACGTATCAACCAAATACAAGCCTGAGACGCATGAATAACGAGCAACTGTTTACAATCTCGGTCTTTACCGAGAACCAAGTGGGACTGCTCAGCCGCATCTCCACAATTTTCACCCGCCGCGGACTCAACATCGAGAGCATCACGGCAAGTTCAAGCTCTATGCCGGGCATACACAAAATCACCCTTACATGCCGCAGCACCCGCGCGGCGATGGAAAAGGTTGTGGCCCAGATCGAAAAGTGCGTCGAGGTCTTGCGGGCATTCCTTTATACCGACGACGAAATCGTCCATCAGGAAATCGCACTCTACAAGGTGCCGACCGACCGCCTGCTCGACCTGAAAAACCTTGAGGAGGTAATACGCATCCACAATGCCCGCATACTTGAAATCACCCGCGAATATACCGTGATTGAAAAAGCCGGACACAGTGATGAAACCGAAGCCTTGTATAATTTGTTAAAACGGTATGACATCCGCCAGTTTGTGCGCAGCGGCCGCATCGCGGTCACCAAGTCGCCGACGGAGCATTTTACCTATTTCCTCGAAGAACAGGAAAAACGTCGCAACAAAACAGAAGACTTATGACATCGCCTGACCAGCATACACTTGCTCACCATTTCATCATCACCGCTGCCGACTGCAACAGCCAGCGGGAAATATCCATCGCCCACCTCGTCACCCTCATCATCGAGACTGCCACCGAACATGCCAATTCTATCGGCGTGGGGTTTGACCGCCTGATTTCCCACGGGATGTCGTGGGTACTGAGCCGACTGTCTATCGAACTCGACACCGTCCCGTCAATCAACCGCCGTTACAAACTCGTCACATGGGTCGAAAGCATCAACCGCCTCTATTCCGAGCGAAATTTCGAGATTGTCGATGTCGAGAGCGGGAGCCGGGTAGGATATGCACGCACGATATGGATGGCCATCGACATGGAAACCCGCCGCCCGGCCGACCTGTCGGCCCTGCACATTCTGGAACGTTATATCACTGACCGCCCATGCCCCATCGCCAAGCAGGGCAAACTGTTTCCGGTGACCGCACCGACAAGCGAGGCCACCTACATGTTTGTCACATCTGACATCGACATCAACCGCCATGTCACCACCCGGCGTTACATCGAGCTGATCATCGACCGGTGGGAACTCGGGTTCTGGGATGCCAACAAGGTGAAACGTTTCGACATAGCATTTCGTCATGAGGCGCGTTATGGCGAAGTCGCCACAATCACAGCCGCCCCCCACGGCGAGAGCGCCGGAGTCTATGATGCGGCGATACAGTGTGGCGGCAACGTCACCACGCTGGCCCGCATCACCTTCGTTCCACGCACATGACGTGCTATCTGTTATTTGAATTTTTTATCTTATTACATTTTCCGTATGGCAAAACTAAACTTTGGCGGTGTTGAAGAAACCGTCATCACACGCGAGGAATTTCCCATTGAAAAAGCTCGCGAAATCCTGAAAAATGAAACCATCGCAGTGCTTGGGTATGGAGTGCAAGGCCCGGGGCAGAGTCTCAATCTGCGCGACAACGGGTTTAACGTAATCGTCGGCCAGCGTCAAGGCAAGACCTATGACAAGGCTGTCGCCGACGGATGGGTGCCCGGCGAGACCCTGTTCTCGATTGAGGAAGCCGTCAAGCGCGGCACCATCATCCTGTGCCTGCTCAGCGATGCCGCCGTTATCGAGGTGTGGCCCCGCATAAAGGAATATCTCACCGAGGGCAAGGCTCTTTATTTCAGCCACGGATTTGCCATTACATGGAGTGACCGCACCGGCGTTGTGCCCCCCAAGGACATTGACGTGATCATGGTTGCCCCCAAGGGTTCCGGCTCGATGCTGCGCGTACTGTTCAAGGAAGGCAAAGGCACCAATTCAAGCTATGCCGTCTATCAGGACTACACCGGCCACGCGCTTGAACGCACCCTCGCGCTCGGCATCGGCATCGGCTCGGGCTACCTGTTTGAGACCACATTTGAACGCGAGGCGGTTTCTGACCTCACCGGCGAGCGCGGCGCACTGATGGGAGCCATTCAGGGACTGTTCCTCGCCCAGTATGAAGTGCTCCGCGAAAACGGCCACACCCCCTCCGAGGCATTCAACGAGACTGTCGAGGAACTCACCCAGTCGCTCATGCCCCTCTTTGCCGACAAGGGAATGGACTGGATGTATGCCAACTGCTCGACCACCGCTCAGCGCGGCGCCCTTGACTGGATGGGGCCCTTCCACGACGCCATCAAGCCTGTCATGGAACGCCTCTACAAGAGCGTGAAGGAAGGCCACGAGGCTCAGCTGTCAATCGACTCCAACTCACAACCCGACTATCGCGAAAAACTCGAAGAAGAACTCCGCTCCATGCGCGAAAGCGAGCTGTGGCGCGCCGGTGAGACCGTCCGCCGACTCCGCCCCGAAAAGCAGTAATCTGCCCCATCCGCAACATGCACCGCGCGGCAATGGCCCCTCACCCGAGAACGCCATTGCCGCGCGAGTTGTGTTAAACCCGCGAATTACAAAATGTTTTCAATTGCGGCATAGCTGTCAGTCTTTGATAAAAAGACAATCACATCGCTTGCCTGATACAAGGAGTAATGCCTACAACATGCACATCATTTATATGTAACGATAACTTATATGGACTGTCTCGCCTCCATCTTTATGTGTAATGTACACATTATCAATCGCAACCACCCCATTACAATACATTTTGTATATTTCGGGAAAATTCTTCTTGACTAATTCTATCCTTTTAGAATAATCCTTTACATAAGTTCTATTGGAGGCACAAGAGAACATACTACATACGACAACCAAAAGCACAAATACTTTCTTCATAAAACTATTTTACTTTTGCGTTCCACCAAAAGTCTTTATTAAAACACACGAAGCGTGGAACTGCAATGCCACGTCTTAGTGTGAAGGTGGTCGGATTACCTTTATAGACAGATGTGGGAATAACAGCTCCACGCGTATGCATGGAGACAGTCAAGCCTACTCTTGTCTATAAAGTGAATAGTTTCCGACGCTTTTCACACACAAGAAGAAGACATAACGCCTCTAAAATCTCAAAATGTTATGATGGGGATGTACCCAATCAATCGCAAAATTACGAATTTTTCACTTCCCGCCAACAATCATAGTAAAAAAGTTTCACCATAATTTGCGCAATGCCGACGCATAACGGCGATACCATTAACTTCATATCGGGATTATGCATTCCCCATAATATAGCGTCGTGCCGCAAGAGCGCACTCTGTTGCTACTGAAATGACCTGCGGGAATAACAACTCCACGCATGTGCATATAAATAAGAGAGGGTTGCAAAATAGCAACCCCCTCTTATTCAAGTATCTTACAGATTCAGAAATTTATTTCAGCGGCATCTTGGCCTCCCAGCCGAGGGCTGAGGCTCCGAGAACGGCGGCATCGGCTTCTTTGAGTTCCGAAAGGATGACTTTTACCTTTCCCTTGAACATGCCCATCATGTTCTTGTCCATTGCCTCGCGGAGGGGACGCATCAGCAGCTCGCCCGACTTGGCAAGGCCGCCAAAGAGGATAATGGCCTCGGGCGACGAGAACACCGTGAAATCACAGAATGCCTCGCCGAGGATACGGCCCGTGTATTCAAAAATCTCGTTAGCGATCTTGTCTCCGGCCATAGCAGCGTCATAAACATCCTTGGATGTGATGGCATCGAGTTCCAGATTGCGGAGAATCGAGGGCTCAGGGCGGATTTCAAGAAATTCGCGCGCTGTGCGGGCAACTCCGGTAGCCGAGCAGTAGGCTTCGAGGCAACCGGTGCGGCCGCAGCCACAGAGACGGCCGTTGTTTCTTTTGACAATCAGGTGGCCGAGCTCTCCGGCAAATCCGTCATGACCATAGACAAGCTGACCGTTAATGACGATACCGCTGCCCACGCCGGTTCCGAGGGTAATCATGATGAAATCCTTGAGACCGCGTGCCGCGCCATAGGTCATCTCACCGATTGCGGCAGCATTGGCATCGTTGGTAATAGCCACGGGAACGCCGAATTTGTCACTGAGCATCTGGGCCATAGGCAGGGGAGTGGGCCACGGTATGTTGACCAGCTTTTCAATCATGCCGGTGTAATAGTTGGCATTGGGCGCGCCCACGCCGATACCGTGGATTTTGTCAACCGCGTCGTTGGCTTCGAGAAGTCGGGTTACTTCTGTATATAGTTCGTCAATGTAATCGTTGACATCAGGATGTTTCAGGGTTTTGATTGATGAACTTGCAATAACTGCGCCTCTGGCATCGACGATGCCGAAGACAGTGTTGGTACCGCCTATGTCGATACCGATTACATAAGGTTTGCTCATGATTTAATCGATTTAAAATAAGTAGGACTAATCTTACTGCAAAGATAATGCTTTTCTCTAATAATAAGTCACAATATATATAAAAAAGGTTTATAACGGCGTTGTTTTGCGGGATTTATTCGTAACTTTGTGAATTATGCGAAAATACATGGAATTTAGAGGGTGTTTCAAAACAAATGTTAAATCCGACGCGTGAAAACGGGTGCGACAAAAGCATTTATATAAAACAG
>DLAR01000065.1:0-47630 GCA_002494015.1 Porphyromonadaceae bacterium UBA7042 | reverse complement strand
TAAATTTTGAAATTAATATCTGAAATGAAGTTACCTCTTCCTCATGGCAGCCTCTTTGGATCAACATTTGTCATGAAACATCTTCTTATACAGCAACATGTTTTCTTTCTGTTGCTGCTGGCTGCAATGTCGGCGGCACTGTCGTCATGCGTTGAAAAAGGGGACGGCCCTGAGATTCCAAATGTAAACCGCACTGTCCTTGTCTACATGGTTGCCGACAACTCGCTGGGGGCGATGGGATATGACCGCCTCGACATCGACGAGATGCTGGCAGCAGCCAAGGCCGGCGGACTGAACGGCGGCAATCTCCTCGTCTACCACAACCGGCGCGGCACCGCCACAGGTAATGTCCCGCTGTTGCTGAATATTACAAAAAACGGCATCGATACTCTTAAACGCTATTCCGACAACCCCGACGTTTTTTCTACCGACCCGGCCCGGATGCGCGAGGTCTGTGACGACATGCGTCGTTTTGCCTCAGCCGAAGATTACGGCCTCGTGTTGTGGAGCCACGGCGACGGATGGCTGGAACCGCGTGTCGCCTCGTCACAAGGCGGCGTGAAACGTGCGTTTGGTCAGGACCGTAACAAGACAATGAAAGTCATCGACCTTGCCGGGGCACTTGAAGGGCAGAATTTCTCATGGATATACTTTGACTGCTGCCTGATGGGGACTGTCGAGGTTGTCTACGAGCTTAGAAACGTCACCCGCCGGATTGTTGCCTCGGGAACCGAGCTGCCGCTCAACGGTATGCCCTACGACCAGAACGTGCCGTTGTTTTTCGCGGTTCCCCCCGGAGGTGCCGACCTTGTCGGTGCCGCTCAGAACACGTTCCGGTGGTATGACGCGCTGACAGGCGACAAACGCACATGCGCCATTTCGGTCTACGACACTTCGGGATTTGACCGGCTCGCCGAGGCTACCCGCGAGATAATGGCAGCGGGATTTGTCAACTTTGATGTCAGTTACTGGAAAGTGCAGCCCTATGACCGCCCCTCGATTCCCATATGCTCCCTTTATGACATGAAGGAATACATTTCCACGATGCTTGCCGCCGCAGCGATAGACGACACGACACGGGGCACGCTTCTGGCACGATGGGAATCAGCATTTGACGAGTGTGTCATTTATGCAGCCACG
Source organism: Porphyromonadaceae bacterium UBA7042 (assembly GCA_002494015.1). Classification (GTDB taxonomy): domain Bacteria; phylum Bacteroidota; class Bacteroidia; order Bacteroidales; family Muribaculaceae; genus Duncaniella. The sequence continues at coordinate 46,490 of DLAR01000065.1, read as the reverse complement.
ACCCCGGTATTGTTTGGCGACCTCCCGATGTCAACCTACTGCGGACTTGGATGTTTCATAATCATGCAACCCTCCGAAGCCACTTATCGCGGATATAAAAACCAAAGCTGGTACCGCGACGTTATATCAACAGCCCCGGTTTTCAACAATTAACTCAACTTTCGCAATCTGAAGTTGAAATAATGGTTTAGGTACAACGAAAATATTACCTTCACCTTTCACCTTTAAAATTTATCATCTCATGTTTCAGACCACCGATCCTGCCGCAGCTCCCACAGTTACATCCGACGAGGGTCTCAAAGCGTTGAAAACATTGTCGCTTGATGACCTGATTGACAAAGTTGCCCACAATATGGTGCAGTTTGCCATCTCGCTTGCCATTGCCATATTTGTATTTTACGTCGGTAAATTTATCATAAGAAAGCTCTACAACCTCGTGGAGGCAATAATGGTCAAGCGCAACATAGACAAGTCGCTGACGACATTTGTCCTCTCGCTTGTGCGCATAGTGCTTTATTTTATCCTCATCGTAACGGTTATCGGAATCCTCGGCATCGAGACAAGCTCGTTTCTCGCACTCTTTGCCTCGGCCGGTGTCGCTATCGGTATGGCTCTCAGCGGCACTTTGCAGAACTTCGCGGGCGGTGTCCTCATCCTGCTTCTTAAACCCTACCGCATCGGAGACTACATCGAGGCTCAGGGGTATGCCGGCACCGTTACCGAGATTGAAATATTCAACACGATAATATGCACAGCCGACAATAAATCGATAATCATCCCCAACGGCGGACTTTCGACCGGCTCCATCAACAACTACTCCCGTCAGGCACTGCGCCGCGTCGACTGGACGATTTCGATTTCTTATGGCGACAATGTCGAGGCCGCACGCAAGGCCATTCTCGACATGCTTGCTCAAGACAGCCGCATCCTGACCGGCATGGACAACAATCCGGGCACGACAATGGAGGAAAAAGAGGCGGCCGAAGCTGCCGAAAACGCGGTTGCTGTTCCCGCCGAGGTGAAACGCACTTTCTGGGACAAACTTTTCAAGCGCGATGCGGCCCACATCGCTGCCCGCGAGGCACGCAAGGCCGCCCGCCGCAACAACCGTCCCCGTCTGGTTCCTACACCTGTTGACCGCACCCCGGTTGTGAAACTCGCGTCGCTCGGGGCATCGAGCGTTGACCTGACAGTGCGCGCATGGGTTGCGTCAGCCGACTATTGGGGCGTGTTCTTTGACTTCAACGAAAGATTCTACAACGAGCTCCCCGCAGCCGCAGGCATCTCCTTCCCATTCCCGCAGATGGATGTGCATGTAACGCACTCATAGCCGTTGCGGGCAAAAGCCGGCAATGGTGAAGGATAAAGATTTCCAGACCCGACATGTCTCTTTATTTAGAAAGAATCGTTAAATTTGCATTACTAATACTCAGTATATGAAGTTAATCGAACTAAATCTACAACGTATCTTTGACCTTTGCCGGAAACACAAGGTAAAAACCTTGGCCGTCTTTGGATCTATCCTTACAGATAAATTCAACGACCAAAGTGATGTGGACTTACTTGTGGATTTTGAACCGATAGACCATGCGAAATTTGATTATGTCAGCAATTACTTCGGACTGCGTGACGCATTAGAGTTGTTATTTAACCGCAAGGTTGACCTAATCGAAGAAAAAGGACTCCGAAACAAATACTTCATTGCCAATGTAAACCGCACCAAACAGATGATTTATGGCTAAAGAAGAAGTTTTAACTTATCTACAAGATGTGCTGGATGCAATCGATGACATGCAAAGTTGCTTTATTGACTTTCCAAATAGATACGATTTATTTGAGAAAGACATAATGCGTAGATGCGTTGTCGAGCGTAAGGTAGAAATAATGGGAGAAGCCATTAATCGAATCAGAAAGATTGATTCAACCGTGGAAATACCCAATGCGCGAGCAATAATCGATACACGCAACAGAATTATACATGCCTACGACAATGTACAGCCTGATTTTCTTTGGAGCTTAGTAATACGGCATATCCCGGAATTGAAAAAAGACATTGAAAGAGTCATTGTCGAATATGAAGAGTTATACAACTCCGAAAATAAAGATTGAAAGGTGAAAGGTGAAGGGTGAAGATAATAGATTTTTGAAACAGAACTATTATCTTCAGCCTTCACCTTTTACGTTTCACCCTTCACCGTCAATTCCTTTCACTGTTAATTTCCTTTCATCAGAATCCTCCACTCTTTAGGGTAGAGATTGTTGGCTCGGTTTCCGAGGTTTTTGACAAAACCGAGCGGAACATTATTATAGGTGGCAAGTACATGGCCCCGCGGGGTGTCGGATGGCAAGGATATTGCCTCGCAGCGCAAATAGGCAAGCGCGGTGTCTCGGTCTAATTCCACGCGGGGGAATGCCGACGGCGAGAGGACTGTTGACATCGCAAGCGACTGGTCGGGAAGGATGTCGCGGCCTTTTGTTCGCCCGACAACTATGCCATGATGTATCACCGACAGATTTTTCTCAACCGATTGCAGCAACGGAACCCAGCGGGACGGAAAAGCATTGATGCGGCCGTCGGGACTCATGCTCCATTCCATTTCGGCTACTCCCGAGATATATTTTTTTACATCGGCAGGTATAACAGCAGTTTTGCCCCCTTTTGCAGAACGGGACTTAAACTTTTCGCGGCCCGATTCTCCCGGTTTTCTTACAACCGACACAAAAAGTCCCTCGCCTCGCAGAAGATGCGGCATAAAACGGTAGCAATATGCAGCAGTACCGACTCCGGGCGCGATGCCCCATGATGGGTCAATGCCGGGAACCGTGACGCTTTCACCTCCCAATTCGTCGATAACATAGCTGATCATTTCCTCATTTTCGTGGCGGTTGAACGTGCATGTGCTGTAAATCATTAACCCGCCCGGTTTCAGGACATCCCACAGATTGGTGACAATCTCGCGTTGCCTCGACACGCATTGCCCGACAAGCGCGGGACACCACTGTGTGACAGCCTCGGCATCTTTCCGCATCATTCCTTCGCCCGAACACGGTACGTCGGCCACGACGATGTCGGCCACGGGACCGAGCTTCGCAATAGAGGCCGTGTCACCCCGTGTCACTATCGCCGCCGGATAACCCCATTTTATAATGTTTTCGCGCAAGACCGACGCTCGGGCCGGGACATACTCGTTGGCTATCATCAGCGACCCTTCGGGCAGCGAGTCTATTACCGCCGTCGTCTTACCTCCGGGGGCCGCGCAGGCATCAACCACTACGAGCGGACCGATGGCACCGGCAGTCAGCGCGGCAACGACATGACCGTGAAACATCGAGGATGCCTCCTGAACATAGTAGCGTCCTTGGTGCAATGCAGGGTCAAGCGTAAACACCGGCCTCTCTGACAGATATGTGCCGCGCCCGGCACTCCACGGCACAGGCCCGGGGAGCGTGATTCCGACATTTTTCGCACGGTTGAAACGAATCGATACTTCAGGAGAGCCGGTTCCCAACGTTTCTGACAGTCCCGGGAAGCACTCGATTGTTTTAATAAAATCAAGATTAAGCATACTCTCAGCCTCTCAACCTACGCCCTTCAAAACCGGCAGCCTTTTCGACCCACTCCTCGTTGAGCGGCGCGCCTTGGTTGGTCTTGGGATCAAATCCCGCCATGACCGTCCGGCAGATGCTTTTGACCTCTCCGGTCGTCGAATTGACAAGCCGCTGTTCCAGTTTCACACTGCGGTCGCCCACCGAGGCAATGGCGGTCCACACCTCGACCGGCTCGTCAAAGAATGTAGCAGCGAAAAAGTCGATATTGATATTGACAATGACGAGCGACGCATTGTCAGCCGAGATAGGCCCTCCCATAATTTCTTCAAAATACCTCGCTTTTCCGAGGTCAAAGAGCGAGAGGTAAACGATGTTGTTCAAATGTCCGAGAAAATCGATGTCGTTGATGCGGAGTTGCACCGGCAGACGGTGACGGAACTCAAACGCGGCCTCGGGCACACGCGGATTATTATTCATTATATATGCTTAGTGAAATACTATATCGGTTATAACGTCGCTCCCGGCGGCTGAGTTTAAAGCCGACACGAGTGCGGCGCGGTTAAATGACAATTCGTTTTTAAGCGGTCCCGACGTGATGTGGACATGCAACACTCCGTGGTCGACATACCGCTTGACCGTGTAGCGGTTTATACCCTGACCGACAACCTCGGGCCACAGCGCGCACACTCGGTGCTCGTCAAGGCGGTCGTTAAGCCCGTAACGGTCGAGCGCGTCGGTAATTATGTCGCCTATCTGGCGCGGATAAGTGCGTTTCATGACTGATGTCGAGGGGTGAACACACCGTTTTCGACGCTCCACAGCCTGTAGTCTCCCCCGGTACGGGTCATTATCTCGTCAAGATGGGTGCGGTTGGTGTCGGTTATAAAAATCTGTCCGAAACTGTCGCCGGTGACCATTTCGACAATCCTCTCCACGCGCGAGGCATCGAGTTTGTCAAATATATCGTCGAGCAACAGCAACGGGCGCAGGCCGGTGGCCTCGTGCAGAAACTCATACTGGGCCATGCGCAAGGCTATTGTAAAAGTCTTGCACTGCCCTTGACTGCCGGTACGCCTCATCGGCATGCCGTCAAGATCCATTCCGATGTCGTCGCGGTGAATCCCGACCGAGGTATGGCGCACTATTTCGTCATGGCGGCGCGCACTGTCAAGCAGCGTTGACAGCGATACGGCAGGGTCGGCAAGCGAACTTTCGTATGTCAGCGTCACATGTTCCCCGTCGCACCCGGCTATCGCCCCGTAGTGACGGTCGAAAATCAGGGTCAGCCTGTCAATCCATTCCTTGCGCGTCCGGGCGATATAGGCCGCCGCCATCTCCATCGGAATCTCGACCGCATCGTAGAGTGCCGGGTCGACACGCCCGTCGCGCAACAACTTGTTGCGCTGTTCAAGCGCGTGGTTGTAGCGGATAAGGTTGTCGAGGTAGACAGCATCACCCTGACTGATGATGACATCCATCCACCGGCGGCGTTCCTCACCGCTGCCTCGGATAAGGTCGATGTCCTGAGGCGCGACCATCACAAGCGGGAATGCCCCGATGTGGCTGCTCAGGCGCGGATATTCCTTTCCTCGTCGTTTCAGGCTCTTGCGCCGTCCTGTTCCGAGCCCCATCAACAAATCTTCCTCGACCCCGCGCCGGGTATATTCTCCCTTGACAATGGAAAAATCCTCACCACGCATGATGAGCATACGGTCAGGCACACCGCTGAAACTCTTGGTGAGACTCAGTGTGTAGACAGCATCGAGCAGATTACTCTTTCCCATGCCATTATTGCCCAAAAAGCCGTTGATTTTGGACGAAAACTCCAGCTGAGCCGAAGCAATGTTTTTGAAATTGGTCAATGAAAGCCGTTTCAGTTCCATAACACTGCAAAGTTACCAATAAATCGCGAGATTCCAATGCAGAAAATGACACCGGGCGCATCATTGCCGTTGGGAACCAATCAAGATTCTTGGCGAGGCGAGGCGAAGTCGAGGGCGGCGAGGCGCATGTCGTAGGTGGCAATGATAATGTCGGCGATTGCGGCGACAATTCCCGCGTCTTCGTAGTCAGACGGGCGGTCAAGCTTTATCCAGTATTCGGGATTGAATGATATGGCATCCCCCAGATAATCCATTTCGTGGCGGTAAAGCAGTTCCTCGCGGTAGCTTCTGAATCGATGTCCGTCAATTTCCTTGCCACTGAAATACCACAATTTCAACAGCGGGGTCAATACCCTGTCAAATGTTTCGACAGCGTTATTGAAACGCCCGTCAGACAGCAATTGGGCCACGTTGACATCCCCACCCGCGCCCTCAGGACGGCGAATCCAGCAATCGAGCCACAACTGGCACACAACCTTATTGTCTTCAGCATACAGTTTCAGAACATTGTCGAGCGTATTGGCTGCATTTACCTTTATATAGAAACCGCCGTTGCCCGTATTGCGCTTGGTCCAGATATTCTTTATGTCGGGACGCACGGCTGCAATATGGTTCAAAACGCCTGAATGCAGTTTGCCCATGACATTCTTGCGGTCAAGTTCTTGCACCGTAACCCCCGAGCTGATTCCGGTCACTGATGATTTGTCAATAATCTTGCGGATGTTTTTTTCAAAGTCACCGCTGCCATCCTTGGTTCCGGTCTCGTAAATCAAGTTGAGCAATGAATCGATGTCATTCTGATGCTGCATCATGAACTGGTCGAGCGAACATGCCGCATCAAGAATCTCCTCCCACTTGTAATCACCCCATTCACGCCTCTCGACCGAAAGGTTCATGCGGGTCGCAATGTCTTCGCCCCACGTCGTGAAATCAGGCTGTAGCGAGAGCATACGATAAATCTGCGGATAACACACCTGCGTGGCAACAATGGCAAAGTTGATGATTTTTGCCTCGCGCGAATGTGAGAACTTGTCGTTGTCAGTACCGCATTGCGCGATGCAGTCAAGCAGCGACAATGTATTTATGAGGCGTTTTATCGAGCGGGGATTCTTCCCGACCGACCAGTCAACAATTTTGCCAAACAACTCTTTGAACTCGGGGTCTCCTTTTTCGGCAATCGATATGTAGCCGATGTTGACAAGTGAATCGAGCACAAACTCCATCGGATGATAGTTGTTGACAGGCAGAGAGAATGGCACCTGTATGATTTTGTCAAAAAATGACCTGAATTCGCGCTCGTTAGCAGGCGACAGCTCGCCGAATTTCGGTTTCAGACCCTTGACGACAACCTCATAATCGATTGCAAGCACAAAAATACAGTTTTTTAACGAAAAAATATTTTTGAGCAATTCGAGAATCTCCACAGCCACAGGCGGATTCAGTCGGTCAAGGTCGTCTATAAACACGATAATGCCGTGTTTTCCCTTTGTGGCAAGCATTTTTTCAATACTTTCCTCAAGCACAGTTCTGAGTTGTTCAAGATCCGACTCTTTCTGGCCGGCAAGACCGTCAAAAATGTCATCGACAATCTCAACCCCGTTAGTAAACACTCCGGCCCCGGCTTTGATGGCCGAGCGGCTGAACTTGCTGAAAAAACGGCCTACCTTTTCTTTCATCGATGGCTCGGCAAGGGATGCCACCAGTTTCTGAATAATTTTTACAACTGTCACCTCGGGAGTAGAAAGCATCGAATACTCCCATGTGTTGATGTTTATTCCCGTAAAATCGCCCGCAGGGCCGCAAAGAGCCTTGTCAAGGCGATTCATCAGCGATGTTTTTCCACTGCCCCATTCCCCCTGAAGGGCGATAGTGATGGGTGCCGACGAATTACGTATGAATTTTATAAGTCCGTTGACATAACGCTCGGTGCCGAAATCGTTGACAGAGGCATGAAACGGGATGTCGGATAAAGAAGTTTTCTTGAGTGTAGTCATGGATATACCGATTTAGAGGTCGTTAATAACAATCGCTTAATTTTCTGATGCAAAGATAACAATAACCGGGGTTATTATACTCTAATTGAATGTTATTTTTGCCCGATTTTGGCAAAAATCATCGTTGTCAAGCAGAACGGCGCAGTCAGCACCGGCAGCGAAAGCGGGGCGAGAAGATAGGCGAAAATATCTTGTACGAATACCGTCAGAATCGCTCCGGTCAATGCAATGCACACCGTATCAACCGAGAAGCGGCGGAACACGGTGCCCAATGCCAGTGCGGTCAATGCGGGATTGAACCCATAGAGACCGTCGGCAATCGCCGTCGCGTCACCCCCACGCATCCATGCCGTCCACATTCCCACCGCCGACCCGACAAGAGTCCACACGGCGGCTTGACGGCTACCGGCTGCGAGCGCGGCGACAAACAGCACCCCGGTTACCCACGAGTCAATCAGGAACACCTCCGAAACACCTTTCAGCCATCCGGCGGCAATTGTCGCTCCCGACAATTCCGAAACTGAAGGCACCGAAGACTCTGCTCCGGCACTGAACAGCCGCGAGAAGAGCAACAGGCACCATGTGGTCAGGACAAACGGCACGGTGAGCGACGGTATCCCCAAGCGCCCCGGCCAACGGTTGAGCAGATTGCGCAACCACGGCGTGAACGCGGACCCCGCGACAAGCAGTCCCCACATCCACCACCCGGCGGGAAGAAAAAGCGGCAACGCACACCCGACAAGGACTCCGTTGAATCCCTCCGTACCATCGTCGCCGTCATGGAACAGCCACCGCCCGGTGACGGTCGAGACCATACCCCCGACAACCGCCCCTGCAAGCATCTCGGGACGGCCCATAGCCATCGCGCCCCAGCCGATTCCTGCAAGAAACAGCACTCCGGCCCGAGTCGCGCCCTGAAACATCACCTGCCCAATCCCGCGCAACACGGCAACTGAAAATTTCTCAACTGATTCATTCATTCTGCAAATATAGTAATTTTCAACCCAGATTCCGCAACAAGTCCTCAAGCGACTCGGAAGGCGCAAGACCGAGCCGGTCGCGCAACCGGTGGCGGTTTTTCTTAACCGAGTCGGGTTGGAGCAGCAACATGCGGGCAATCTGTTTGGTCGACATCCCCACTTTGATATATACCGCGAGCTTTATGTCTCCCTCTGACAGCCTCGGGAAACGCTCTTTCAACTGCCTGACAAACGACGGATGGACTTTCTCAAACGACGTGGCAAGATTTTCCCAGTCAGCCTTGTTACTGACATGCATCCTGATTGCCTGATCGATCTGTCGCGACTCGTCGGCCGGAATCTTCCCCTCTTTTTGCAACCGGCCCACATCGTCAAGAATTCGCTGCAACACATTGTCTTTCTCGGCCATTACAAGCGACGAGGTAACCAGCTGCCGACGGTCGCGTTCCATGTCGAGCTGAACCCGGGCCATTTCAATGCGGTGACGGTGGAAACGCCGCAGCAGAAACATGCAGACTCCCATAGCTATAATTGCGACCCCCATTATGACGACACACCACACAAGCCTCTCGGTGACTCGCCGACTGCGGACTAGTGCCTCATACTTGGCTATCTCGCTGCGATTCTCAGCCGCATAAACATCATTGGCGCTCCGCAACCGCGTCACCGAATCTGACGCACTGATATACAGGGGCGCATATTTCGCAACACTGTCAGCCTCGCCACTACCCCGGTATACCTCCATTGCCGTCCGATACATGTCGGCCCTGACAATCACCCCCTCCGCACTGTCAATTCCCGCAAGTGCTTTGCCGATAAAAAGTCGCGCGCTGTCAATATCGCCGTCTCCGAGATAAAACCGGGCCAAAGCGACCTCGTAACGGTGGCCGCGAGCCAAGTACTCAGGCCGATTCTCCAGTTCCTGATAAGCAGCCATAAGCAATGACCTACTGCCGAGTATTTCCGATGCAGTAAACCTGACGGTGTTGTAATAGTCAAAATCAGCTTTCGCCGTCGCGTCGTCAAGCAACCGCAATACGATTTCCTCGCTCTCGTCTTGGCGGTGCAAGGTGTGTAGAATAGAGGCGTTGTTAAGACTCGTTTTCAGATGAAACTCCTGCATGCCCAACACCCCGTAGAGAGAATCAGCCTTCATGTAATAGGCAAGCGCCCTGTCGGTATTCCCTATGTCATGTAAAATATTGGCTATGTCGATATAGACATGGGCGAGCATGACGGCATCATTGCGGCGGGAATGAAATCTTTCAATCTGTTTCAATATATGGTGCGTCTCAGGAATCGAGCGCGGGGACAATATTATGTCGAGATGCCGAAACCTGAATTGGTCGTAGGGATATTTAGCCGAATCTGACAACCCGATTGCTTTCTTCAACTCCTCAACAGCCTCTGCACGATGACGCCGCTTGTTGAGCAAACGCGCGTTCCAGAACCGTGAGCGCGCCTCCAGTTGCCTGATGCCGTTTTTTTCAGCCACCGCCAGCAGACGCCCGGCAAGAAGATTAAGCGAATCATCAGGTATTCCGCCCGCGTATCCTCTTTCAAGAGCCACCACGAGGCTGTCGCCATCGGGCGACACAGGGGCCCAGCGGAAGTAATTGTCGATTTCAGCTTGGTCACATCCCAAGAGAAACAGAAACAAGCCTAAAAGTAAAAATATTCTTCTCACAGCGCAAATATAGTGTATTTTTATCAGTTTTACATCACAAATCACAACCTGTCACCCCATTGTCACCCCTAAAAAGTTGTCAGAATGTTATTTTTGACAATATCTTTGCGGCAAACCAATTCCTAAAAATTATGCGATTGAACATTACTACCATCACAGCTATTGCCTTCATGGCATTAACTTCGTCACATGTCATTGCACAAGACATCGTGGTCAACTATCGCACAACCGATGGCAAGACCGAATCTACAACCGTCGACAAGGAACGCCTGCCCGAAATCAGAAAATTCATGCAGGCGGGTATCCCACTCCCGGCAGAACAGAAACGGCTGCTGAAATCACCCGCCAAATCCCCCGACCCCGGCACTGAAACACCCGAAGGGTTCAAAGTGACATTTGCCGTCGAGGATGAAAATCCGGAAGGATATACCTACGAACCGTGGAAAGTCTATGTTACCCAGCCCGATGGCGAATTTGGCGAAGGATACTACAACTATGCCTATTACCCTGACGAATGGATGATTGAGCAAGGCATTGACTGGTGGGGCTGTTATATCCCCGAAGGAACTTACAGCCTGATTCTCGCCACCGGTCGGAGATATGAAGATGACAGTCATCTCAGTGCCTATATAGTCAAAAGCAATGTAAAGATAGACAAGGACATGACTTTTACATTCCGCCAGTCCGATGCCAAGAACCGGCTGACAGCAAAATTTCTATATCCCGACGGCAGCGAGATGGAGGAACTGACCAAAGAGACTTCAGGGCATTATAATTACGGATTCCACCGATGCATAAACAGCAGCAAGGGAGACTATTGTTTCAATATGACTAATATGGGCGGTGTCCATGATGCAGTCTATGTAAACGACCTTGACGAGACATGGACTTATGCAGTCAATCAAGTCGCAACGACACCTGACGGGGTATATGTCAACAAAGTCATCGCGCCCGGACCATTTTCCCAAGACACGGAATTTACCAATAATCCCGAAGACTATATTGCGACAACCGCACATTTCACGCCGCTACCCGACACCGACATGGAAATCAACGGATACGGGGTACAGTCTATTATGACGTGGAAAGGAGCCGACTGGAATGCTGGAACAAATGCTTTATGCCTTCAGGACGGACCGTATACCGGGGAAATCAAACTATTCCTCAACAATTGTGAAAGCGATATGTCTCCGTCAACCGGTTACGATGTATTAGCCGCCCCCGTAATTGTCGAACAGGTAATCGTCCGTACAGAAGAATGGAATGGAGAAATTTATGAATACAAGGAATGCATCTCAGCCGACGGTGCCTATTTTATGCCCCGGAAAGATGGAGGATACCTGTTTATAGACAGTCATGACAGCTACATTTTGCCTGAATATCCCCGCGAAAAGTTTTTTCTCCCGTCAATATCGCCATTTAACTATTGTAGCGACCGGATTGAGTTTTTTAATTCCGCACCTATCATTTTCATTGACTATTTAGGCAGCTATTACAATAATTACATGCAGCGCGACATGCTCGACTGCTATGCGACGTCGGTCTATCCCACGTTTGAACACTATCCCTATATGTCATTATCGCAAAAAGTCACTAATAACGACAAAAGCTATCTGTTGAACGACAATGAAAGTTTTTGGGACTGGAGCGCGGCAGGAAATTATGTTCCGGGGCCGGTTGATCTCGATTTTTCAGCCGTGTATAAATCTGACAACGGAAAAGATTACTCCACTTCGGCCTCATTCTCGTTTGACACTACCCGTGAAAAGTATTGTCCTCCTATGGTGTCACGCTGGCAACTCCGCAACGGGGACAACACTCCGGCATCGACAATCGGCATCGACGCAGTCCTGCTGCTTGATGTCACTGACAGCGATCTTGACGAAAACGCCATAAAATGCTGCTATGCAGCGTCAGGCACCGATGACTGGAACGAACTTCCGGTTCAAAAGACTGACGACAGCGGCATTTACAAAGCTCCCGTCAGCATTCTGCCTCCCGACGGGGATGAATCAATATACGACCTCCGGTTCCTTCTTGCCGACGGGCACGGAAACTCGGCAGTCCAGACTATCGAGGGAGCGATGACCTGTTCATCGCAATCGGGCATATCTTCTACGGTCGTTGACAATGTCGACATTACCATTTCGGGCAACTCCATTATCGCCCCGCAAGGGTCAGAGGTCTACAATGTTGCCGGACAACGCTGCCGTGCAACCGGATTGCAACCCGGCATCTATATTGTGCGCACAGCCGGGAAGTCGGTAAAAGTCGTGGTGAAATAGACACGCCACACCCTCCCTCAATCATCGCGCAGCGACAGATGGCACCTTTCTGTCGCTGCGTTTTTTTATGTCGCGGATTTTGAGTAACTTTGCACCTGATGGGAAGATTACTCGCAATTGACTATGGGCGCAAACGCTGCGGTATCGCGGTGACCGACCCGCTTAGGATTGTGGCTACGGCTCTGGCTACGGTGCCGTCGGCCCAGCTTGTCACCTTTGTCAAGGATTATGTGGCACGCGAAGGGGTCGACGAGATTATCGTAGGACTCCCCAAAACCCTTGCCGGGGAGCTGTCGGAGTCGATGCGCTATATCACCCCGGCCATCAACCGACTGAAAAAAGAGATTCCCGGCATCCCGGTGGTGTTTCATGACGAGAGGTTTACCTCTACCCTCGCCCACCGTGCCATGATTGACTCGGGGGTGAAAAAGAACGACCGCCGCGACAAGGCCGCAATCGACCGCATGGCGGCGGTTATCATCCTCAACGGGTATCTCGACGCAATGCAGATGACAGCTAAAAGATAACAGACAACAAATATAGCTCTATATATATGAAACTTCCGGTTTACCTTTACGGACATCCTGTTTTGAGAAAAACCGCCGCTGAAATCGCCCCCGGTTATGAGGGGCTGAAACAGCTGGTGGACGATATGTATGAAACCATGTATGCCTCGGAGGGAGTGGGACTCGCCGGGCCGCAGATAGGCCGCAGCGACCGCATCGTGGTCATTGACGCTGACCCGGTCAAGGATTCTTATCCCGAGTGCGAGGGGCGCAAATTCACCCTGATCAATCCCCGCATCGAGATTCTCGACGGCGACACCGTCACTCGCGCCGAGGGATGCCTCAGCCTCCCCGGACTGTCGGAAAACGTTCCCCGAGTGGAACACATCCGCCTGTCGTGGGTCGACGAGAATTTCCAGCCCCACGAGGAAGAAATTTCCGGATTCCTCGCCCGCATAGTGCAGCATGAGTGTGACCATCTCGAAGGGAAAATGTATATCGACCATATCTCCCTGATCCGCAAGCAGCTCATCCGCGGCAAGCTCAGCAACATCATGGCCGGCAAGACCCGATGTGACTACCCGGTGCGCTACGCGCCCAAGAAAAAATAATTCAACTTCCGCAAAATCAAATTGAAGTGAAATTCGGGCTGCGCCAGAGTGAAGACAACGGTTTATCTGTAAAAAAGTGTTATCTTCACCTTTCGACTTTCACTGTGAGCAAGTTGTAAATTTGCGAAACTTAGAAGGCATTTAAAGTTTAAAGGTTTTAAACCTCTTAATTTTCACGACCAATCTTAATATGGCAGACGATAAAAAAATCATATTCTCAATGGTGGGAGTCTCCAAGACCTATCCCCCGCAAAAACAGGTGTTGAAAAACATCTATCTCTCATTTTTCTATGGTGCCAAAATCGGCATCATCGGTCTCAACGGCTCGGGTAAGTCATCCCTGCTTAAAATCATTGCAGGCATTGACAAGAGCTATCAGGGCGAAGTGGTGTTCTCTCCCGGATACTCGGTAGGATACCTCGAACAGGACCCGCAGCTCGACCCGTCGAAAACAGTCATCGATGTCGTGCGCGAGGGTGTGCAGCCCATCATGGACCTCCTTGCCGAGTTTGACAAGGTAAACGAGTCGTTCTGCGACCCCGACGTGCTTGAAGACCCCGACAAGATGGACGCGCTGCTTGCCCGTCAGGCCGAGCTTCAGGACAAACTCGATGCCGCCGACGCGTGGAACATCGACTCGAAACTTGAACGCGCGATGGACGCGCTCCAGTGTCCGCCCGACGACCAGCCGGTGACCACTCTGTCGGGAGGCGAACGCCGCCGCGTGGCTCTCTGCCGCCTCCTGCTGCAACAACCCGACGTGCTGCTGCTCGATGAACCCACCAACCACCTCGACGCCGAGTCAATCGACTGGCTCGAACAGCACCTCCAGCAATATCCCGGCACAGTCATCGCCATCACCCACGACCGCTACTTCCTCGACCATGTGGCCGGATGGATTCTCGAACTTGACCGTGGCGAGGGCATTCCGTGGAAAGGCAACTACTCGTCTTGGCTCGACCAGAAGACCAAGCGCATGGCGATGGAGGAGAAGCAGGCAAGCAAACGCCGCAAGACTCTTGAACGCGAGCTCGAATGGGTGCGCATGGCCCCCAAGGCGCGTCAGGCCAAGGGTAAGGCACGTCTGTCATCCTACGACCGACTCCTCAACGAGGATCAGAAAGAGCGCGAAGAACGCCTTGAAATATATATTCCCAACGGACCCCGTCTCGGCAACAAGGTGATTGAGGTTCAGGGACTCTCCAAGAAATTCGGGACAAAGCAACTGTTTAAAGACCTCAGCTTCTCCCTCCCTCAAGGAGGCATCGTCGGAGTCATAGGCCCCAACGGCACGGGAAAGACTACGCTGTTCAAGCTGATAATGGGACAAGAAACTCCCGACGATGGAACATTTGATGTCGGCGAGACAGTGCGCATCGCCTACGTCGACCAGACCCACCACGACCTCGTGCCTGAAAAAAGCGTCTACGAGGTTATCTCGCAGGGAGTCGAGTCGTTCCGCATGGGTGGACGCGATGTCAACGCCCGCGCCTACCTGTCTAAATTTAACTTCTCAGGAGCCGATCAGGAAAAGAAAATCGCCGTTCTATCGGGTGGCGAGCGCAACCGGCTCCACCTCGCAATGGCACTGAAAGAAGAAGGCAACGTACTGCTGCTCGACGAACCGACCAACGACATTGACGTAAACACCCTACGCGCCCTCGAAGAAGGTCTCGAAGGCTTTGCCGGGTGCGCCGTCGTTGTCAGCCACGACCGATGGTTCCTCGACCGCATCTGCACCCACATCCTCTCTTTTGAAGGTGACGGAAACGTAGTGTTCTACCAAGGCACCTACAGCGAGTATGAAGACTACAAGCGCGCCCACAACGACGGCAAGGAACCCTCGCGCCGCCGCTACCGCAAACTGATGGCCGACTGATTCTCGCATATATCACTAAGCCGCGGAGCGGCGGAACCATGCTTAACCCCACGCCTCGGCGTGGGGAGAGCGGGACATCCAAGACCATGCAACGTCGAAGACGTGGGTCTATAGTCGTTACTTTAGTTATAACCATATCACGATAATGGCTAATTATGACATTAAGGAACTTCAGCAACGGATATTGAACATCCTGCTGGAGTTTGACAAAGTGTGCGCCCGGCACGGATTGCGTTACTGCATCTGCGGCGGCACGATGATAGGCGCGGTGCGCCACAAGGGGTTTATCCCGTGGGACGACGACCTCGACGTGTCGATGCCACGCCCCGACTATGAACGCCTCATCGCCCACGCCAAAGAATGGCTTCCCGAGCCGCTCGAATTCGTATGTGCCGAAAACGACCCGCTCTATCCCCTCCCCTTCGGCAAAATTCAGGATGCGTCGACAACGCTCATCGAGCGTCGCCACCTTTACTACCTCGGGGGGTGCTATATCGACATCTTCCCCTTTGATGCCTATCCATCGGCGGCACTACCGCGCCGGTGGCAGTGCATGAAATACCACTTTCTGAAACAGTGCCTCTACCTCGTACACCGCGACCCGTTCCGTCACGGACACGGCCCGTCGAGCTGGATGCCGAGACTGGTGCGCAAACTGTTCACCATGAACAGCCTGCAACGCTCAATCCGCAAGGTGTTGACCCGCTACGACTACGACAATTGCGACCTCGCCGCAAGCTACACCGACGGCTACCGCAAAGTACTGCCCAAAACGATAACCGATGTCTACGGACCGTTTGAATTTGAGGGGCACACCGTTCAGGGCATAAAGAACTATGACCCCTACCTCAAGTGCATGTATGGAGACTACATGACAGTTCCTCCTCCCGAAAAGCGAGTCCAGCACAACTTCGACTACCTCGACCTCCACACCCCTTACCGGGAATACCGCGAGGAAAAGTAGCATAAAATTCCATACATCCCATAAAAAATGAGGGTGTTGCAAAATTGAGTTTTGCCCCGAGTAATATTTAATCCGTCAGGATTATTCTTTGAATAGCCGGGGGTTGCGGTTTCTCAACCCCCGGAAACATATCATCTAATAAATAAAATCTGTAAAGATTTTTCAATCACGTCGCATTGTGAAAAATCTTTACAGATTTATCTTTAATCCGCTAATCTACCGTAGGTTGCACAAACGCAACCTACGGCTATTCAAGGAAGCAATCTTGTCAGATTGCTATTGCGCCACATTAAGAGGGTGTTTCATAATCTCAATATCAAATCTTACATTTCACTGTTTTGCCGGGGTTGACGGTGACCGTGTGGCGAGTTTCGCCCGAGGGGGTGTCGGAGAGGATGGTCACTGTCGCGGGATAGGCTGTGGGGTTGGTGACGGCGAGCTGCATTCCCTTGGCATCATGGCGGGTGACGGCGGTCTCGACGGCATCGAAAGTGTAGACTTCTCCGGTGGCGGTGTTGGCATATATGCTGGGAATCTCGATTGCCATCAACGCGCCGTTGGTCTCGTTCCACCCGGTCAGCCATCCGTCGGCACGCGACCCGCGATGGTCGGCATCGCAATAGGTCAGTCGCTCGGAGATGCGTCCGTCGGGCTGGATGCCCTCGGCATGGGCGTGGATAATGTCGCGCAGCAACTCGGCATAGCGGCGGTCGCCGGTGGCACGGTAGATTTTAAACAGCGCATCGCCCGAGAGGGTGCAGAATCCGGGCGCGCCGTGCTTGTTCTGGGTGCTTGCCCACACGGCTCCCGTCAGGTTGGCGCCGAGACGGGCAAGAGGGGTCGAGGAGGGAAGAATGTAGTCCCACGACACTGTCCAAGTGGCGCACAGATTGGCGAGGTCGGCGGCCTGTGCAAGATATTGCTTTTCGCCGGTTGTCTCATAGAGCGAGACGAGCGACGTGCATAGTGCGATGGCGGTTTCGGAGTCGGAGTTCTGCAGAATGTCGCCGCAGCCGCCCGAGGTAAAACCGACGGTTGCAAACTCGTCGTAGAGCGGCGCGGCAGCCTTGCGGGCAATGTCGAGGTAAACGGGATTGTCAAAATAACGGTATGCGAGAGCGAGACCGCCGACGGCACTCGCGCCGCCCGAGGTGCGGTAAACGGCCACGTCGCCACTCTCGACATCGAGATAGTTGCCCCATGTGCCCCGCAGGTTCCATGTGTTGACAAAGGCATCGGCGAGCCTCCTGACAGCGTCCTCCCATTCAGGCTTCATTTCATCGGCATGACCCTGCTCCTTCATGAGGTCAAAATGCTTTATCATCCAGTAGAGCACGTCGCCGTTGCGGCGGGTCAAGCCGATTCCGGGCACCACGGCGGCGGCATCGCGGTACTTGACAGTGCCGTCGGGGAGCAAAACGTCATAATAGTAGCCGCTCGCACCCTTGGCGCGGGGAAGGGCGAAGTCAAATGTCGCCGCGACCTTGCGGCGGTGCTCGTCATCACCGAGCGCAAGCATGGGATAAGTGTTGATAAGTCCGCCAATCCACCCGTAGGCCATCCAGTCGGCCTCATCGGGGCGATAGAACTCAACCGAGTCGCTCGCCACCATATAGCGGCCGTCGATGTTGCGGTTCATGATTTTGCCCACATGGCTCATGGGCATCAGATTGCGCGGGTCGCGTCCGCGCGCCACCATCTTGCGGGCACTCATAAAGCGGTCAAGTGTCGTGGTCACCCCCTCGGGAGCGGGAAAAGACAGATGGGTGACATTGACCACCACCGAGTCGCCCGGCTTGAACGACATGCCACGGTCGGGACTCTCGGTAAAGCCGATAAACTGCGCCTTGCGCTCCCTGACACCGGGCGCGCCGATTACAACCGATGCCATCGAGCGGTCGCGGGCCTCCTCGACGACAAGCGAATAGTCGATGACCGAGTCACCCTGCGCGATGCCTTGGTCGGTCAGAAAAATGTGGCCACGACGCGCTCTACGGTCATGAACCACGATGGCGGGAGTGGCAGCGTTGCACACACTCACCTCGACCATCGACGGCGCACCGAAGTCGGGCGACAGTTGCGGAATCGGGTTGGAAGTCAGCGCAAACTCGGGGTTACGGTAATCGGCAGGGTCCAGTCCCGTCGCGTAGCCTCGGTTGACGATGCGCTGGCGGTTGCCACCGTAGACACTCGCGGGAATCATGACATAGTTGTCGCTCGACCACGGCGCGCGGTCAAAGGCCACAGCCACGCCCGACGACTCCATCGGCACGGCGGCGACAAACTTGAACCGATAGGCGATGCCATCCTCAACCGTGTCGGCCGACACGGTCACATTCCATCGCCCCGACTCGCCGGCGGGACGGGATGACACAAGTTTTTCACGATTATATGTACAGTCAAGAACTCTGATGCCGTCACCCACGGCCGGTTTTTCGGGCAACCACTTGGCTGCGGCACTCACAGCCACAGCCAGCGATACAGTGATGAATATTGTCCGTTTCATACCGGACAAAATTACACCAAAACCCCTACCCCTCACACTACATCCGCGTCAATAAATGACACATATAATGCAATTCATGCAAATTGCACAAAGAGCGGAATTTTTACTCTTAACGGTTCAGGATTTCTTTTCCCAGATATAGAGCTTGTCGCTGGGACGGATTTTCTTGTCGGTCTTGATTGAGAAACTCTCGCCCTTGCTGACGGTGTCGACCGGCTTGAGGTCGACGCGCATTTCTTCGACAGTCATTATAATAGCACCTGTGGTCGGGCCGGTGATGACGATTTCGTCGCCAAGGTGCAGCTCGCCGCTCTCCATCAGAAACTCGCCCACACCGATTGCCGGGAAATAACGCACCCCCTTGGCGGCATAACGCTTGACGCGGGTTGCCGACGAGCCATATTTTGACGACCACTCACCCAACCTCTGGCCGAGATAATAGCCGTCCCAGAATCCACGGTTAAAAATCTTTTCAAGCTCGGCATCCCACGCGGCAATCTTTTCCTCGCCATAGCTGCCGTCACAGATAGCGTCAATAGCGGCCGAGTAGCACTCCACAGCCACCTTGACATACTCGGGGCCGCGGGCGCGCCCTTCAATCTTGAACACAGTCACCCCCGCATCAATCATCTTGTTGAGGAAGTGAATAGTCTTCAAGTCTTTGGGCGACATTATGTATTTGTTCTCAATGTCGAGCATGTCGCCTGTCTCGCGGTCGGTGACAGTATAGGAGCGGCGGCAGATCTGGGTGCAGGCACCGCGGTTGGCGCTCGAATTCATCTCGTGAAGGCTGAGATAGCATTTCCCCGAAACGGCCATGCACAGCGCGCCGTGACAGAACATCTCGATGCGCACCCGGCGACCGCTCGGGCCGCAGATGTTTTCACGCTCGATAGCGTCGCTGATCGCCTTGACCTGATCAAGGTTCAACTCACGGGCAAGAACGACAACGTCGGCCCATTGCGAGTAAAACCTGACAGCCTCGATATTGGTCACGTTGACCTGTGTGGAGATATGAACCTCCACGCCGATGCTGCGGGCATACATAATCGCTGCCACGTCACTGGCTATAATCGCCGAAACACCGCTCGAAGCAACTGCGTCGATGATTGCGTGACAAGTGGCGATGTCGTTGTCATAGATGACGGTGTTGACCGTCAGATAACTCTTGACTCCGGCCTCGTCACAGATTGTGGCGATGTTGCGAAGGTCGTCGAGAGTAAAATTGACGCTCGACCGGGAGCGCATGTTGAGTCCCTCGACTCCGAAATAGACAGCATCGGCCCCGGCCTCAATCGCGGCGTGAAGCGACTCGTAGCTCCCTACCGGAGCCATTATCTCAAAATCTTTCCTGTTCATCCCTGTCCTGAATTATGAACATTATTTACGGTTGTTGTAAGCCTCAAGCGCATGTTCAAGAACAGTCATGGCGCGGTCAAGTTCCTCCTTGTTGAGGACATAGGCCAGTCGCACCTCGTTGCGCCCCATGCCGGGAGTCGTGTAAAAACCCGATGCCGGAGCCATGAAGATGGTCTGCCCCTCCCATTCAAATTCCTCAAGGCACCATTCGCAGAACTTGTCGGCATCGTCGACAGGCAGGCGCGCCACGGTGTAGAACGCGCCCATCGGGATGGGTGAATAGCAGCCGGGGATGCGGTTGAGACGGTCAATCATGAACTTGCGGCGCTCGACATACTCGTTGTAGGTCTCAAGCATGTACTCGCGGGGGGTGTCAATCGAAGCCTCGGCGACGAGTTGCCCGAGCAATGGCGGACTCAAGCGGGCCTGACAGAATTTCATGATGTTCTTTTTCAGCTCCTTGTGCTTGGTTATGAGAGCCCCGACACGGATTCCGCACTCATTGTAACGCTTTGACACCGAGTCAATCAACACCACCTGTTCCTCGATACCGGGGAGGTGGAAGGCCGAGATATAAGGCGCTCCGGTGTAGCAGAACTCGCGATAAACCTCGTCGGAAAACAGGAACAGGTCATGTTTCTTGACGATGTCACGGAGCTGCAGCATCTCTTTCATCGTGTAAAGGTAACCGGTCGGGTTGTTGGGGTTGCAGATGAGGATGCCCTTGGTGCGCGGGGTAATCAGTTCCTCAAACTTCTCCATCGGGGGAAGGGCGAATCCCTCGTCGATGCTCGACGGCACGGTGACAATTTTGGCCCCGGCCGATATTGCGAAAGCCATATAGTTGGCATAGGCCGGTTCAGGCACGATGATTTCGTCGCCGGGGTCGAGACAGGCCATGAAAGCGAAAAGCACGGCCTCGCTGCCGCCGGTGGTGACTATAATGTCGTCGACATCGACATCGATATTATATGTGTGGTAATACTCGTGGAGCTTCTTGCGGAGCGACAGCAGTCCTTCTGAGGGACTGTACTCAAGCACCTTACGGTCGATATGTTTCAGTGTGTCCAGTCCCTCCTGCGGGGTGGGCACGTCGGGTTGTCCGATATTCAGACGATAGACTTTTACCCCCCGGTCCTTGGCGGCATTGGCCAGCGGGACGAGGCGGCGTATAGGGGATGACGGCATTACTGTGCCGCGATGGGATACTTCAGGCATTTCTTTTTTTCCGAAAAAATTTTTTAGAGGTTGTTTAATAACAAATGTTAACCCATTAGTCATGAACGATCTCTTAACGCTTCGGGCGCGGGGTCGTGTTGGCCTCGTCATCTTTGGGACGGCGGCGCATCAATCCCTCATAGAGGGCGTTAAGGTCGACAGCCCCGCCTTTGACCGAGCTGCGGAGAGTCTTTGCATTGGACGCGCGGACGGGCGACCCGTAGGCGCGCCACAACAATCCGGCGATTTCGTCAGCCCTGCTGTTGGTGCATCGGCCGGTTACCGCAAAGTAATCATTGTTGACCACGCCCTCGATGTCACCGCTCTCGATGGCGGCCATCAGTTTCTTGGCCGATTCTCCGGTGACACGCGACACCTCCCAGCAGCTTGTGGAATTGAGATATTCGACATCGGCCGCATCCTCTCCGGCAAGCGGAGCTGCATGAGCCGGGGCGGCAGCCGGGGCGACAGTGTCGGCAAGTTCTGTTTCGGCGGCGGGAACCGCGTCGAGTTTCTCACCGCGCGGCAGGAACAAGGTCAGCGCGACCACCAGCAGCACGACAGCTCCCGCAACGGCGAGAATCCATTTTATACGGTTCTTGCCACGGGTATCATCGTGACCGTCGGCATCGGTCGGGGTTATTTCAGTCTCGACCGTGGGCAGCGACGCATCCACGCTGTTGCGGGAGTCAGGCACATCATCAGAGACATTCTCAAACACCGGGGCGCGATGACTCGCCGTAGCACGGTCGACATTGGCATCACCATCACGCGATGCCTCGAAATTGGGAGCGACGGGGCGTCCTCCGGTGAAACGCACATCGACATTGTAGACCTCTGAATTGTCCTGTGTCACCTGACGATGAGCGCGAAAACCGTGGAAATTGCCGGAATGAAGGCGGTTATATTCCGAAGTGTTCTTTTCAATCGAAATCTGTTCTTCAAACACTCGTCCTTCCCCGAAATCGAGACGCAGCGTCACCCCCTGCTCAATCGGATGCAACTCCAAGTCGATGGTTTCGCGCTTCAGGAGGTCTTCGGCCGAAAATTCGAGTTTAAGCGGACGGTAATTGTTGGACGCGGCCTGAATCTCGACAGTCGCGCCGTCGGCGAGGTCGACCTCGGTCAGGTCTACAGTGCGCTCCATCGTGTTGACCGGGCGGCCGTTGATGCTGACAGTGTAACCGTTTATAGCCGTTCCCTTCACCGATCTCACGGCAAGATTGAAACGACGGGTGAAACGGATTCCGCACTGAGAGGCGGGACGCACACGGATTGTCGACCCGTCATACTTGACGTAGGCCGCAGGCTGTCCCACCGTCACGGTCTCCTCGCGCGGCGAAAATCCGTCACGGGTATAGACGATTTTCAACCGGTCGCCATCATAGGCTACCGGCTCGGATGTCTCCACCCCATCGGGACACACCACTGCATATTGCTTTTTTATCGGGGCGGTCAGGCGCGTCATCTTTATACCCGGACGCAGCGAGGTGGTCGCCGACACGATAATCACGCAGCGGTAGTGGTCATAATCGGGTTGTGCCGGAAACGAAAAAATCGACTCCAGCTCTTGGATGGAAATATAGGTGCGATAGGCAGCGTCAACAATCTGCTGCCCCTCGGGCAACACGGGTGCGACATAGTTCCACGAGTCGAGACGCACCGGCTCAACCGACACACCCGCGCTTTCAAGAGCCGCCTCGACCGCCTCGTCGTCACGCTTGCCTTCCTCGACAAGTGTCTTTTTCAATGCCGGGAACGCCGAGAGCATCTGCTTGCCCGAGAGCGAGCAGCCGGCCTCGACAAAAATCGAAATCATATAATAACCGCTCGACGGGTCAACCGTGTTGCGGGCAATCATCGAAAAGTAACGTCCGCGACGCACCGACTGCATCACATAACACTCCGACGTGTTAAGAAAACGCTGCAACGCCGCTCCCGGCTCCACCAGTGTGCTGTCCCACCGGGCCTCGACATTGCCACCCCCTGCCGGATAAGAATAAATCGTGCGTGTCGCGTTATTCACATCACCGCGCAACGCCACCTGTATATAGTTGAACTTAGCCATGATTAATTGCATCAATTAGATTGAGAGAGTAACTTAAATGAGTGTCAGAAATTATTTAATCGATTCAAGCGAGCGCAATGAAGATGCTTTCAGTCTTGCTCATCCGTTACAGAGCTGCGGCTATGCGCCTTCTTCGCAAGTCCAAAATCATTCTACATATCACTCGCTGCAATACATTAAATAATTTCTGACACTCACTTATCAGCTGCAAATTTACACAGAAAAATTCAAATAATCCCCAATCTTTGCACACTTGCTGAATTTATTGATGTTAACTAATCCTTAAAAATCGATTTTTATGATATTTTTTAGAGTATGTTTACTTTTGACTTATGTTGAGATTTAGAGAAATTTTCCGAGCCCGTTTTTAGAGGTCGTTTAATCACAGCCTCTTACTCTCTCGATGCGGCGGGGTTCCTGATGATTGATAATGAGCGGGACAGTCTCGACCGTCACGTTGCTCGTGTCAAGTCCCATCGCGTTTTCATCGCTTATGCCGAGCCTCCGCAGCCACCCGTACATCTGCATCATAGCGGCCGCACGCACCGAGCAGTTGCTCGACGGCGAGAAAATGCGGTGAATCAGGATAAAACGGAAATTTCCCGGTATGCCGCGCGAGCGCAGTGACCCGTAACGGCTGCACAGGTCTATCTCACCCGCCGCAACAAGGTCTTCGACAATCTGGCGCAGATAGACGGTAACGCGCGGCTGGATGCGGAAACCGATGTTTATCTCCACCCTGAGCAGCGTGTCGGGCACCAGTGTGCGGCAGCTGTATTGAAGCGTGTCGGGGTCGTCGGTATGGTTCAGACTTATGATCCAGTATCGGTCGGCACGCTTGGGTCCCTTGTTGACAATCGAGTAGACAAGCTTGCTCTCCACCTTGCGGGCATCGCGCGACCGACTGAAATAAATGAGGTTGGAGGCATAGAGAGGGATGTCGCGCTCACGGCTGATGTCAGCGAGCAGGGGGGCCTCGGAATCAAGGTCGACATACTCGATATAACGGTTGCGCACGGCGGTCGCCCGGTTCCACACAAGCATCATGGCGCATATCACCCCGGCAATCAGCAGCGTGAACCATCCACCGTGCATGAACTTGAACATGTTGGCGGCAAAAAAGCACCCCTCTATCGCGACAAAAACGACAAGAAAGACACATGTCACCCACAGCGGGACACCCTTGTAGTGGAGATAGAACCCGAGCAACGCGGTGGTCATCAGCATGGTAATCGTGATTGCGAGACCATAGGCAGCCTCCATCCCCGCCGAGTCGCGGAAAAGCAGCACGGTGATGATGCAGCCGACATACAGCGACCAGTTCACCGCCGGGACATAGAGCTGCCCCTTCAGCCGCGACGGGTACTTGATGCGGAAACGGGGGGAGAAATCAAGGTTCATCGCCTCGCTGAAGATGGTGAACGACCCGCTCAGCAATGCCTGACTCGCGATGATGGCCGCCCCGGTCGACATGATAATCCCCGGGACGACAAACCATGACGGCATGATGGCAAAAAACGGGTTGACACCGACCACCCCGGCCGGTCCCGTGCTCAGTATCCACGCCCCCTGCCCGAGGTAGTTGAATATCAGCATGACCTTGACAAAAAGCCACGATACGGTAATGTTCATGCGCCCGCAATGCCCGAGGTCCGAATAAAGGGCCTCGGCACCCGTCGTGCAGAGAAACACCGCCCCGAGTATCAGGAACCACTCGGGATTTCCGGCAAGCAACCGGACCGCATACCACGGGTTAAACGCGCGGAATATCGACAGGTCATGACCCACGTTGGCAATCCCGAGCACGCCCAGCATCAGGAACCACGCGAGCATGAACGGCCCGAACCAACGGCCTATAGCCGAGGTGCCGGTCTGCTGCACAAAAAATATTACCGTGATTATGCCGATAACAATGGGCACGACGGGGGTTTCGGCCCATATTCCCCTGAGCCCCTCGATGGCGGTCGTGACAGTGATGGCCGGCGTGATGACCCCGTCGGCCACAAGCGTGCTCGCCCCGATCGCTGCTATAACAAACAACCCCTTGCCGCCATGCCGCTTGAGCAGCGCATAGAGGGCAAGGATTCCACCCTCGCCGTGATTGTCGGCCCGCAGGGCGATGAGCACATATTTGACCGTGGTCTGAATCGTGAGCGTCCATATCACACACGACACCGCCCCGATAATGAAATCGGCGTCCCAGCGCGGTGTCACCGCCGTTATAGCCTTCATGACATAAAGCGGCGAGGTACCGATGTCGCCGAACACTATACCCATCGTCACAAGCAAAGCCATCGCGGTGACACGCTGGACACCGTGGCTGCCCGACTGCTGTTGAAACGTTCTGTCCATATTCTGACAAACACCTTTATGCACCACAATGTTTGCTACAATGTTTGCCGCCGTCTCTCATGGCCATATTGAGAAGAAATGCTAACTTTGCACTCTGTAACACCAATCTACCCCTGACATGGATTTCAGCAAATTCCGTTCAATCGCTGTCAAAATCGGCAGCAATGTGCTCACCCGCGCCGACGGGAGTCTCGACGTGACACGCATGAGCTCGCTCGTCGACCAGATTTCCGCCCTGCACCACCGCGGCATCCGCGTGGTGATGATTTCGTCGGGAGCGGTCGCCTCGGGACGCAGTGCCCTCGCGGGGGAAATACATCATCAGCTCGACCCGGTCTCGGCTCGTCAGCTTTTCAGCGCCGTGGGGCAGGCTCGCCTCATCAACCGCTACTATGAACTGTTCCGCGACCACGGGATTGCCTGCGGGCAAGTGCTGACGACCAAGGAAAATTTCTCGACACGCCGCCATTACCTGAATCAGAAACACTGCATGGAAACGATGCTTGCCGCCGGTGTGATACCCGTCGTCAACGAGAATGACACCGTGTCGATTACCGAACTGATGTTTACCGACAACGACGAGCTGTCAGGACTCATCGCCTCCATGCTCGGAGTCGACATGCTCGTGATTCTCAGCAACATCGACGGCATCTACAACGGCGACCCGGCGTTGCCGTCATCGACAGTCATCCCTGAGATTACCCCATCGATGGACCTGAGCCGCTATATTTCGACCTCCAAGTCGTCGCTCGGGCGCGGAGGAATGACCACAAAGAACCGCATCGCCCGCAAAGTGGCTTCAGAAGGCATCGCGGTCGTGATTGCTAACGGCAAACGCGAAAACATCCTGACCGGCCTCATCGACAGTCCCGATTCAGTCCCGCACACTCTTTTTGTCCCTGCGGCCAAGGAAACCTCAGGAGTTAAAAAATGGATTGCCCACAGCGAGGATTTTGCCAAAGGAGAAATACGCATCAATGCCGGGGCCGCCGAGGCCCTTCTGTCAGGCAAAGGGGCAAGCCTGCTCCCGGTCGGGGTTGACAGCGTCTCGGGAGAGTGGGACAAGGACGACATTGTGCGCATCACGGGACCCGACGGCACGCTGATCGCACTCGGACGCGCCGGATGCGACAATCTCAAAGCCGCCTCGACCATCGGCACACGCGGCACCCGCCCCATCATTCACGCCGACTACATATATATCGTGCAAGACAGCCTGACTTCCGCAAAAAAACATTAAAATCTACACTTTTAACATCAAAATCCGACTCCACAAGTCGAAATGTGGTTTTTAATACCTATCTTTGTGAGATTTTTAAACAACCGATTCTAAGAGGGCGTTTCATAACAATCTCTAAAGAATCACATTCAACCATACTCTGAATCAGACCAATTTTACACTAAAACAATTATCACATTCCTCACTGAATTGATGAAAAAGTTTTTTATTCCGTTCCTATTCGTCCCTATGCTTGCATGGGGGCAAGCCTCGTTTGGGCATCTTGATTCGATTGAATTCAGCAAGATAAAATCCACTCGTCTGAAATCGGCCCCACAGTCAGAAACCGACAACCGGCTGACTTTCTTCATGCGCGTCGCCGATGATGCCGCAGCCGGGCGTGTTGCCGCCTCAGGGGCGACAATCGAGCAGCGCGAAGGAAACATACTTGTTGTGACCGCTCCGATTGACAGTGTCGAAACCGTCGCCGCTACCGAGGGGGTAATCTCGGTATCCCTCCCCAAAGAACTCACATTTCACGAATGGACCAGTCCCTACGGTCCTGACCTGAGCCGCACGACACTGGGACTTGACCGCGCTCAGGACGGAGTCGCCCCGCTGTCCCAAGCCTATACAGGCAAGGATGTCGTGGTCGGCATCATCGACATGGGCATAGACGTCCACCACATCTCACTGCTCAACCCCGACGGCACACACCGCGTAAAACGCGCATGGAAACATGTGCAGAACGGCAAAGCAGTTGCCACGCTGACCGCCAATACCGAAGAAAAGGTGGCCAAATTCACGACCGACAACACCGCCGCCACCCACGGCACCCATGTAATGGGCATCGCTGCCGGCAACTTCATCTCGCCCGACGGGGAAGGCCCCGACTTCCGTGGCGCGGCTCCTGAGGCCACGCTCGCAGTATCGTGCGGAGTGACCGACACGCCACGCCTGCTCAAGGGACTGCGCTCGATTGTAGACTATGCCAGAGAGGAAGGAATGCCCTGCGTCATCAACCTGTCTCTCGGAAGCAACGTGGGGCCTCATGACGGAACCGATGAATTTCCCGCCGCCCTCAACGAGATTGCCGGAGAGGAAGGCGTGACAGTATGCGTATCGGCCGGCAACGAAGGTGCCGACAACGCATTCCTTTACCATGAATTTGAAGAAGGGGCCGAAACCCTCAGAACCATCATCAACCCCTCACAATACACAGCCTCCCTGTGGCCCGGACTGTCGTTGTTCCCTCAAGCAATCGGAGCTATGGAAATCTGGAGCGACGACGACACCCCTTTCACCGTACACCTTGACGTGGTAAAATTCACGGAAGGCAAGGCCGAGGTCGTCTCGACCTTCACGCTGCCGGAGACAGGCAGCGGCTACCTGTGCTCTCCGGGGTTGGCACCGACGGGTAGCCCCGATGTGACCAAAGAGGATGACGCAGAGTTCAACACCGCTTTCCACCACAGCTTTGCCGGTGGCGCATCAGAGGTCTATGCCCCCAACAACCGCTATCACTCGGAACTCACCGTCCAGCTTGAATGCAGCAACCAAAACACCTATCAGGGCTACCGCATCGCCTTGCGTGTCGAAGGACAGCCGGGACACAGAGTCTTCGTCTACGGAACCCCGATGAGCGGCGCATTCGGATTCTCCTTTATCGGCGGTTTTGACGAATATACCGCCTCAACCGCCGACGGCTCCATAAACGCTATGGCCGGAGCCGACAATGTCATCACCGTCGGGTCCTATATCTCCCACAACATGACCGTGGGCAACGACGTCATCGGCACCACCGCATCCTACTCGTCATGGGGCCATACTCCCGACGGACGGCTCCACCCCCTCGTTTCGGCTCCCGGCAGCCGGATTATCTCGTCAATGTCGAGCTATTATTTCAACGGAAGTGCCTACGACCCCAATCAGATTTCATATTACGCCTATACCGCTCCCGACGGGACTGAATATCATTGGACTCCGATGAGCGGCACATCGATGGCTGCGCCCTACATGACCGGCATCGCAGCCATGTGGCTGTCGGCCGACCCCACCCTCACTACCGATGACATTGTAAGAATCGCACAGGAAACCGCACGCACTCCCGCCGAACCCCGCGACAATGACGGCGCAGGGGCACATGTCGACGCTTTTGCCGGACTGTGCAAAATCCTCAACCTCTCGGGCATCAACAACGTGACGACTCGGGAATCTGAATATGAAATCACCCGTGACGGAAACATATTCACCGTCAGCACCTCATCGGCAACACCCGTTTCCGTCACCGTCTACTCGCTGCAAGGCTCGGCTATGGCATCGGCGGACGGCTCGGTACAGCAGGCGACACTCGACGCGTCATCACTCGCGCCGGGCATCTACCTCCTCAATATCGCATCGGGCACAATGACAGCCACCGAGAAAATCATAATCAAGTAACCACATTTTACCATCTCTTATTTATAAACGCTAATGAGCAACAACATTATCACAAAAGCAGCAACCTCGCTGTTCCTGCTCGGCACACTCTCTGTTTCAGCAGCAGGGTTCAGCCCGTGGGCAGGCAACACGTCAGCCGCGCAGAGCCCTCTGCGGTTCCATCCCCGCATGCTTGAAAACACGTTTTCACCCAAGGCAGTCGACAAGGACGGCAACATGTTGCCCGACGATGTCCATATCGTCTCCTATCACAAGACAAACAATACCGCCGGTGTCGTGACAGGCCCCAATGGGGAAGACTGGTTCTACACTCTCGAACTCGACGGCGAAAAACTCATCGAAAACGAATATGTGACCGAGTATGACTACCATACTTTCCATGTCCGTATTTATGATGAGAAACTGAATTTCGTGGGACAGGCCCAAGGAGAAGTGACACGCCCCGAAGGAACCCTCAGGTGCCAAGGCATAGAACTCGGCACACAGGTTACCAAAAGTTTCTTCAACTCCAACGCTTCGGACTACGAAATTATGGTCACCTCCAACTTCAACCCCGCTCCCGTGGAGGGCGTAGCCCGTTACGGCGCAAAACAGACTACCGAGGCTTACTCGCTGACTGCCGAAATACCCGAAGGCGGCAGCAAATGCCTTTTTGCACAACCCGGATATGCAATCAGCATGATAAACACCGGCAACAGCATCAGCGAAAACTTCCTGATTGCCTTGTCTGAAGAAACATCTTGGGATGGCGAAGACAAAGAACATGTCAACTATACAGTCTACAAGAAAGCCGGCTGGGGTACACCGGCCGAGAAAGTCACATCGTTTAATATCGACCTCAAGCTGGCCTATTCCGACGGAATAAACGAGACCATTCCGTTTGTAATGACCACCAAGGGAAACGATGTCTACATCGCCACCGCCCTTTATGAAAAGACTTTCCTTGACGACCCCACAGCCTCGGATCCGACTCTTGCCAAAGACAACAATTATGTAATAACTCTTTACAAGGCATCGGGCAATGAATACACGCAGGTTGCCGAGACCAAGATTCCTTGTGTCGGCGCCGAAAGCTCCGATTTCCAGTTCAGGTCCTACGCACTGGGAAATTTCTCGGGGGCCTCTGACATCACGTTCGACTTCAGCGACAGCGACAACCCCTGCTATATCATCACGGTTGTCGATTCAGGTCTGACCGACGACTCCTCGGCCTACTATGCCGTCTATGACATCGAAGGCAACGAGATTACACGTTTCGGCAACAAGAGCGACAGTTATACCGAATTCTGGGATCTCCCCGGTCACAGCAAGCAGTATGGCTTCAACATGTACACTGAAGACGGCGACTATGCCACCGTTCTTGTCGATTATCCGTCACTCGACGTTGTCGGCATGGTGCCCATGCTCTTTGAATACGAAAACGAAATCTGGAGTGTAATCTCATCTCCTGACCGCACGATTTCCGACGGCAAGGTTTACTATGTCGCTTCGGTCCGCGCGTCAGGAGCCGACACCGAGAATATTGCCGACTATGTGGCTTGGTTCACACCCGACGGAGAACTCCACCACATCGACACTCTCAATTTCGGTCCCAATGCAGCGCGAGTGATTGTCAACCTCAACGGCTCAGTGCTCAACCCCTACTTGTTCAACACTAACAAGGACCATGAGTATCTGGCATGGGTCTACAGCTACCGTCAAGGCTCGACAGGCACCGACCTCGCCCTTGCCGTGTGTGACTCAAAAGGCAATATAATAGCAAGCCGCAAAATCGACGGAACCCATTCGGGAGACTTCTGCTATGTGGCCAATACCACTACCGACCCGACCATCATGATAACCTACAACCTCAAGCTACCGGGAATCGGCAACAAATTGGAAGTTCACAACGAATTTATCAAGCTCCCCCTAAACAACTTTGAAGGCGAAGGTACCGCACAGTCCCCCTACCTCATCAAAACATTCGGCGACCTTGACCAGATACGCAACAACCTGACATCCCATTTCCGCCTTGCCAACAGCATCGACTGCGAAGGCCAGGCTTTCCGCCCCATCGAGGGGGAATTCCTCGGATCGCTTGACGGACAGGGATTTGAAATCAAGAACCTCACAATATCATCTGACAAGTCGGGACTCGCGTTCTTCACGGCTCTCGGCCACAATGCCGCCTATGGAGAAACACCCGAAATAGCCGTCATTAAAAATGTGACATTCTCCAACGTTTCGCTCCAATACACCGGCAACACCCTTGGTGTTAAGGATTTATCATTTGTCGCCAGTCAGGCCAACAATGCTATGATGAGTAACGTCAGCGTCATCGACCCGGCCTTTGACCTTGCCGGAGTCAACGTCCGCCTCGGCATTTTGGCAGTAAGCGCCAACAACCTGATTGCCGAAGCCTGCGGCGTTAAAAACGCAAACATCATCGTCCCCAACGCATCGGGACTCGGTGGCCTTGTCTACTCGGCCCGTGCCTGCGAGTTTACTGCATGCTCTTTCTCTGGTGTCCTTGAAGGCCGCAGCAATGTAGGCGGTCTTGCCGCCGGTTTTGAAGTAACGCCATCGACTGTGACCGACTGCCACATTGATGCCTCTATCAAGGGACAGGGCAACGTCGGCGGCGTTGCGGGAACCATGAACCGCTCCACTATCAAGCGAGTTCTTGTAGAAGGAACTATCAGCGTCAACGGATCCAACGCCGGTGGTATCGCCGGCCGTCTTGACTCGGCCGAAGCTGAAGAAGACGAAAACTTCCGCGTAATCGACAACTGCGTCGTCGCTCTCAGCGAGTTCAACGTTGCCGAGGATTCAGAGTGCGTACACCGCATCGTGGGTTATTCTTCTATTGATGATGGCGAGCGCTATGAGTGGGTACCCGATCCCAACGACTCTGAAAAAGGTGAATTTAAGGTTCTTCCCGCAGCCCCCGAGGCGAAACTGGGCAACAACTATGTCATCACCGAGATTCCGCCTGTTGAAAATGCCGAGCTGGCCACCGAAGGCACCACTGTCGCAGCTGACGAAGCCGACTCTTTCTGGTTCCGCGAAATCGGTTACAAATTCGGCTCATTCATCGACATGCCTTGGTACACTGACTACATGTCACTTCCCGAGCTTTACTTTGAGCGCGACCTCGGCGCGAGCATGACATTCTCGCCCGACGAAATCAAGGGTATCGAAGGCTCGACTGTAACTGCCAAGCTGCTTATTTCCAATGTCGACCTCACCGACGGCAACATCGTCGCCGAAAGCTCTGATGAAAACGTGGCCTACCTGAACGGCAATATGGAATTTGCCAATGACGAGATGACCGAGCTCAACCTTGAAATCGCCCTCGTAAAAGCCGGAACCGCCACTATCACCTTTGCCCACGGCTCAATCAAGGCAGTCCTTTACGTTACCGTTGAAAAAGAATCAGGCATCGCCGACGTTACCGTTGAAAACGCCGTAACCTATGCAGGCGGCATTGTCAGCGCCGAAGGATGCTCGATTGAAATCTACGATATTCAAGGCCGCATCGCCACTGCCGGTCGCGACTCACTCCCGACCGAAAACCTTGTCAAGGGAATCTACATCGTCCGCGCTACCGCTGCCGACGGCAAAACTTCCGTCCTCAAAATCAGCGTAAAATAAAACACTGATTAATCTGTTCAAAACAATAGGCTGCCCGAATTTTTTTCGGGCAGCCTATCTTTTTTATGGGATTTAAAGGTTGTTTTTAAACAACCTCTTACATTTATCGGTGGGGGTAAAAGTCAGCGACAAATCCGGGCGACGATGTCCAGATGACATCGCTGTAAGGATATTTGTCATAAACTTTGGCATTATATATCGTAATCCGGCAATCACGCAATGAAACTTCCTTTTTTATCTCCGGGGCAATCTTGGCGGCGAATGTCATGTCTCCGTTAAATGTCAATTCTATTTTTCTGTACTTATCGTTCTTACCGTCTGTGATTTTGTCAAATCTGACAGTGGCATCGCGCATCTCAACAGGAATCATAGGCATGATTCCCTTCCTGATTGTTTTATCTACCGACGATGTGTCACACACCTGATGCGGACGCGGGAGATATGATGCCGTCACCCCTATAAAGTCGGGGCTGACCCCTGATTCCCATCTGACTGCCGATTCTCGGTCAAGCGGTATCGGCTGAGCCTGATAGACCATGCCTGCTTTGGGAACCTCCAATAACCGCATTTCAATCATAAAGAAGAAATCAGTTGAATCGTTGCGACGGGGCATTTCGACATACAAACTAAATTTGAAATCAGGTGAAAGCGAGCATTCCCCGCAAGGATCTGAATCAATGAATGATGCATGTCGATAATCAATATCGTCTCCGTTCATTTCACCCGTAACCTCATAGCTCGACACTCCTTTATTGACCATCTCGTCATTAATTGCCTTTGCCAAATCTTGATACAAGTCGTTCACACACGATGTCATCAACAAGGCAAACATTGATGCCAACAATAATTTATACTTTTTCATAAGCCTTACTTTTTTTATCGGGTGATACAGTGACAAATATACCTTTCATAGTAATAGCGACTGTATTTTTAAATATTTTTACGAATATATCATTAAAAATACATATTTGTAACAATCAACCCAGCTATTATGATTTATTAACAATTACACGTTTATTTCAAAAGGCGGCAAAAGATACACCATCTAAACCCAAGGGACACTTCTGTTTCCCGATTAATGCATAAGTAAGGATTCAAATTTAATTAATATACCAAAAAACGCTGCTTGGGATGTTCCGAGTGGCGTTTTTTTCGTATTTTTGTCTCATTATGCAGACTGTATTGTTTCATTCAACGATTTTCGGCCCCATCCACTCGCGGCGGCTCGGCACGTCGCTCGGGGTCAACCTCAGTCCCCGAGACGGGAAAGTGTGTACCTTTGACTGCCTCTATTGCGAGGCGGGATTCAACGCGCAGGGGCCCGGGAAGGCGGGACTTCCCTCCCGGGCCGAGGTGGAGGGCGACCTTGAAACGAAACTCCGCTCGATGAAGGAGGCCGGCGAACAGCTCGATGTCATAACATTTTCGGGCAATGGCGAGCCGACCATGCACCCTGACTTCGAGGGTATCGTCGACGATGTCACAGCGTTGCGCGACAAGTATTTCCCCGATGTGAAAATCAGCGTGCTGTGCAACTCGACCCGTCTCGACAGCGAGTCGGTCGTCAAGGCGTTACACCGCGTCGACAACGCGATTCTAAAGCTTGATTCGGCCATCACCCCCACTATGCGTGAAATCGACCGCCCGCTCTCACCGTCGTTCACGAGCGAAAAGGTCATTGGTCGGCTGAAAGACTTCGGTCACGACGCTATTATACAGACCATGTTCCTGCGCGGCGAATACAACGGTGTCACAATCGACAATACCACCCCGGCCGAAGTCGACGCGCTCATCAATGCATATCGCGAGATAAAGCCGCGCGAGGTGATGATTTACTCCATTGACCGCAAGACTCCGGCCGAAAACCTCGTCAAGGTTCCCCGGGAGGAGCTTGAAGCAATCGCCGGGCGCATCCGCGCACTCGACATCCCGGTAATAGTAAGCTGATATTCGCGTCAAGCGGCGGGGCGGCTGCCTGATAAAAGAGGCATCACCCTCCACCCTTCACCCTTCACCTTTCACCCTTTTAATGATGGAACAGGAAATCCTCATCCCCGCGCCGCTGAAGGCTGGTGACCGCATAGCGATTGCCGCCCCGGCAAGCATTATAAAACCTCAGGTCGTGTATCGCTGCATGGAAGTGCTGCGTGACCACGGCTGGGACCCATACGTCACTGAAAACACATTCGGGCGTTTCGGCACCTACTCGGGAACCCCGCGCCAGCGCGGCGACGACCTCGAAACGGCATTGACCGACCCCTCGACACGCGCTATACTCTGCGCGCGCGGCGGCTACGGTTTCGTCCACCTCATCGAGCGTCTCGACAAGCTACCGCTGCGCGACGACCCGAAATGGATAGTGGGTTACAGCGACATCTCGGCATTCCATGCCCTCATGTCGCGCCACGGAATCGCGTCAATCCATGCCCCGATGACAAAACACATAGCCGAGCACAAGGGCGAGGACGAAGACTCGATGACACTGTTTTCAATTCTTGAAGGGAGCCTACCGGCCATCGACATCGAGCCGCACGACCTCAACCGCACCGGCACGGCAACCGCGCAGCTCACCGGCGGGAACCTCGCGGTTATTGCCGGACTGATAAACACGCCGTGGGATGTAATCCGTCCCGGCAACATATTGTTTATCGAGGATGTCTCGGAGCCGGTATACAAAGTCGAGCGTATTTTCTACACGTTGAAACTCAGCGGTGTGCTTGAAAAACTCGCGGGTCTCGTCGTCGGGCGTTTCACCCAGTACCAGCCCGATGCCGACTACACCTCGATGGAGCAGATGATTGCCTCGATGGTCGCCCCCTATGACTTCCCCGTCGCGTTCAACGTCCCGATAGGCCACGTCGACCACAACATTCCCATCCCCTGCTCCCTGACCGCCACTCTCGACGTGAGGCCGACCGGGGTCACTGTCCGATGGTCGGATGACAGCTAAAAATCAAGCTGATACCGCATTTTCACATCAGCGGCCGGATAAGAATCACGCAAATGACGTTCTACCGCAGGAGCGACACTGTCGCCATTAGAAACGAGCTGACCTGTCGAGCCGACCGCGCAGCGAGGATGAGAACTGTCAAAAGGAGACAACCCCATGCCGCGCCATTCATAGTCGCCATATAGACCTGCTGCGTCAAGCAGGGCAGAATATACATCGACCTGCCCTATTACTTTGTCATCATGTCCCGAATAGGGTGAATTTATCAGAATTAACGGCGTAAACGGCCTGTCGGAAACCCACGGATAAGCGTCGGCAAAATCCTTTCGTGACGAGGCAAGCCCCTCGTGGTCTCCGACAACCGCCACGACAGTCCTGCCGGCATCTTCACGGGACATTACATACTCCACTATATGTTTCAAAGCCTCATCGACATAATGAGTGGTCGAGATATAATCTGACAGCAGCGCAGGATAGTCGCCGTCAAGCGATAACGTGTCTAACCCGTCGGGAAGTACAAACGGATTGTGCCCTGTATGAGTAACCCACATCAGAAAGGCATACTGGCCCTCAGGCCACAAACGGCCGGAATCCATCATGCCGATACTTCTGTCAAAAAGTTCTCCATCAGTAATATAACTGCCGACAGGCGCATCAGGGTTCCAAAAGTCAGACATAAGCAGCGAATCAATTCCCATTGCAGCTGCCACCGGGGCCTGATTCCACGTCATCCGACGGTCCGCCGACAACAGATAGGCATGCGCCCCGTTCTCCTTCATCGCCCTCGGCAACCCCTTATACTCGCCAGACGCATACTTCATGCTATACACACCTGATGCCAGCGGGAGCTGACCAGCGAGATAAAGCAACTGACCGTCAATTGAACGACCATCTTTCACTTGCGTGAGTACATTTGGACAATAATAGACCGATGTGTCAGCTATTACCGAATTCAAAAACGGTGTTATTTCTTTCCCCTCCAGTGTCAACCCGATAGGCCACGATTCCAAGGATTCGCACAACAGTATCACGACGTTCCGGGGTGGAGAGTCGAGAGTGTCCCGGGCCACTGACAGAGCATAACGATCCGTCATTTTTTTATGTCCGGTAAACCATTTCTTGGTCTCGGCCTCCACCTCCGGGGACAACGGCTCGTCAAGAGTCAACCAGTCATAGGCCATAGTACAGAATATCGTGTAAACCGGGGCGGCGGACTGCTGGTCATTAACCGACCTTGCCATAGACGAAAAGCGCTCCTTAAACCCTCCGCGACAGGCTATCGTCACATAGGACGCGCCTAGCGTCAACACCAGCACAGCTAAATAAACCCAAAGATGTTTAGCCGTTCTTGCGTGATGTCTCTGTATGCACAGAGATATCACGGCAGCTGCTGCCGTGATCGCCGGGAACAACAAATCGCTCCAACGCAACGATTCAATGACAGACGAGCCAAAACCGGCGAGATTTCCAGCTATCGCGTAACTTTCGAGCGGAATTGGCACCATGTAGGTACGGGCATACATAAGATTGGCGACAAAAAGCATGTCGAGAATAATCAGAAGAGCCGCCTGTATCCATCCCCGCCGCGACAACGCCGCTGGCATTGAGAATAAAGTCGCGGCCGCCAACAGCACGACATAAATCGACATATAATCGGTAAATGGCCGGAAAGACGTGAACATGCACCACGATATATCAAACCATAAAAATGTCAGCAACGTTGCAACCCACCATATTGTATAATAGCCGGAGGGAAGAATGGAATATATCTTATCTTTCATAATCATTGTATTTCGGAGCGCAAGTCATAATTGTTGCGGAGTTGTTCGAATGACGCGGGTAGCGATGGGACGGCGGCCCGGAGAAGGGCGGTGTCGGCAAGAATGTCATAGGTGATGTCGGCATCACTGACGGCCTGAGGTGCCGGGCCGGGGACATCGACGGCAAGAGGGGCGGGAACCACGCCGAAATGGCGCGACAATGCGTCGACCACCATCGCGGTGGCGCGGATTTTGCCCTGAATCGAGTAACCGGCGATGTGGGGAGTGGCGACCTTGGCCCTGTTGAGCAGGTCGAGGTCAATCGACGGCTCCCCTTCCCAGCAGTCGATGCCGAGGCCGCCGACAAACCCGCTGTCGAGACCGTCGACAAGGGCGGCAGTAGCGGTCACGGGACCGCGAGCGGCATTGAGGATAACAGGACGGCGTTTCAATGAACCGACAAATTTTTCGTCACACAGATGATAGGTCGGGCACTCGCCGCCGCGTGTCAGAGGGGTGTGGAAAGTTATCACGTCGCTCTCGGCGGCAATGGTTTCGAGCGGCACAAACGCGCCGTTTCCCTCGCGGGCAGCGCGCGGGGGGTCGTTTAACAGCACTCTCATCCCGAGGCTGCGTCCCCATGCCTCGACGATGCGCCCGACATGCCCGACACCGACGATGCCGAGTGTCATGTCTTCATACCGGCGCGCGGAAACCGCCTTTATCGCCGCAAACACCCACTGGGCGACAGCGGGGGCGTTGCATCCCGGAGCATTCACGACCTTAATGCCCCTGCGGCGGCAATAGTCGAGGTCGATGTGGTCGGTGCCGATAGTGGCGGTGCCGATAAAGCGGCACCGGGAGCCGTCGAGCAGGGCCGCGTCACAGCGGGTGCGGGTGCGGGTGACAATCGCGTCGACATCGGCAACGGCGGCGGGGGTAAACTCGTCGGGGGCAAGATAAACGGTCTCTGCCACCGGCTCAAACACACCTTTTATA
This sequence comes from Porphyromonadaceae bacterium UBA7042, assembly GCA_002494015.1. Lineage (GTDB taxonomy): Bacteria > Bacteroidota > Bacteroidia > Bacteroidales > Muribaculaceae > Duncaniella. The sequence goes on along the minus strand of DLAR01000065.1, from coordinate 7,649 downwards.
AAAGGTACATGCTTTTCAATTGCAATCTTCATGAGAAAAATACTGACCAAACGTATATGCCGCCGTAGACAGCCATCAGCGCGAGTGCCAGAATATAAGCACGACGCTGGAGATAGATGCGGAAAAAATGCCCCATCTGAAATGCCACGCAGCAGTCAAGCATGAGGATGTAGAACTGAGAGTTGGCATAGTTCAGCACGGCAAAGGCAGCGGTAAATATCGAGACACCCGAGAGCAACGCGTTATAGGCCCTCGCGCGGGCGTTGTAGGCATATATCCTAAAAAAATTCACCATTCCGAGAACAGCGCCGAGCAAGATTGTAAATACGAGCGAGGCTATATAAGGAATCCCTCCGGGAATTACTGACAGTGTCGTCGGTAATGAAACCTCGACACGCATCCTGTTCCAAAAATCAAACGGGGCCAATCCTCCCCCCCATGCAATCCACAACGGGGCAAACAAGCCCATCAACGCGGCGAGCAGTGTCTTGATATTAAATGCACGCATCTGCCCTATCCCTGCCAGAAACACAGGCACATAGAACAAAAATCCGTATTGGAACAATGCCCCTGACCCTAACAGGAAAAACGCCAGCAACACATAACGCGGAGCCTGTCTGCTGTTAAACGCCTTGTATAACAGCGACATAGCCGCAAGCAAAATTATGGGCAGCAGCACGGCTCCCGAGAAAAAGACTGTCACACCCGGCGTTGCCGCCGCCATGGCGAGAAACAGTCCGCCGAAATAGACCGACAGTGTGCGCAGCACGTTGAACCGCCGGTTGACATATATCATCAGTCCGGCAATGACAAGGACGAGCAGAATCGTAGCCCACATCGTAGCCGTGCCTTGCGGCCACCACTTCTGAGGCGAAGGGAACACAAAGCCGTGATTGGAGACATCGGGGAGAATATGCCCCGACACCGCTGCCTGACGGGTCATAACGACCGAGAGGACGGCGAGTATGAACGCCATCCCCTTGGAACGCAAAAAGCGGGTAAATTTCAGCTCTTTTAATGTCATATTCTATGATTCCGGCAAGGAATCATCCTATCTCTATAATTATAAAATTACATTCTGCACAAGGGGAGAATCCAACAAGAAAGCCTCATGGAGCTTCTTCAAATCCTGCCCGATGTCGCGGCGGAAATATTTGCCGTCGAAGTCGATTTTTCCGACTGCGGCGTAGCTTGCCGCAAGAGCCTCGTCGATATTGTCGCCGAGGGCGCTGCATGCTATAACGCGGCCACCCGATGTCACAAGTTTTCCGTCGGCATCAAGCGCGGTTCCGGCATGGAACAGGATTGCATTTTCGCGGGCCTCGTCAAGACCTGTCATCACTTTTCCTTTGGGGTAGGAACCGGGATAGCCGCCCGAAACAGCCATGACCGTGGTTGCATAACGCGGGTCGTGGTCAAGGCGACGATTGCCGAGGTCACCGCTTGCGGCCCCTTCCATCAGGTCGACAAGGTCGCCGACGATGCGGAGCATGACAACTTCGGTCTCGGGGTCGCCCATGCGCACGTTATACTCAATCACCATGGGCTCGTCGCCCACCTTGATGAGACCGAGGAATATGAATCCGCGATATACAATATTGTCTTTCTTCAGACCCTCGACAGTCGGGACTACGATGCGGTCGATGACTTTCTGCATGAACTCCTTGTCGGCAAACACGACGGGACTGACCGCACCCATGCCGCCGGTGTTCAAGCCGGTATCGCCCTCGCCTATGCGCTTGTAGTCTTTTGCGACAGGGAGGATGCGGTAGCCGCCGTTGCCGTCGGTCAGCACGAATACCGAGCACTCGATGCCGTCAAGGAATTCTTCGATAACCACCGTTGCCGATGATTTTCCAAACTTTCCGCCGAGCATCTCGGCCAACTCCTTGCGGGCCTCGTCGAGCGAGTTGAGAATCAACACACCTTTTCCGGCGGCAAGACCGTCGGCCTTCAGGACGTAGGGCGGGTTGAGCTGTTCAAGGAACTTGTAACCCTCCTCGATTGTCTCGGGGGTAAAACTGCGGTAGCGGGCGGTGGGGATGCCGTGACGCTCCATGAACTGCTTGGCAAAATCCTTGCTGCCCTCAAGCGCGGCACCCGTTTTGGACGGCCCGACGACAAGGGGGGCGTTTTCGCCGCCATTCTCCATGAAATAGTCATAGATTCCGGCCACGAGGGGGTCTTCGTTTCCGACTACAATCATCTTAATCCCCTTCTCCTTCACAAAACGGGCAATAGCCTCGAAATCAAGGGGAGAGATGGCGACATTCTCGCCATATTCACCTGTGCCGCCATTGCCGGGAGCGATATACAGGTGACCGAGACGGGGACTCTGACGCATTTTCCAAGCGATTGCCGATTCACGTCCTCCCGAGCCGAGAAGAAGCACGTCGATGCGGTCGGGGCGCACTTCAAAGTCAGGTTCCAAAGCCTTGAAAGGACTTTCCTTAGGCTCGTTGGACACAAAATGTTGCGAAGGATTGAGATTGTACTGGAGTGCCATAGAGGGGGATTTTTAATGCATAATGCTTGATGCAATTCATAACGCATCAAGCACAATGCCTAATTATTTTTTTTGAAAATATTATTAATCAGTTAATCTGTTATAGTAATGACACGGAAGATTGATTATGCATTATCCTCACTGTCACCGCGTTTCCAGCCGCGACGGCGCGTGCGCATGAACGGGCCCTCGGGACGCGGAATCGACGGACGCTTGGGCGAACCGAGTCCCTTGAGCGCGTCGGGATTGCGGCGGCGCGACAACAGCTGCTCGGCCTCGCTCAGCGGTCGTTCCTCGGGACGGTTGTCATCACGGTCACGGCGCGAATCATCGCGACGCGCATAGGCCCCGCGTTTGGGACGATATTTGTCTTCCAGTCGGCTCGGACGACGTTCTTCGTGTCCTCGGCTGTTTTCACGGTCGCCTCGACGCTCGTCACGGTCGCCTCGACGGGCAGGACGGGCCTCTTTGCCTCCCATCCCCCGACGGCGTGCGTCGTTTTTCCACTCGTCGTCACTGAGGCGACGACGCTCGTTGCGCTCGCCACGACGGGGAGTATTGCTTTTTAATGTGCCGCCGGCACGCTTGAATTCCTTTTTCTCGCCTTCAAAGATGACAAACTCGCGCAACTCGCAGTCAAGCCCCCCATTCTGCATCGGTTCCTTGACCGACGGGGTAAGACCTATGCGGGTGAGATATTCCTCATTGGATGATATAATCCACGCGTGATAGCCGGTGAAGACATGCTTGAGTTTCGTACCGATAAGGGAGTAGAGAGCCTCCATATCGTCAACGTTAATGCGCTCGCCATAGGGAGGATTGGTGACAAGCACGCCGGGAACGCCCCCTGCGGGAGCTTCTTCCCACTTGTTGAGAGGCTTGATGCGCAGGCTGACCCACTCGTCAACCCCCGCGCTCATGATGTTGCGCTCGGCGATGGCGACAGCCTTGGGAGAGATGTCGGCGCCGTAAATCTTGAATTCCGGCTCGCGGCGGTCGCTGTGGTCATTTATTATGCTGTCGAGAAGCTCGCCGTCAAAATCATGCCAGTGTTCAAAGGCAAAGTTCTTGCGGAAACTGCCCGGCTTTATTCCGGCAGCTATCAGGGCGGCCTCAATCAGGAATGTGCCCGAGCCACACATGGGGTCTACCAGCGGGCAGTCGCCACGCCATCCGCTCTTGAGGATGATGCCGGCGGCCAGCACCTCGTTGATGGGGGCCTCGGTCTGAGCCACGCGGTAGCCGCGCTTGTGGAGCGATTCGCCCGACGAGTTCAGTGACAGAGTGATGCGGTCACTGTCTATGTGCACGTTGATCATCACGTCGGCGTCATGGAGCCTCACGCCGGGACGCTTGTCGGGGCCGAATTTATCTTTGAAGAAATCGACGATTCCGTCCTTTACACGATAAGTGACGAAGCGGGAATGTGTAAATTCGTTGGAGTGGGACACGGTGTCGATAGAGAATGTCTTGTCAAGCGACAGCACTGTCGACCAGTCATATTCCTTGACCATCTCATAAAGACTCTCGGCATCCTTGGCTATAAACTTATAAATAGGTTTCAGGATACTCAACGCGGTGCGACAACACACGTTGGCTTTGTACATCATCGCCAAATCTCCTTCAAACGACACCATCCTTCGGCCCGGCATGACGTTTTCCGCGCCCAAATCGCGCAGTTCTTGGGCAAGCACATCTTCAAGACCTTGGAGAGTCTTTGCCACCATTTCAAATTGTTGCTTCATCACTTTCCTGTAATAAGTAACTCTACTCTTGTTATCTGGTTGCAAAGATACGGTTTTTCGCTGTCATATTCAAATCGCGCGGGATAAAAAGATGATTCGTCAACCACCTTCCCAATCTTGTAAATTTGCGATTCAATCGAAAATTTACAAGATTTTATTGCAGATTTGCGATTCAATCGAAAATTTGCAAGATTTTCTTTGCCGAATAAGAGTTTTTAATGTACTTTTGCATTATAACCACAGCAAACAACATTATTTATGGCACTGATTCCCCGTCAAATAACCACGCAACTGCTTGCAGCAGGAAAAAATTATCCGATTGTTACCCTGACCGGTCCGCGTCAATCGGGCAAATCAACCTTACTCCGACACGAGCTACCTGATTACAGATATGTCTCGCTCGAAGATCCCGACATGCGTATGTTTGCTCATGACGACCCACGAGGCTTTATAGCCACTTATCCTAATAAAACAATCATTGACGAGGCACAACGTGTACCCGAATTGTTCTCCTATCTGCAGACCCACATTGACACTGTCGGCGACAGCGGGATGTATTTTCTAGCCGGATCACACAACTTTCTGCTGATGCAGTCAGTTAGTCAATCTCTTGCGGGACGCACCGCGATTCTAAAACTGCTGCCCTTTTCACATACAGAAACCATGAATGCCGGAATAACAGCCATTCCGGTTGATGATGAGATTTTCAAGGGAGGTTACCCGCGTCTTTATGACCGGGAAATCCCACCCGAAAACTATTATCATAATTATATACAGACCTATGTCGAGCGCGACGTGAGGGAAATGAAGAATATCGGCAATCTCAGTCAATTCATCCGTTTCGTAAAGCTATGTGCCGGAAGAATCGGGCAAATCCTCAACCTGTCATCCCTTGCCGTAGAGTGTGGAATCGCCGTGTCAACTGCAAAAGCGTGGATTTCGGTTCTTGAGGCGAGCTACATAGTCTATTTGCTCCAACCGGATTTCAACAATTATGCAAAACGACTTATAAAATCTCCCAAACTATATTTTTATGATACAGGATTGGCCTGTTCGCTTCTCGGAGTCGAGCGGGCCGATCAGATTTCGACTCACTTTCTACGAGGCGGATTATTTGAAAATCTTGTCATAAACGAGTTTGTAAAGCAAGCCTACAATTCAGCACGAGAACCAAATCTGACCTTTTGGCGCGACAGCACAGGGGTTGAAGTGGACCTTGTGGCTGATTTGCCCTATGGGCGACAAGGGTATGAAATAAAAAGCGGAGCCACATTTTCATCAGATTTTTTCAAGAACTTGACACGATGGGCAAAATTGGCCGGACTCTCAGCCGACAATCTCCATGTAATCTACAATGGCACCACACCGCTCAAAACGACGTCGGGCAATGTCATTCCTTGGGAGATGTTGAGGCCGGAGTGAATGTGATTTTCATGCGGTTGCGGTAGCGGGTGATGAGCGAGGTGAGGTAAACGGTGAAAAGCGGGAACATTGTTATACCGGTGCACGCGACGACAACTGCGAGGATTTTGCCAGTAACCGTCATAGGGTTAATCGAGCAGCCGACGCTGGTAGATGTGGTGAAGGCCCACCACAGGGCATTGCCGTAATTTGTCACCATCGGGTTGACGGGTTGCTCTCGATAAAGGAATATCAGGCTTGAAAAATATACCACCGACAGCATGATGACGATATAGGAGGCAAGCAGCGAGGTAATACGGTTCTTGGATATATAGCCTACAACTATCGCCATCGCGAGCACTCCCCGCGCAAGAGGGATGAAACGCACGAAAAAGAGGTCGGCCTCCGATACCGGGATTCCGAGACTGTCTATAATGTTAAGATACGGAATCGAGAGAAAGAGGAACAACAGATGGCCGCGCACATAACGCCATCGGTCCTCGGCAATCGCGAGCTCGATGAAAAAGTCGGCAATGAAAACGATGCACACCCACAGCTGGAATGTCATGTAACTGCGGTTTTTCAGGAAGTTTATCCCTTGAAAAGTATCGACCGAGATGTACACAATCAACAGCACGGAGAGAATGATTATCACCCAGTGCATCACATCGGACACGATATTTTTAACATCGGCTTTCATTGTGATTTATTAACACACTGAAAGTCCGAAAGGTTTCTCTAAAGGGGAAAAAAGATATTGCGCGCCACAGTCCACCCGACAATGACGGCAAGCACCGCCAGAATGAACGGCTGAGAGGAGACGAAACGGTTGAATCGCGGAAACCGGTCGCGCAGGACCCATGCGAGGACTATCGCCACAAGCAAAGGGATTTCGGCAAGAAAGAGAGCATTGTAACGCACGGCGGCAGCAAATTCGCCGTTGAGCAACGCATGGACGGCTCGCTGAGAGCCGCAGCCGGGACAGTCAAGGCCGGTAGCCATCTTGAACACGCAGCGGGGGAAGAAAGCGTTCACGGGGTCAAAAGTCCCGTAGATATACACTCCTGCCGCCACCGCGACAACAATTGCAACAGCCAGCCACACTCGTCTCCGGCGTGACATCATACAGCAGTCATGATATTGAACAGCACCATAAACGGCGTTATTATCAATCCTGTGACTATCGAAAGGATAACCCACAGCGCGGCATTGCCCGACATTTTTTCGGCACGTTCATAGTCGCCACGGTAATAGGCGGGGGAAACCTGCGCGGCATAGATAATGGCGATGATGCCAAACACCTGACAGCAACAGATGGTGACCACGATGGCCCATGCGAGATAATTGGGCGGCATCCGATGCTGGTTGCGCGGGTCGGGCGGCATCGGCGGATTGGGCCCGTAATAATTGGGGGCGTTATTGTAACTGTTGTAGGAAAAGTTGTTGTAGCCTCCCGACGGCTGCCCGCCACCGTTATACGGCGCGTTTCCGTAGCCATATCCGTTGTCGTCATATCGGAAAGGCTGTCCCGATTCGGGACACGGAGGTATAGCAGATTCGGGTTCTGCCGGTGGAGCCGGCGGAACCGTGCCTTCGCCCGGCGAAGGTTCAAATTTCGCCGCCAGCTCGGGCACTTGCGAGGCCACGGTCCAGTCAGGAAGTCCGTCATGCCACACAGGGCTGTCAGGGCCAAGGGCCGGATGGGCCAGAATCTCGTCAAGGCTCATCGGGCCGGCCTGCACTCCGTCAATTACAATCCAATAGGTCATTTTTGCTGCTTTTTTATATAGACATATTTATTCCAAACACAAAGATAACGATTTTTAAAACATGTTTATGCAAAAAGCCGGAAAAGAAACAGGTTATTTTGTCTCTTTTCCGACTTTTATGTGAGTGTCAGAAATTATTTAGAGGGTGTTTCATAACAAATACTAAATCCAAAGCCCGTTTTCACGCGGCGGATTTCGTCATGAATCGAGGAAGCCAAGCTGTAGCTA
>DLAR01000086.1:9410-36328 GCA_002494015.1 Porphyromonadaceae bacterium UBA7042 | reverse complement strand
TAAATTTCATGCGCCGGCCCTGGACGCGAAAAAGGTAGTGTTGCCCATGTTGGCGGATTGTAGTAACTTTGTAAATTATACAAAATCGAAATAAATGAAGTTTAAACTCTCATCTCTATATAAGCCTACGGGAGACCAGCCTCAGGCGATTGACCAACTTGTCGAAGGTATTCGGCGTGGCGACCCTGCGCAGACGCTGTTGGGTGTCACTGGCTCTGGAAAGACTTTTACAATGGCTAATGTCATTGAACGTGTTGAGAAACCCACTCTCATCTTGAGCCATAATAAGACTCTTGCGGCTCAGCTTTACAGCGAGTTTAAGAACTTTTTCCCCGAAAATTCGGTGCAATATTTTGTGTCTTACTATGATTATTATCAACCCGAGGCTTATATCCCGTCGGTTGACAAATACATCGAGAAAGACCTGATGATTAACGACGAGATTGACAAGTTGCGCCTTGCTACAACGTCGGCTTTGTTGTCGGGGCGAAAAGATGTCATAGTTGTGTCGTCGGTTTCGTGTCTTTACGGAATGGGTAATCCGGAGGATTTTGACAGCAATGTGATTGACATCCGCGTCGGGCAGAAAATTGCGCGAAATAAGTTTTTGCGCGACCTTGTCGGTGCGCTTTACAGCCGTAACGAGATTGATTTGCGCCGTGGCAATTTCCGTGTAAAGGGTGACACGGTTGACATCCGTCTTGCTTATGAGGAAATCGTGTTGCGCGTGACTTTCTGGGGCGATGAAATCGAGTCGATAAAGACGCTTCATGCCGAGGACAACACCTCGCTCGGCACTCACGATTCGTTCAAGATTTTTCCGGCAAATCTTTTCGTGACCTCAGCGGCACGCATGGGGAGCGCGATTGCCCAGATTGAACTCGACCTTGGCAGCTCGGTCACCGAGTTTTACAGAGAGGGAAAAGAGCTTGAGGCAAAGCGGCTTCAGGAACGAGTCACTTATGATGTGGAGATGTTGCGCGAAGTGGGGCACTGCTCTGGAATTGAAAATTACAGCCGATATTTTGACGGCCGCGAACCGGGTATGAGGCCATTCTGCCTTCTAGACTATTTCCCGAAGGATTTTTTGACGATTATCGATGAGAGTCATGTCACGTTACCGCAGGTGCGTGCAATGTTTGGCGGCGACCTGTCTCGAAAGATGAATCTTGTCGAATATGGGTTCCGTCTTCCTGCGGCTCTTGACAACCGCCCTTTGAAGTTTGAGGAATTCGAGCGCCTGACCCCGCAAGTGGTGTATGTCAGCGCGACTCCGGCCGATTATGAACTTGAAAAATGCGAAGGGGTAGTGGTTGAACAGATTATACGGCCTACGGGGTTGCTTGACCCGATAATCGAGGTCAGGCCGTCGCTGAATCAGATAGACGATTTGCTTCACGAAATATCATTGCGCATCGAGCGCGAAGAAAGAGTCCTTGTCACGACCCTTACCAAGCGCATGGCCGAGGAACTGAACGAATATCTTCTAAAGCTCAGAATAAAAACCGCCTATATTCACAGTGATGTCGAGACGCTTGACCGCATCAAGATTCTTGACGACCTGCGTGCCGGCATATATGACGTGCTTATCGGTGTCAACCTTCTGCGCGAGGGCCTTGACCTTCCCGAGGTCTCGCTGGTCGCAATTCTTGACGCTGACAAGGAGGGTTTTCTGCGCAGTCACCGCTCGCTGACACAGACGGTCGGCCGTGCTGCCCGAAATCTTAACGGAACCGTAATCATGTATGCTGACAAAATAACCGACTCCATGCAGCAGACAATTGATGAAACGGCCCGTCGGCGCTCGTTGCAACTCGCCTATAACGAAGAACACGGTATCACGCCGCAAGCGATCGTCAAAGCCCGCAGCGCACTCATCGGTCTTGATAAAGAGGATGAGACTTCGACTATGCAGCCGTTGGGCGCCGGTAAAGACCGGAGCGGGAAGAAAAAGACCGCGATTCCTTATGCCGAAGAATATTCTACCCGTGTCAATGTCGCTGCCGACCCTGTCATGTCATATTTCAATGCCGAGCAGTTGCAGAAAATTATCACGCAGAAGCGTACTGAGATGGTCGAGGCTGCAAAGAAGATGGAATTTATTGAGGCGGCAAGGTTGCGTGACGAGGTACTTAAACTTGAAGAAATGATGAAACAGAAACAAGAGGAGGAGGAAAATTCATGAGTGAGGATAGTAAAAACAGATCACTGCGCACTGAATTGTGGTTGCCCACGTCGGTAAAGGAGATGAATGCGTTGGGCTGGGATTCGGTAGATGTCGTGTTGTTCACCGGAGATGCCTATGTCGACCATCCATCGTTTGCAGCAGCAGTTCTTGGCCGCACCCTTCAGGCTGCCGGTTATAAGGTGGCTATAGTGCCGCAGCCCAACTGGCAGGACGATCTGAGGGACTTTAAAAAATTCGGTGCCCCACGACTGTTTTTCGGCGTGTCAGCCGGTGCAATGGATTCGATGGTAAATCATTATACCGCCGCCCGTCGCCGCCGCAGCAATGATGCCTACACTCCCAACGGTCGACACGGGGCGCGTCCTGATTATCCTACAATAGTATATACGGAAATTCTGAAAAAACTTTTTCCCGGCACGCCGGTAATAGTCGGGGGCATTGAGGCTTCGATGCGGCGTTTGTCACACTACGATTATTGGCAGGACCGTCTGCGAGGGTCGATTCTGCTTGACTGCGGGGCTGACATGCTTCTATATGGTATGGGCGAAAAGTCTATTCTTGAACTTGCGCAACGTATCAGCCGTGGTGAGGCGATCGGTGGAATAACCGATATGAAACAGAGTGTCATCGTGCGCCCGCTTTCAGAAATGCCTGCTGCTGATGATGATAAAAACATAGTCCTCAGTTCGTTTGAACATTGTCTGCGCGACAAGAGGGCGCAGGCTCTCAACTTTCGCCACATCGAGGAGGAAAGCAATGCCATGAAAGGGAAAGTTTTATGGCAGCAACACGGGGATGTGGCCGTGAAAGTCAATCCCATGTATCCTCCGCTGACTATGGATGAGATTGACGCCGCTTATGATCTGCCTTATACGCGTATGCCGCATCCCCGATACAGGGGGAAGCATATTCCGGCTTATGAGATGATACGACATTCTGTCAACCTTCATCGCGGGTGTTTCGGTGGATGCGCTTTCTGCACCATATCGGCTCATCAGGGCAAGTTCATTGCTTCGCGGTCTCCCCGCTCGATAATCAACGAGGTAAAGGCTGTAACCCGAATGCCTGATTTCAAAGGATATATAAGTGATCTCGGAGGACCGTCGGCCAACATGTATCGCATGGGGGGCAAAAACCTTGAGGCTTGTTCCCGCTGTCGTCGCCCGTCGTGCCTGCATCCTCGTCCGTGCCCTAATCTCAATACCGATCATGGCCCGCTGCTTGAACTGTACCATCAAGTCGATGCTTTGCCCGGAGTAAAGAAATCATTTATTGGCAGTGGTGTCAGATATGACTTGTCAATGCATCACACCGGCAATGAAAAAATTGACAAAATCAATAGAATTTTCAATGAGGAATTGATTGTAAACCATGTGTCGGGACGATTGAAAGTCGCGCCGGAGCACACATGTCCTCAGGTGCTTGACATCATGAGAAAGCCTTCATTTTCGCTCTACCACGAGTTTTCGCGGCTTTTTGACCGGGTGAATCGTGAGAACGGTTTGCGACAGCAATTGATACCCTATTTTATCTCGTCGCATCCGGGATGTCACGAGGGGGATATGGCGGAACTTGCTGTCGAGACAAAGGACATGGGGTTGCAGCTGGAGCAAGTACAGGATTTCACACCGACGCCCATGACTCTCGCAACCGAGATTTTTTATACCGGCATACATCCTTACACCGGAGAAAAGGTGTTTACCGCCCATTCTCCCGAGGAAAAACTGGCTCAAAGGAAATATTTCTTTTGGTATGACCCGGCTTACCGGGCTGATATTACCCGTTCGTTACAGCGGTTGCACCGTACCGACTTGTTGAAACGCCTGTTCCCTCAATCGGCATCCTATCCTTACAGCAACAAGCGTCGCGCCGGTTCTAAACGATAGTCTTGTTTTCGCAGCGCAGTACGCGGCCCGGGAATCGGTCGATAAAAGTCAGGTTGTGGGTTGCCATGATTACGGTAGTGCCGGCGGCTGCAATCGCATGTAGCTGTGACATAATCTGTTCGCCGGTGACCGGGTCGAGATTGCCTGTCGGTTCGTCGGCAAGGATTAGTTTCGGGTTGTTGAGCATGGCGCGGGCGATTACCACTCGTTGCTGTTCTCCCCCCGACAGTTCGTGGGGCATCTTGTAGCTCTTGTTCAGCATCCCGACGTTTTTCAAAACCTCGGCAATGCGGCGGTCAATTTCCGCGCGGTCTTTCCATCCCGTCGCTTCAAGGACGAATCTCAGATTGGAATCCACATTGCGGTCAGTCAGCAGCTGGAAGTCTTGAAACACAATTCCGATTTCGCGTCGGAGATAAGGTATCTGCTTGCGTTTTATTTTGTTTAGGTCATAATCGAGCACCCGCGCCTCGCCGAGAGCCACGGGAATCTCGGCATACATTGACTTCATCAATGATGATTTTCCACTGCCCACTTTGCCAATGAGATAGACAAACTCTCCCTCATCGACTGCCAGATTGACATGCTTCAGGACAATCAGTTCATTGCGGTGCAGCTCGACGTCGCGGTAATTGATTATTGACATTGCTGAATAGGGGGGGTTAATGTGAAATATTGTTATTCCACAGTCACGGCAACGGTCGCGCGACAGGAGGAATAACAATATTTTTATTCATAACATGCGATAATTTTTAATTTCCGAGGTCAGAATGGAATTTAATGCGCATAAGGCGGATTTCTTCCTCGGAATATTCGTCGCCAAGCTCTTTGAGCGCGTCATTGAGGTCGTCGCTCTCGCTTTCTTTGAAATAGTCAAAGATTTCTTCCTGACTGTCCTCGTCAATAACCTCGTCAATATAATAATTTATGTTGACCTTGTAGCCGGCATAGACTATGGCCTCGATTTTGTCAAGAAGCTCACTGAACTCGATTCCTTTAGCGTTGGCGATTTCAGGTAGCGGAATCTTTCGGTCAATGGTCTGGATGATAAAAATTTTCAGACTTGAACGGTCGGGTACACTGCGCACGCGCAGGTCTTCGGGACGTTCAATCTCGTTGGCCTCGACATGGCGTTTGATGACCTTTACAAATTCCTCTCCATATCTCTTGGCTTTGCCGGGCCCGACGCCGGGAATGTTCTGCAACTCGTCGATAGAAATGGGGTAGGTCGTGGCCATTGCCTCAAGCGACGGGTCTTGAAAGATGACATAGGGGGGCAATTGGAGGTTGCGGGCGACTTTTTTTCTCAAATCCTTGAGGATACTGTACAATTCGGGGTCGGCTGCACATGATGCGCCGCTTTTTAATATTTCAGGTTCTGCCTCCTCGCTGAATTCGTTGTCCTCGACTATTTTGAACGAAACCGGAGAGTTCAGGAACTTGCGCCCTTTCGCAGTGATTTTGAGCAACCCGAAATTCTCGATGTCACGCTCGATATACCCTGCGATGTCAGCCTGCCTTACGATGGCATTGAGCAGTTTCTCGTCAACGCCCTGCTCGCAGCCAAACACTTCTAACTCGTCGTGGTGATAGGTCTGGACATCATTAGTCATCCGGCCGGTCATTACGTCAATGACGTGTTCGGCTTTGAACTTTTCTTTCAGTGCAATAATTGTTTCAAGCACTGCACACAAATCGTCTTTAGCTTCCACTCGTTTTTTAGGATTTAAACAATTGTCACAATTTCCACAGTTGTCATTTCCGAAATTTTCGCCAAAATAGTGCAGGAGAGATAGTCGCCGACAAACGCTTGACTCGGCGTAGGCAGCGGTTTCTTTAAGAAGCTGCCGCCCGATTTCCAATTCGGCGAGAGGCTTTCCCTGCATGAACTTTTCCATTTTTTGCAGGTCTTTTGCCGTATAGAAAGCGAGGCAATGGCCTTCGCCTCCGTCACGCCCGGCGCGTCCCGTCTCTTGATAATAACCCTCAAGCGATTTTGGTATGTCGTAGTGGATGACAAATCTGACATCCGGTTTGTCAATTCCCATTCCGAATGCGATAGTCGCCACGATTACGTCAACCTCTTCAAGCAGGAACGCGTCTTGGTTCATGGACCGTGTCGCGCCGTCCATGCCGGCGTGGTAAGGGAGTGCGCGGATGTCGTTTACGCGCAGCATTTCGGCAAGTTCTTCGACTTTTTTGCGACTCAGGCAATATATGATTCCCGAACGCCCGGGATGCCCCTTGATAAAGCGTATGATGTCTTTGTCTATTGTCGATGTCTTGGGCCGCACCTCATAGTAGAGGTTGGGTCGGTTAAACGATGACTTGAACACATTGGCGGTGAGCATGCCGAGGTTTTTCTGAATGTCATGCTGCACTTTAAGTGTCGCAGTCGCAGTGAGGGCAATGACGGGACGAGGACCGATTTCATTGATAATAGGGCGTATGCGTCGGTATTCCGGGCGGAAATCATGTCCCCATTCCGATATGCAGTGGGCTTCGTCGACTGCGTAAAAAGAAATAGGGACTGTTTTCAGGAATTCGATGTTATCTTCCTTTGTCAATGATTCCGGCGCGACATACAGCAACTTGGTTTTCCCTGCCACAATGTCGGATTTTACCTGATCGATAGCCGCACGGTTAAGCGATGAGTTCAGAAAATGAGCCACATGGTCTTCTTCACTGAAGTGTCTCATCGCGTCCACTTGGTTTTTCATCAAGGCAATCAAGGGGGAAATCACAATGGCCGTTCCGGGTTGCAGAAGGGCCGGTAGCTGATAGCACAGTGATTTTCCGCCTCCGGTCGGCATAAGTACGAATACATCGTCTCCATTCATGAGGGATGTCATTATCGCCTCTTGGTTGCCTTTGAAAGAGTCAAACCCAAAGTGCTCCTTTAGTGCTGATTTTAGCAGTGATTCAGTTGCCGTTGCCATAGTTTTGTCTAAGGAAAGATTATTAGAGGATTTACGAGAGGGGTACAGGGTATTTTGGTCAGATATGTTTCAGAATATGTGAAAACGTGAGTTATCTATGATTTAATACACAGAAATATTTACAGAATTAAAATTAAATCAGTCAGCCGTCGTGTCAAAGTAAGCGTTGCGCAGTTTCTCGGCGGCATAGTCGCGTGTTACCACAAGCTCTTTGACATCGGATGACGGTGTCTCAAACATTTTGTCAATCATGACCGTTTCGACAATTGACCTCAGACCGCGCGCTCCAAGTTTGTTTTCAATTGCTTTGTCGACAACGAATTCCAGCATGTCGGGAGCAAATGTCAGTTTGACTCCGTCCATGGCAAAGAGTTTTTCATATTGTCGTGTAATTGCATTTTTTGGCTCGGTCAGCACGCGCAGCAATGCGTCTCGGTCAAGCGGGTCGAGATGCACAAGCATGGGAAGACGGCCGATTATTTCAGGAATGAGTCCGAATGTTTTCAAGTCCTGAGGCGCGATATATTGCAGATAGTTGTCTTTGTCAACCTTGGCACGGGTCGCGCTTCCGGCAAATCCCACGACATGAGTGTTGAGGCGGTGAGCGATTTTGCGCTCGATGCCATCGAAAGCACCTCCGCAGATGAAGAGGATATTCTTCGTGTCGACTGGAATCATTTTCTGTTCAGGATGTTTGCGTCCACCCTGCGGCGGCACGTTGACAACCGATCCCTCAAGCAGTTTCAGGAGTCCCTGCTGCACGCCTTCGCCGGATACATCGCGGGTAATCGACGGGTTGTCCCCCTTGCGGGCGATTTTGTCAATCTCATCGATGAAAACAATGCCTTTCTGTGCTTTCTCGACATCATAATCGGCTGCCTGAAGAAGGCGCACGAGCAATGACTCGATGTCTTCGCCGACATATCCCGCCTCGGTCAGCACTGTCGCGTCGACGATGGCAAACGGCACGTCGAGCAGCCGGGCGATTGTCTTGGCAAGCAGTGTCTTGCCTGTGCCGGTCGGCCCGACCATGATTATGTTGCTTTTCTCGATGTCGACATCGTCGTTGTCTTGGGCAAGTCGTTTGTAATGGTTGTAGACGGCTACTGAAAGAACCTTTTTCGCGTCGTCCTGACCGATGACGTACTGGTCGAGGAAGTCGCGTATTTCACGCGGCTTTGGAACGGAATCCAGCTTGGTCGCGACATCGGCAGTGTCACTGCTGTTGCCGTTATTGCCTTTGACTCCAAGCTCGATGCGGTAGTCCTTGAGCAATCCTTCGATCTGGTCCACGCAGCTGGAGCAGATGTAGGTGTCCTCTATGGCACTCGGCACCATGATGTCGTTATAGGACGGCTCGTTGCCGCAGAAAGAGCATTTTACTGTCTTTTTCTTTGCCATAGGTCTTTTATTTCTTTACGGGCAGAAGAATGTCGTCAATCATGCCGTATTCCTTTGCGTCGTCGGCTGTCATCCAGTAATCGCGGTCGGCATCGCGCTCGATTCGTTCAACCGGCATCCCTGAGTGGTCAGATATGATTTTATACAGCTCGGCCTTGTATTTCAGGATTTCGCGGGCGGTAATCTCGATGTCGGAAGCCTGCCCCTGCACTCCGCCGATGGGTTGGTGAATCATTACGCGGGAGTGGGGGAGTGCAAGACGTTTCCCTTTCTCGCCGGCAACAAGAAGCACCGCGGCCATGGATGCGGCCATGCCGATGCAGATGGTCGACACGTCGCTTTTAATGTGCTGCATGGTGTCATACAGTCCGAGCCCGGCTATCACCGATCCGCCAGGAGAGTTGATGTAGATAGAGATGTCCTTTCCGGGGTCTACCGAGTCGAGATAGAGCAACTGCCCCTGTACCACTGTTGCGGTATATTCGTTGACATCGGTGCTGAGAAAGATGATGCGGTCCATCATGAGGCGCGAGAACACGTCCATCTGGGCCACGTTTAGCTGACGTTCCTCTATGATTGTCGGAGAAATGTAGGAGGATGTGATGGTGGATGTGGCGTTGGCATACTGATCGAGGGCCAATCCGTTCATCCCCAAGTGCTTTACGGCGTAATTTCTGAAATCGTTATTCATATATCAATGTAAATGTAAAACTTTCTATATTAATTAATATTGTGACAAGGCTGCCGAGGAAGGTTGCAAAGACTCTACACGCCTTGATTTCATAATGTAAAGGTATAAAAAAAACGCTACATCACAAAATTCAAGAAAGAATTTTGCTAAAAAAACGCGCTGCCCCGAGAAATGCTGCCGGCTTTTTCAACAAAATTTGTTAAGCGATTGTTATATAATCAAAATGAAATTAAAGTCTAACTGTTAACTTATAAAAAAGTCGTTATGAAAGCGTTGTTTTCTAATTTTTGGGGCCGCTCACGCTATTGGTGGGTTGTCTTGGTCGCAGGAATCCTGATGGTTCTGTGTGGTTTTGCCTATTGGTTCTGGCCGGTGGCTGGATATGCTGTCGCATCCCAGATTTTCGGATGGCTCCTCGTCCTTCTCGGGGTTGTGCAGTTACTTGTATCCTCGGGCGTTAACCGTCCCCGCGGGTGGGGATGGTGGCTCGCCGGTGGAATTATCGATATGTTCATCGGTTTCATGATGGTTCGTTCCATCGTCCTTTCTGAGGCGGTTTTCCCCTATTTTATTGCGTTCATATTCATCTTTTGGGGTATCAGCGCGTTGTGCAGCGCTGTGCAGCAGAGCGGTCGGCGATACTGGTGGATGTACCTTGTCAACGGTATCCTGATGTTGCTTATCGGGTTTTTCTTCATTGAGGCCGGCTGGGTGCAGGATATGGAGATGACAAGCTTTCTTACCTCCCTCGCATTTATATACTGGGGATTCTCGATTGCCATGCTTTCCTATGACATGAAACCCATTGGCGAAGAAAAGTAGAAGGCCGGCTTCTGCGCCCTGCCTGTAAGATTGACTCTGTGCTGAAACATTTATCACGCAGTCGGCAAGTGCCCATAATCCTATATGGCTTTTGCCGACTGCGTTGTTAAAAAAGGTCAAATCGCCGTAAAATGAGCATAATCCGTTGTCTGCTACGCGCTTTTTGCGTATTTTTGTGATTTATTAGGCATGGTGTGTTAAACTTTTTAGACCTGCGCATGTCTAATTGATATTTAAAACGACATTCTCTAATACATTAATAAATACAGAAATATGAACCGCAAACGAGTTTTATTATTGATGGCGATAATTTTGCCTGCAATCGGTATGGTTTCGGCTCAGTCCTATTATGACGATGACATATATTATGATGCGTCCAAGGCTAAAAAACAGCAACCGGCCAAGGTTGTCGACAATAATTACCGTCAGTCGCAAGTTGCCGATTACCCGGCAGCTGATACTTACAGCTACAGTGTGAACGGCACTCGCAGCATAAGTGTCGACGATTATAATAGGAGAGGGATTTTTGCAGCTGATACGGTTTCGGCCGATTCGACTGCGAGCGATTTCCAATATACCCGTCGCATCGAGAAATATTATAACCCCGAAGTCGTGACGGCGCAAAATGACCCCGAGCTTGCCAACATATATTATATGGAGCCTGATCAGGTCAATATTTATGTCAACACCCCGTCGGGTTACTGGGGGTATGATTACCTGTCGCCCTATGCGATGTGGAATCTGTCATTCGGTTATCCTTACTATAACAACTACTGGAGATGGAGCTCTCCATGGTACTGGAACACTTGGTATGATCCTTACTGGAGCTGGTCTTGGGGTTGGGGCGCAGGCTGGGCACCCGGGTGGGGTCCCGGTTGGGGCCCGAGCTGGTCTTGGGGCTGGGGTCCCGGATGGGGTTATGGCTGGAGCCGTCCTCGCAGTCCCCGCCATCCCGGCGGGTGGAGCGGTAGCGGCGCTCACCGTCCCGGAAACGTCCCCTCGTCGGGTGTGCGTCCCGGGTTTGGCACCGGCAACCGTCATCAGGGGTCGACCATGCGCCCCGGAACAACAAATGGGAATTATCGTCCCGGTAATAATTCCGGCGTACGCCCCGGCAACAACACAGGTGTCCGCCCCGGCAATAACGGCGGCACATATCGCCCCGGAAACAATTCCGGCTCGGGTCGTCCGTCCAACAATAACGGCTATAACCGTCCCTCTAACAATAATAACAATTACAACCGTCCCTCCAACACCAATGGCGGCAGAACCCCTTCCTATAATAGCGGAGGTGGCAGTCGCGGCGGATTCGGCGGAGGTGGCCGTTCAAGCGGCGGAGGTCGCTCGGCAGGCGGTCGCGGGCGGCATTAATCGAAAAAAACTAATGATTCTCAACTGAACTATAGAATATGAAAAAGTCAATCATAGCCGCGCTCATCATCGGCGCACCCGCCTTGGCTGCCCACGCGCAGTCGGCTTTTGATGCCTACTCGATTGGCCGTAACGACCTGAGAGGCACTGCCCGGTTTATGTCTATGGGCGGCGCGTTTACCGCCCTCGGCGGTGACCTGTCCACGCTCAATCAGAACCCCGGCGGCATAGGCGTGTACCGCAGCAGCGAAATAGGCGGAACTCTTGACATAAACATGCAGTCGGCCAATTCGGAGATTTTCGGTTATTCCAACAAAATCAACCAGACCAAGGTCAATGCCAACAATATCGGTTATATCGGCACCGTGTCTCTCAGCTCCGAGACAATGCCTTATTTCAACTGGGGATTCAGTTATAGCCGTGCTGCCTCTTTTGACCGCCACTATGGTGGCTCCCTTGGAGAACTGAGTGGTTCGCTGACCAATTATGTGGCTGATTTTACCACCTATGACGGATATAAACCTAATGAACTTATCAGTTCCAACAAGGATTATAACCCTTATCTTGACTCTTCGGCTCCGTGGATGTCAATCATGATGTACAATGCTTATGGCATAAACTCGTCGGCCGCGACATCAAGCGCTTATCAGGGTTTATGGGATAACGATGCCACTGGCACGGGGTGGTACGAGGTGCAGGAAAAAGGCCATGTCGATGAATATGCAATCGACTTCGGCGGCAATATAATGAATACCGTCTACTGGGGTATCGGATTCGGAATCACCGATGTAGAGTATAAATCAAACACTTTCTACGGTGAGTCGCTGAATGATGCCCGGGTTACAGGATTTGACGCTAACGGCAACCCTGTGGGATACACATCGGGCAACGCTGATTTTGATATTCAGAATGTCAAGCACATATATGGTAACGGCTTTAATTTCAAGGCCGGTCTTATAATCAAGCCGATTAACGAGTTTCGTGTCGGTATTGCCGTTCACACCCCCACATATTACAGCCTCACTTACGAAGGCTGGGGCCGCATGAACTATCAGTATAGTGCCGACGGGTATCCCGGTGGAAAACCACTTGCCGGATATGAAGACACCGACTATGGATATTCCGATTATTTTGACTGGAAATGCCGTACTCCGTGGCGATTGATGGTCGGTGCCGCCGGAGTCATCGGCGGTCGCGGAATCCTTAGCGTTGACTATGAATACCGCCCCATGCAGAGCCTCAATGTCAAAAATGCCGACAGTTACGAAATCACAGCTGTGAACGACGACATCAACACCTACTTTCGCGCGTCCAATATAATACGCGTCGGAGGTGAGTTCCGAGTTACCCCGCAATTCAGCCTTCGTGCCGGGTATGTTTACGAATCTTCCCCCGTGACCCAAGAGGGAATGAACGGCTATCGCACCGATGGCGGCTACAATATTCCGGTCGCTTATTATACTTCAGGACCCGATGATACTGAGACACAACCTTCGGTTACGCTCAATAAATCCACGCAGTATATCACCTGCGGTATCGGGTACAGGTATAAGAATTTTTATGCTGATGCAGCATTCGTGCACCGTTATAACCGCAGTCGCTATCAAGCTTATACAAACTACACGGAGCTGATGCCCGATGCTGATGGAAACACCTGCGATGTTTGGGCACCTTCGGCGTCAATCGCTCAAAACAACAACTCGATAGTTCTCTCTATCGGTTTCAAATTCTGAAAAACTTACAACAGTTAATCGACAAAGGCGGATGTGTGGAGTGAACGCATCCGCCTTTGTCGATTACCTGTTGTAAATTGGGTTTTGCATATCATGGAATAATTTTGTAAATTTGCAGTCTTAAAAACTTATCAGCCGTTGCGGCACTGGCTGTCGCGTGGAACGGCGACTCATTTATAAAGACAATGGGACTATTTGATTTTTTCTCGAAAAATAAAAAAGAAAAGAAAGAGACCCTTGACCGCGGTCTTGACCGCACTAAAAGAGGCTTTTTTGACCGATTGACTCACGCTATCGCGGGAAAATCGACAATCGATGACGAGGTGCTTGACAATCTCGAAGAAGTGTTCATCACCTCTGACGTAGGTGTCGATACCACTCTCAAAATAATTGACCGCATTCAGGCCCGAGTGGCAAAAGATAAATATGTGGGAGCCTCGGAACTCAACAGTCTGCTGTGTGAGGAAATTTCCGATATGCTTGCCGAGAATCATAACGAGACTTCGCTTGAAGACTTCACAGTGCCGGCCGGCCATCATCCCCATGTGATAATGGTCGTTGGTGTCAATGGTGTCGGCAAGACTACCACCATTGGAAAAATGGCAGCCCAGTTTAAGAAAGCCGGGAACAAGGTGATGCTTGGCGCAGCTGACACTTTCCGTGCGGCAGCCGTGGAACAGCTCGACATCTGGGGCGAGAGAGCCGGAGTGCCGGTTGTAAAACAAAAACTTGGTGCCGATCCGGCATCTGTTGCCTTTGACACGCTTCAGAGCGCGATTGCCAATGACGTGGATGTGGTCATCATCGATACCGCCGGGCGTCTTCACAACAAAAAGGGGCTTATGGACGAGCTTACCAAAATCCGTAACGTCATGCAGAAACTCGTTCCCGATGCGCCCCACGAGGTCCTTCTTGTTCTCGACGGCTCGACCGGGCAAAATGCATTTGAGCAGGCCCGGCAGTTTGTCGCCGCGACATCGGTTAACGAACTTGCCATTACCAAGCTCGACGGCACGGCCAAGGGGGGCGTGGTGATAGGCATCAGCGACCAGTTTAATATCCCCGTGAAATATATCGGGTTGGGAGAGGGTATCGAAGACCTCCAAGTGTTCCATAAACGTGACTTTGTAGAGTCGCTTTTCGGTGAGAACAAGGATTGAAAAGGTTTTGAAAAAGAAAAAAGTCAATATAATTTCCCTCGGATGCTCCAAGAATCTTGTCGATTCAGAACGTCTGATGGCTATGCTTGCCGGTGTAGGGATGGATGTCGTTCATGAAGACGATGCTGTCAATCGTGGCGATATCGTGGTTGTGAATACTTGCGGCTTTATCGGTGACGCCAAGGAAGAATCGATAAACGAGATTCTGAAATGGGCGACCGCCAAAACAGAAGGTGAAATTTCGGAGCTTTATGTGATGGGGTGTCTTTCCCAACGCTATACCGACGACCTCCCGGCCGAAATTCCCGAAGTAGACAAATGGTATGGCAAGACCGACTGGCCCGCGCTCGTTACCGACCTTGCCCGAAAGTCTCCCGCCACTGTCCCTTATGACCGCATTATCACCACTCCGCGTCATCATGCTTATCTGAAGATAGCCGAGGGTTGTAACCGTTTTTGCGCTTTCTGTGCAATCCCGTTGATAACCGGGCGTTATAAATCCCGGCCTATGGAAGAAATCATTGACGAAGTTAAGTCTTTGGTTGCCCGTGGAGTAAAAGAATTCAATGTCATAGCGCAAGACCTGACTGCATACGGTCAGGATATATATGGCCATGTCAGCATTGCGGAACTTGTTGACCGGATTGCTGATGTCGAGGGGGTAGAGTGGATTCGCCTTCATTATGCCTATCCCGCTGGGTTTCCGCTGGATCTTCTTGACGTGATGGCGCGTCGCGACAATGTGTGCAAGTATCTCGACATTGCTTTGCAGCATGTTAATGACCGGTTGCTTTCTAATATGCGCCGCCACATTACGGGTGACGAGACGAGACAACTTCTTGCCGAAATGCGTTGCCGTGTCCCCGGATTGCATATACGCACTACTCTCATGGTTGGTTTCCCCGGTGAGGATGACGAGGCGTTTGAGGAACTCATTGAGTTTGTCCGCGAGCAGCGTTTTGAACGCATGGGGGCATTCGCCTATTGTGAGGAGGAAGATACATTCGGAGCAAAGAATTTTAGCGACGATATATCTGCCGAAATCAAGCAATCGCGCCTTGACCGATTAATGGAACTTCAGGAGCAGATTTCTGACGAAATTCAGCAACAGAAGGTCGGCAAAACAATCCCCGTAATCATTGACCGTGAGGAGGGTGAATTTTACGTTGGCCGCACTCAGTGGGACTCCCCTGAAGTGGACCCCGAGGTTCTAATCTCAAAACTTTCAGTGTTTAAGCCTGAGCGCGGTGGTTTCTATAATGTTAAAATAACTTCGGCATCCCCGTTTGAACTCATGGGGCGGTTTGAGGAGGATTGTTGATGAAGAATAAGACAGATTTGTTTTCGGTCGCCGAAGGGTGTGTCAATGCCGGGCTGCCGTTTGCTCTTTATGCTTTTCCCAATGAGGATGAATTTCATTTTGAAGCCTCGTTGCCCGATGCCGACGCTTGTTGCGTGGCCCATCTCGACCGTCAGACATGGAATGGTTTCGCCATTAATTTTTTTGGAAACGATGAGTCCTACACTGCCGGAGTCACAGACATGATTGACTTGGCCGAGGCTCGGGATATAGCCGAGAAAGTCGACGAGAAACTATATCATCCCGCTGTCGCTCCTGCATTTCGTTCTACTCCGGTTCTGAATTACAAAGCATCCTTGCACCGGGTTATTGACACGTTAAAAAAGCGTGGAGGCAAAGTCGTGATGTCGCAAATGACCGCCGTGGCTACAGAGAGATCCCTTGCGGCGGTTGTCGCCGACTATTTTTCGCGTTTCCCCGCGACATTCCGTTTTTTGTGCTATACTCCCGAGACCGGAGCGTGGTTAGGAGCGTCGCCCGAGTTGCTGATTGACTATGATACCGCTACGGGACAACTATCGACAATGGCTCTTGCCGGGACGCGCAGCGTAGATGTGGCCGACCCGTGGGACAAAAAGAATCTTGAGGAGCACGAAATGGTAGTAGATTTCATCGGCAACACTCTTGCCTCGCTCGGAATGGATGCCGAAGCCGATGACCTCGGCGAGATGAAATATGGCAATATTGTTCATCTCTATACCCCAATTACAGCCGAGGGCAATGTCCCTGTCGGGCAGATACTGGGCGAATTGAGTCCGACCCCGGCTTTATGTGGTTTGCCACGCAATGAAGCGATTCATGACATTGTCATGAACGAGTTTCATGAGCGTCTGTGCTATGGCGGATATGTCGCGGTAAAGACCGGGACCCGGGTAAGGGCCTACGCTAGTCTGCGCAGTGCGTTTCTTGCTCCCGGAGCTTTTGATGACGGCAGGAAAGGATATATTTACAACATCTATTCAGGCGGAGGAATAACAGCTTTGAGCAAAGTGGATGATGAGTGGGACGAGGCTATGTCGAAGTGCCGTCCTCTTTTATGCGCGGTTACGGGCAGTGACAATCCGTCGCGCAATGAAATCGTAACCGGATTTTCGGCTCAGTCCTGATTGCTGATAACTTATGGAACGGAATAATAAAGATAGTGAGGGCAAAGCAGCCCTGATATTGGTTATTGCCTTGCTGGTGGTAATCGGTATATCGTTGCTCCCGATAGGTCGATGGAGTGATGGCAAAATCAAGGATTTCAACTTGCTGGGCGACATCATGAACGATTCTGCCGCGTCAGTAATCCATGACAACAACGCCGATGCTGAAAATATAATGGCGGTCGATCCTGAACTGGCCAAAGTTCAGGCATCAGAATCTCGTGACACGCTCGGGCAGCGGGTGTCGGATTCTGCCGGCATGATGACAGAATCCGATTCCGGCTATCAAACCCTACCGGTATTGCCTGCAAAACCGGCACGAGTCGGCGATATTGTCGTGATAGAGGATTATACTCCTGACAACCGTGGACTTAGCTCTTTGAAATCGGCAATTGCATCGAGAACACATGCGCGGATAGCCGTTGTCGGAGACAGCTATATCGAAGGTGATATTTTCACTCAGGATCTGCGCGAAAAACTTCAGAATGCTTATGGTGGTCAAGGAGTAGGGTATGTGAATATGCACAGTGATTTCCCCGGGTTCAGAAAATCGATAAAACAAGGTGGAAACGGATGGAAGACATTCACCGCGCTCAAGAAAGCAAAAAACAGGTATCTGGCTCTTTCCGAGCAATACTCAACCCCGACAGGGTCAGCATTGTCGACCTATGCAGGCACCTCCTCTTTCCCTCACGCCGGGTCTTGGAGCATTTCACGATTACTGTTTATATCTCCCGATGACGCTATAGTTTCATGTCGCACGGGGAAAGGCGAGTGGATTGACCATGAAATCAAAGGTGACTCTGTCGTGCAGTGCATCACGGTTGACGGTTTGACTGAAAATTTCGAAGTCAAGACATCGTCGGCCTCATTTATTGGTCTCGGAGTGTGGCTTGACGGCAGCGATGGAGTCTCAGTAGACTGCATGTCATCTCGTGGCTTTTCCGGTATTACATTGTCACGAATCAACGCCCGGCTATGCCGTCAGATGTCGCTGTCGGTACCCTATAATCTGATTGTTTTGGAATTTGGCATTAATGCCATGAGTCCGCAGCAAAAAGATTACCATATTTACTCTGACCGCATGGTCGACGTGATTAATCATGTGAAATACTGTTATCCCGGTGCCGACATTCTCCTCATGGGGATTGGCGACCGTGGGGAAAAACGGGGCGGTGCAGTCCATTCCATGAGTGTGGCTCCCGCCATGATTGCCGCCCAGCGTGATGCCGCCCGTCGCGCCCACTGTCTCTTTTGGGACACTCGCGAGGCGATGGGTGGAGAAGACGCCATCGTGGAGTGGTCTCGCCAAGGTCTGGCCAACAAAGATTACATCCATCTTACCCATAAGGGGGGCGCACGTCTGGCCGATGAATTGTTTAACGCCATTCAACAATGTCTAAAATGAAAAAAAGATTTGTTACTATATTCTCAGCATGGATAATTGCTGCATTTGTGCCATTTGTATCGGTTGCGCAACAACCGGTAACCGAGGAAGATGACACAGAGGAGGAGGTATCGGGGGAATCAACCGAAGATTCTGATTCAGATGACCGGGATGTGAGAGAAAGTCCGGTCATTATTCCCGAAGAAGCCGATGACATAGATATTCCCGTCCCCTCGTTTATAAACCAAGGGGCCAACCATATTATTTATAATGGGGCAGACTGGTCTCAACTTAGAAAAGCGTTTGTCAACAGCAACAAGGAACCCGTGTCAATCGTACATATCGGCGACAGCCATGTGCAGGCCGACATAGGAACCGGCACCACGCGCGAATTACTCCAGTATGACTTTGGAAACGCGGGACGCGGTCTTGTAGCTCCACTGAAAATGAGCGGGACTAACGAGCCTTCGGATTACGTCTTTCAAAGCAAAAATGCATGGAATCCGGTTAAACTCATGAGCGCGTCATGGCGGCAGACAGTCGGTTTTACAGGAACTTCGATTCACCCTCTGCGCAATAATAGCGAGATCACAATCGGGACTTCGGAAAAAGATGATTATAACCCATTTTCATCGGTTACCATATTCCATAACGGCAAACTGACGGTTGACAATGTAACAAACGGCGAGGGTAAAAGCGTTCATTTCAGAGCAATACCTTCGAAAGACTACACCCAGATTGTCATGGCTTCTCCCGAAACGAAAGTCAATATCTCGTTCAGTTCCACCGGCGACTTGACAATATTCGGGGCATCATTGTCGGGCGGCGTTCCCGGAGTGTTCTATCATGCGATTGGCAACAATGGCGCGGCTTATGACACCTACAACCGCATTGGTACTGTCGGCTATGGGATTTCAGCATTGAATCCTAATCTTGTCATTATCTCTCTCGGTACCAACGAGGCGTTTGGTCGGCTTGATGTTGCTGGATTTACCCGTTCAATCGACCGTCTTGTCAAAAATATAAAATCTTATAACCCCGATGCCGTAATCTTGTTGACGACCCCGATGGAATGTCAGAAAAGTGTTTATACGACTAAGAAAACCCGTGTAAAACGCAAAGCGCGCAAAGGACGCAAAGCCGGTTATAGGACAGTGACAAAAAAAGTAAAAAGCTATGCGGTAAACAGCAATATAGCGCCGTTGCGTCAGGCTATTTTAGATTACGGTAAAAACAACGCTATCGCTGTTTATGACTGGTATGAGGTTGCCGGAGGCCGTGGCGCGAGTGCGACATGGATTAGCGGAAATCTTTTCAGCGGAGACCGTGTGCATCACTCCCATAAAGGATATAATCTTGAAGGACGATTGCTGTATGATGCGCTGATGGACTCGTTGCGTGATTCTGAATAAAAGAATTAAAATAGGTAAGTATAAGTTGAGAATCTGTAATGATAGACTTTAACGACATTGAGCCTGAGAAGATACTTGGCGTGCTGAAGCACGACCCCGTATCTCCGCTATTATTTAATACGGGCCTGTTTCTTATATTGTTTGTCGCTTTTATCTGCATTTATCGGCTGCTTCGCCGTTTCAGAACGGTCAAGATGATATTTGTCATCCTGTTTTCCCTCTATTTCTATTACAAATCATCGGCGGAATACTGTTTCATA
This sequence comes from Porphyromonadaceae bacterium UBA7042, assembly GCA_002494015.1. GTDB lineage: Bacteria > Bacteroidota > Bacteroidia > Bacteroidales > Muribaculaceae > Duncaniella. Next base: position 16,573 of record DLAR01000086.1, on the reverse strand, counting down.
CTCCTCGGAATATGTATCATGGACTATCTCCTTGGTATTATTATGGAGAAGACCCGTGTGGTATGGGGCAGGAAGCTTATCGTGCTGCTAAACGTGTGTGTCAATATCGGGATGCTGGCTTTTTTCAAGTATTTCAACCTGATATTGGACACAGTCATGCGATTCTCAACATTAAAATTTGACGTGCTCGACATCATACTTCCGGCGGGGATTTCGTTCTTTACATTCCGATCTATCAGCTATATCGTGGATATATACCGCGGCACCATACCTGCATGTCGCAATTTCCTCGACTACACGTTTTATCTCACATTCTTTCCACCATTGCTTGCCGGGCCGGTTGTGCGGGCCAAGGATATGCTACCGCAAGTTCAGGCTAATCCCACAGCGACCCGGGCAATGGTAAGCGAGGGGTTGTTTCTCATTATTGCCGGATTGATAAAGAAAGTTGTCGTTGCCGACTTTATCAGCGGTAACTTTGTCGACCGTGTGTTTGACAATCCTACTCTGTATAGCGGCTTCGAGAACACAGTGGCCATATTCGGTTTCATAATTCAGCTTTATTGTGATTTCTCGGGATATAGCGATATGGCTATCGGTATAGCGTTGTTGCTCGGTTATCGGTTTGCCGATAATTTCCGTGCACCGTTTAAGGCGCAGAGTCCGACGGAATTTTGGCATAGGTGGCACATCTCTCTTTCTACATGGCTTCGCGATTATGTCTATATCCCTCTTGGCGGAAACCGTTGTTCTCGCACGAGAGCCAACTTTAATCAGATGGCCACGATGGTTATCGGCGGATTGTGGCACGGGGCATCATGGATGTATGTTATATGGGGGTTCGTTCAGGGATTATTGCTCGTGTGCCACAAAACTTGGCGGCGCATTTTTCCGGCTTCTTCTGACAAGGCGACTCCTAAATGGCGCGTCGCACTGAACATATTCTTCACCTTCAACCTGATGGCGTTGACATTCATGTTTTTCCGATGCCGGACACTCGAAGATGCCGGAGCCATGACTTCTCAGATTGTCAATGATTTTCATTTGTCAGTGGCTCCGCAGTTTGTCGAAGGGTATCTGTTGATTGTGCTTGCCATGTTGCTTGGCCTGTTCATGCACATGTCTCCCCGCCGTTGGAGCGACAAGTTGCGCGACGGTTTCGATGCTGCCCCGCTTTTGGTGCAAGCCGTGATTTTTGCACTTGTGATTGTAATGATTATTCAGGTGCGGCAGAGTGACATCGTGCCGTTTATATATCTTCAGTACTGATATTTTTTGTCGGTTTAAGATATTATTCATATCTTTGTACATGACCTATAACCAACTGAATGCTCATACCCGAGATTTGCTGATTGAATTTGACGAGGAACGTCATGAATATTTTCATGGCGGTCAACGGCTGAAATCCGTTACCACTCTTGTCGAGGAATGCTTTCCGAAGTTTGATGCGGAATACTGGTCCCGTCGCAAAGCCCCGTCGATGGGGATGACACCCGAGCAATTGCGGCAAAAGTGGGAAGACGATGCCCGGCGGTCGCGTGACCTTGGGACCGAGATGCATGCCAAAATTGAAAATTATTATCTCGGTAATGACGCGGGGGACGACGGAGACGCATACCGGTTGTTCCGAATGTTTGCTGCGAAAAACCACCTGTGCCCGTTCCGCACGGAATGGCGCATTTTTCACGAGGACTATGCTGTCGCTGGAACTCTCGATTTTCTTGAGCGTACTCCCGACGGGACGTTTAACATTTATGACTGGAAACGTTCTAAAAAACTGGTGGATGCATGGGGAAATATTGAAAAAGAGAATCGATGGCACTCGACAGCGTTGCCGCCCGTCGCCCATCTGAGTGACACGTCGTTTTATCACTATGCCTTGCAGCTAAGCATTTACCGGTTTATTCTTTCTCAGAAATACGGTATCAGCGTGTCCCGGATGAGACTCGGTGTGTTCCATCCGTCTTATTCGACCTACTTTGTAGTGGATGTCCCTTATCTCTGCAACGAGGTAGAGGCAATATTGAATCTTCATCTGACTAATCATAAGAATAGTTTAACAAAACACCATATTTTATGTTAAAACGATTTTTTTTCTCCGCAGTTGCGGCTGTATTTTGTTTCGGCATTATGAACGCCGATTATCCGCGGCCCATGGAAAGCATGTCGGGCCTTTATGGCTACGCCAATTCCGTAGGGCAGATGGTGATTAAACCGCGTTACGACAATGCTCTCCCGTTTCGCGAAGGATTTGCTGCTGTTGAACGCCGTGGCAAATGGGGGTTTATCGACCTTCGCGGCAAGGTGATTGCCAAACTGATTTATGACTCGGTAAAAGATTTCAACTATGGCTTTGCCATCGTTCAGCTTAATGGGAAATGGGGCGCGATTGATACTGACGGCAACCTGATTGTCCCCTGCGAACATGACACTTACGGTGAGCTGGAAAACTTGAAAGTTGTTCACCTTCCTGAAGGCGGAGTTAAGGTTACAACCGGGAAATAAGACATCTTGGTTAAAAGCTGTTAAATCGGCATGAGGTGATTAAACCTTGGAGCTAATTTCCCGTCTATCATATAGACAATGTAATAGAATTAGCTTTTTGATTATAGGCCCTGCGTCGGCTCGCGAAGAGTGGCGCAGGGCAATATTTTTATTACGGCAGAGAGCTGCATGAACGGGAAATTTGTTTAATTTTGCAAAAACAATCATTACCCTACGATATGAATAAAATATTAGAAAAGGTGCATTTCTCAGACCATGTGGTGAAACTTGTGGTCGAAGCCCCAATGATAGCCCGATCGCGGCGGGCAGGGCATTTTGTAATTGTCAGACCCGAAGAAGGGGGAGAGCGTATCCCGTTGACAATCGCTGATGCCGACATTGAAAAAGGAACGATTACACTCATCATACAGGAGGTGGGCGTTTCAACCCGCAAGATATGCGCTCTGAACCCCGGCGAGTATCTTGCCGATGTCGTCGGGCCGCTTGGGCAGGCGACACATATTGAAAACTTCGGCACGGTCGTGTGCTGTGGCGGTGGAGTAGGGGTCGCGCCCCTTTTACCCATAATCAAGGCAATGAAAGAAGCCGGCAACCGGGTTGTCTCGGTTCTTGCCGCCCGCACCGCCGACCTGATAATATTGAAAGAGCAAGTATCGGAGTATTCCGATGAAGTGGTCGTTATGACAGATGACGGTTCAATGGGGCGCAAGGGACTCGTGACTGCCGGGGTGGAGGATGTGATAAACCGCGAAAAAGTCGACATGGTAGTTACAATCGGGCCGGCTGTCATGATGAAATTCGTATCACTGCTCACCGCCAAATACAATATCCCGACAATGTGTTCTCTCAATACCATAATGGTAGACGGCACAGGTATGTGCGGAGCATGTCGTGTGACTGTTGACGGAAAAACTAAATTTGTGTGTATCGACGGCCCTGAATTTGACGCGCACAAGGTCGATTTTGATGAAATGATGATGCGTTTACGTTCCTATAATTGAAATGTCATGAACAACATAACAACTTTAGCACCCCGAGATGCGGAATGGCGTGAGGAATTACGCAAAACCCATTCAGCCAAAGAGCGTTCTTCAATCCCACGGGTTAAAATGCCCGAACTTGATGCCGCTTACCGTGTGACTTGTAATGAGGAGGTAAATCAGGGTCTTGATGCCGAGATGGCGGTTGTGGAAGCGACAAGATGCCTCGATTGTCCCGACCCTCAATGTACCGGCGGCTGCCCCGTGTCAATCAATATCCCCGGGTTTATAAAAAACATCGAGCGTGGCGATTTCCATGCAGCGGCAGCGGTATTGAAGGAAACCAGTGCCCTCCCGGCGGTCTGTGGACGTGTGTGCCCGCAAGAAAAGCAATGTGAGTCGCGCTGTATTTACAATAATATGAAGAAACCGCCGGTTGCCATCGGCTATCTTGAACGATTTGCTGCTGATTTTGAACGATTGTCAGACTCCATGACATTGCCGTCAAAAGAAACGTCCAATGGGATTAAAGTCGCTGTCGTCGGGTCAGGCCCCGCCGGACTATCTTTTGCCGGAGACATGGTTAAACGCGGCTATGAGGTCACGGTTTTTGAGGCATTGCACGAAATCGGCGGTGTGCTGAAATATGGTATTCCTGAATTCCGTCTCCCCAATGCCGTTGTTGACGTTGAGATTGACTCGTTGCGCTCCCTCGGGGTTGAATTTGTCAAAAACTGCATCGTCGGAAAAACCTTGTCCTATGACGATTTGCACGAAATGGGATTCTCGGGCATATTTGTCGGCTCAGGCGCCGGTCTTCCGCGTTTCATGGGTATCCCCGGTGAAAATCTGATAGGCATAATGTCGTGTAATGAATACTTGACCCGCATTAACCTGATGGGCGCCGGAAAGCCGGGGCATGACACCCCTGTCCTGCATGGCAGCCGTGTGGCCGTTATCGGCGGTGGCAATACGGCAATGGATGCCGTGCGCACTGCACGCCGCATGGGTGCCGAAACCGCTATGATAGTCTATCGCCGCGGTGAAGACGAAATGCCTGCCCGTCTTGAAGAAATCCACCATGCCAAGCAAGAGGGCGTGACCTTCATGACACTGCATAACCCGGTGGAATATATCGCCGATGACAAGGGGCGCGTGAGGGCGATGCGTGTGCAGAAAATGGAACTTGGCGAGCCTGATGCCTCGGGTCGTCGCAGTCCGGTCCCGATTGAGGGTGCTATCGAGGAAGTCCCTGTCGATCTCGTCATAGTCAGCGTGGGTGTGTCACCCAACCCGCTTATCCCCAATGCTGTCTCAGGACTGGAAATCTCACGCCGCGGGACAATTGTTGTAAATGAGGAGACAATGCAGTCTTCTCTTCCCGACCTTTATGCCGGCGGTGATATTGTTCGCGGTGGTGCCACTGTAATTCTCGCGATGGGCGACGGTCGCAAAGCCGCCAAGGCGATGGATGAAGCGCTGAAAAAATAATCGCACATCAGCTATAAAACGATAGTGGCGCGAGATATAAATTCTCTCACGCCACTATTGTTTTGTATAATTCAGCAACGGTCAAATTTTACATAAGTCTGCTCGGTCGGGTGATAATCCTCGTTATCCCACAGAGTCGATGAAATCATCAGATCGGCACTGATGCGGTTGCAGGCGATGGGGACGTTGTGAAGTCGGCACTGCCGCAACAGCATCTGGATGTCAGCCTCGTGGGGCTGCGGGTTCAGGTCGTCGATTAGAAAGACTGCAAGGTCAATCTCGTTTCTGACAACCTTTGCCGCGATTTCGGCATCACCGCCCATAGGGCCGCTGTTCATGCATTCCACATCGGCTTCGATGCCCAAATCGTTGAAAGCGTCTTTTATCAGTCCGCCGGTAGTGCCGGTGCAAACAAGATGATGACGTGACAACAGCGGGGCGTTATATTTTACCCATGATACCATGTCGGCTTTACGCTGGTCGTGGGCCACAAGTGCTATTGTAAGATGTTTTTTCATAATGAATGAATTTGGTTAAATCAATTTAATAACGTCTTGCGGCTGTCATTGGTTCTATTCAGTTGATGCCCCGCTCATTTTTTTTGTATTGCGCATCGAGACATACAGAGTTACTACGGCAAACACAAAAGCGATTATATCGGATGCCGACATTGATGCCCACACTCCGTTGATGCCGAAATGGCGCGGCAGAATGATGAGAAACGGTATAAGGAATAACAGCTGTCGAGTTAAAGACAGGAATATCGAAATTTTCGGCTTTCCGACGCTTTGGAAAAAGTTTTGAATTACAATTTGGCAACCCACCACCGGGTAACAGATGAAATAAATTCTGAACCCCTTGCGGGCAAGGTCAATCAGCACAGGGTCGGTCGTGAAAAGGTCGCTTACTGCATCGGGGAACAGCTCGGTAATGAGCCACCCTACAAATGTGATGCTTACCCCGAGAATAATACCGAGTTTCAAAGTCCGCTTGACTCGGTCGAGATTTCCGGCTCCATAGTTGTATCCGAGAATAGGCTGCATGCCCTGTGTGACACCGAAAACAATCATGACAAAAAACATTGTCGTGCGGTTAAGTATTCCGTATGCCCCCACCGCCATATTTCCGTCATCGCCGCCGTAGTCGAGCAATGCCCGGTTGATGAATATGACCACGATACAGGCACATACGTTCATCAAGAACGGCGACAGACCTATGGCATAGATGCGTTTCATTATTGCCCCGGTCAGCCACTTGTTGCCCCAGTTAAGGTGTATGGAGCTTTTGCGAGACAAAAAGTGGTGGAGGACCCATATAAAAGCGGCAGACTGACCGCATATTGTAGCGAATGCGGCTCCCTTGATGCCCCAGTCAAACACAAATATGAAAATCGGGGCGAGAATGACATTGACAACCACCGAAAGCAGAGCCGAAATCATTGCCTTGCGAGGATAGCCGGTTGCCCTCATCAGGTTGTTAAGGCCGATAAAGAGGTATGAGACAGGAGTCCCATAGAGGATGACCTTCATAAATTCACTCGCATAGGGGATAGTTTCTTCTGTCGCTCCAAAGAAATAAAGAATCCGGTCGAGGAACAACAGCGTGACACCTCCGAAAAGGACAGAGTGGATAAGACAAAGCACGAATACATTGTTGACCACGTCGGTAGCGCGGCTATAGTTCTTCTGTCCGAGAAAAATAGAAGAAATCGTGGCGCCTCCCACCGCGATGAGCGTACAGAACGCCATCACAAGGTTCATCAGCGGGAATGTAATCGCAAGACCGGCAATGGCCATCGCGCCCACACCACGGCCAATAAATATTGAATCGACGATATTGTAAAGCGAGACTGCAACGCTTGCGATAATGGCGGGTACAGAATATTGCATCAGCAGCCGACGGATGGAACTCGTGCCGAGGTCGGCAGTCGATGACGCAACATTGTCCGACGGTTTTGCTTGTGTTGAAACTGTGGGGGATTTATCCTGATTCATGACCTTGGAATATATTTTAGCAGCACAAAATTAGCGAAAAATTCATGCCTGTACAAATTGAACATCGCGACTGCATCGAGTGTTTTAGAGGGCGTTTCATAACAAATGTTAAATCCAAAGCCCGTTTTCACACGTCGGATTTCGTTATGAATCGAGGAAGCATAGCCGTAGCTATGTGACCGAGATTCAGGGC
>DLAR01000086.1:0-9116 GCA_002494015.1 Porphyromonadaceae bacterium UBA7042 | reverse complement strand
CTTATCCTCATGGCAGCCTCTTTCAGTTACCACTTTGGATTGACATTTGTTATGAAACGCCCTCTTATAATGCTTGAAAATTTTATTCAGCGATAGAGATTGAATTTTGGCAAAAAAGTATTAATTTTGCAGAGAAATTAATTCATAGGAACAAAATAGAACATTAAAATCATGATAAATCGAGTATTGATCCGTATTAAGGTTGTGCAGATGCTTTATTCTTATCTGCTGTCCCAAAGTGAGTTCAAGATTGAACCGGCTCCTGCCGAGTCGGCTTCCCGTGATAAGAAGTACGCCCATACGCTGTACCTCGATTTGTTATTGATGGTGTTGGAAATGTCGGGTTTCGATGTGCGCGGCAACGGGAAGTCGCCGTTGCGCGGATTTGCCCTTAACAAGCATATCAACCGTAATTCGATGTCACGCGCGCTCAACGGTGTGGACGAGGTGAGAAGTGCTATTCTGCGCGGCCGCTCGTCACTGGAGGCGTTTGACAAGGTGATTCCGTCAGTATATAACGCTATTCCCTCACTGCCTGCTTATAAAAGCTATATCCGCAAGAAAAAAGTCGACATAAAGGATGATGTGGCATTGTGGGCATCAGTGCTGACCAATCTTGTCGAGAACAATCCCGAAGTCGTTGTCGCCGCCCGCGAAAATCCCGCGTTTACCATCAAGGGATTCAGCCTCGGCGTAAAAATGACAATTGACACGCTGGCCAACTATGGTGACAACCGAATGCTTTACAATGAGGCGCGGAACTCGCTCGGACGTTCACTTGACAAGGCTTACGAGCTGTATCACTCGCTGCTCCTTCTCCCGGTGGAAATCACGCGTCAGCAGGATTTGCGGCTTGACGCTGCCAAACATAAATTTCTCCCGACTGATGCCGATTTGAACCCTGACCTGAGATTTGTCGAAAACAAGTTTGTGAAAGCTGTCTCTGAGAATGAACAGATGGAGGAATATCTGAAGGATAATCCTATATCTTGGACTGATGATGACATTTTGATTAAATCATTGCTTGACCTTGTGCTGGAGAGTGATATTTATAAAGAGTACATGGCTACGCCCGAGGAGCATTCTTTTGAGGAAGATTGCGAGTTGTGGCGGTCGTTGATGAAAAATGTGATTCTTCCGAGCGATGATTTGGCCGAGGCTCTCGAATCGAAATCGGTTTACTGGAATGACGACATCCACATCATGGGGACTTTCATACTCAAAACTATCCGGCGCTTTGCCACAAGCAAAGCCGACGGGGCTGACATCAGACTGCTCCCTCAGTACAAAGATGAAGAAGACAGCAACTTTGGCGCGCAACTGTTTCAATATTCGATTAACGACTATGATGAATATCGCGAACTGATTGACAAGTTTGTCAACACCCGCGACTGGGACAGCGAGCGACTGGCCTTCATGGACGTGGTAATCATGGTGGCGGCTATTGCCGAGATAATCAACTATCCCGCCATCCCTATACCTGTAACGCTCAATGAATATATCGAAATAGCCAATGCTTATTCCACCCCCAAGAGTGGTGCGTTTATCAATGGTATCCTTTTCTCGGTAATCAATTATCTGAAAGAAGAAGGAAAGATTTTGGGCAAGTAATTTCGGATATTTGTCATAAAGCATTATCTTTGTAGTATATTTAACTTAAAGACAGATTATGATTCTCAATTCAATTCTATTGCAGGATGCGGCCGGCAACGGCGCAATCATGAACATCGGTATGATTGTTCTCTTGATTGTGATTTTTTATTTCTTCATGATTCGTCCGCAGCAGAAACGTCAGAACGACATCAAGAAATTCCGCGAGGGCGTGAAAACCGGCGACCGTGTTGTGACCGCAGGCGGCATCTATGGCAAAGTGACTTCAATCAAAGAAACCTCGTTTGTGATTGAAATAGCCCCCAATGTCCGCATTACCGTTGACAAGGGTTCTGTTTATCCCACCGCGCAGGAGGCTGCCGCTGATTCTGAGGTTGCCAACAATAACAAGTAAGAAGTACCTTCTTGTGTCATCGGCAAAATGGCGATGCTGAAAGAAAAAGCCAGCGAGATAGCCCGGTCCTTGGATCGGGCTGTCAAGTCACGTCGCGGCCGCGACGTGTTGCTATATCTGCTGTTTGTCGCCGTGGCATTTGTGTTTTGGCTGCTGCTTTCGCTTGACACCGAGGTTCAGCGCGACTTTGAGGTTCCTGTAGAAATGCAGGACGTGCCTGACAGTATTACTGTAATCGGTAAGTTCCCGACTGACTTCAGTGTCAGTGTGCGTGGTAAGGACTCGCAACTTTTGCGTTTCCTTTGGGGCAAGATGCCTGTGATGAAATTCAAGTGGGATGAACAGAGCGAAGAAAATGTAATCTATATGTCGCGGGCCAAGATAGATTCCCGTTTCAGGGACTATTTTGGAAATGCCATCCAGATAATGTCGTTTAAGCCTGATTCAATCAAGCTGAACTATTCGACGCTGCCCGGAAAGCGTGTCGCGCTGGCAATCGATGCCGACATTCATCCGCATCCCCAATATATAATTTCAGGACCCATGACCGCTAATATTGACTCGGTCAACGTATATGCTGTCGGGGATGTGCCTCATTCTCTGACAAGGGTAGTGACCGAGCCTATTGTCAAAAGCGGATTGAAGGACACGACAAGATATGAAGTGCGCATCAAGCCGGTGAACGGGATGCGTATAATTCCTGACCGCGTCATCGTGACGGTTCCCGTCGAACCCCTTATCTCCCGGAAGCAGCTTATATCGGTCGAGGTAGTCAATGTGCCTGATGACAAGAACATCATCACATTCCCTTCTAAGGTAGAGATTTCTTATCTCGTACCGATGAGTGACTATAACAACGATTATCCGTTAAAAGCCTATGCTGACTTTCGGAGTATAAAGCCGGGACGTAACAAACTGGGGTTATCCTTGTCAGTGATTCCCGATTTGTACCGCAACGTGTCATTTAGTCCCGATAGTGTTGAGTATATCATCGAACAACTGGTTGCAAATCCGCAATAATTGATATGTCAGAAAAACTTATTGCAATATGCGGTGGCATTGGCAGCGGAAAATCGATTGTTTCCCGCTGCCTTTTAGCAATGGGATACCCGGTTTATGATTGCGATCGGAATGCCAAGAAACTGATGGACTGTAACCGCACCATCCGTGATAGAATCGCAGATGAAATCGCAGGTGATGTCATCGGGCATGATGGAAGCATTGACCGTCATCGTCTAAGTGAGATTGTCTTTGCCGATGCTGACGCTCTTTCCCTATTAAACAATATCGTTCATGGAGCGGTCAGAGACGACCTTCGTCAGTGGGTAGCGAGTCAAACGGGACTGGTGGCATTTGTTGAAACCGCCATCCTTTATGAAAGCCGTCTTGATCGTGAGGTTGATGAGGTGTGGGAGATCTGCGCCCCTTCTGAAATCCGCATTGAACGTGTCATGCGGCGTAGCGGTCTGACCGAAGAACAGGTTCTTGCGCGCATGTCGGCTCAGGATTCATTTGTCCCTGAAAAACATCATCAATGCGTTAATGTCATCGTAAATGATGGATGTGTGCCGGTTCTACCTCAAATAGAGCACTTGTTGAAACAGTGATATGAAAGCAAACGGCACCGGGATTCAGTCAGAGATAATCCCGGTGCCGTTTGCTTTTTTATTTTCGTCTGCGGTTGCCCGTCTTGTTGCGGGAGGAATGTTTCTTTTTCTTGTCCGGTTTGGCCGTGTAACCCATGTCGTCTTCGTTTTTTCGATACGGTTTATCAGCAAGAATAAAGTCAAGCTGTTTCTTTTCGAGGTCAGCACGGGCAACCTTGATTTTCACCTTGTCGCCAAGACGGTACCGGTTGTTGTGCCGACGGCCCACGAGGCAATGATTCTTCTCGTCAAGGTCATAAAAATCATCGGCAAGGTCGCGCATCGGAATAAGTCCTTCACACAAATTTTCCTCGATTTCTACATACAGTCCCCATTCGGTCACCCCTGAAATCATTCCGACAAATGTTTCGCCGAGGTGTTCCTGCATGTACTCTACCTGTTTGTATTTGATAGAAGACCGCTCGGCGTTGGACGCGAGTTGTTCCATCTCGCTGTCATGCTTGCATGAGTCTTCGAGCTTGGCCGCGTTGACAGTGCGTCCGCCATTGAGATAGCGGTCGAGAAGACGGTGGACCTGCATGTCGGGGTAACGACGGATAGGGGATGTGAAATGGGTGTAGAAGTCAAACCCGAGGCCATAGTGACCCACGTTCTCGGTAGTGTATATCGCCTTGGCCATAGAGCGGATAGCAAGAGTGGCGAGATAGTTTTCCTCGCCGCGTCCTTTTACCTCGGAGAGCATCTTGTTGATGGAACGGTTAATTTCCTTTGCGTTTCCTGACGATTTCACTTTATATCCGAATGTACGGGCAATTGACGCGAGGTCGGCCAGTTTTTGGGCGTCAGGCTGGTCATGGACGCGGTAGACAAATGCCTTGGGGCGTTTCTTGCCAATCTGTTTGCCGATGACTGTAGCCACGGTGCGGTTGGCAAGCAGCATGAATTCCTCAATCAGTTTGTTGGCATCCTGCGACACCTTGAAATACACGCCAACAGGCTTGCCGTCCTTGTCGATTTCAAATTTCACCTCGGCCCGGTCAAAATCAACCGACCCGTTCTCATAACGCTGTTTGCGTAGGATTTTTGCAAGAGAATCAAGCGTGGTGATTTCAGTCGCAAAATTGCCTGCTCCTGTTTCGATGACTTGCTGAGCTTCCTCGTAGGTGAAACGATAGTCGGAACGGATGACAGTGTGAACGATTCGGTGGTTAAGAACGCGCGCGTTGGCATCCATCTCAAAGATGACGGAATAGGCGAGTTTTTCCTCTTTGGGGCGCAATGAGCAGATTCCGTTGCAGAGGTGCTCGGGAAGCATCGGGACTACTCGGTCAACAAGATATACCGATGTGGCGCGTTTTTCGGCCTCTCGGTCAATCACGGTGTCGGGAAGTACATAATGGGTTACATCGGCAATGTGGACACCGACTTCGTAATTTCCGTTTGGCAGAATCCGTAACGATAGGGCATCGTCAAAGTCTTTTGCATCCTTAGGGTCGATAGTGAATGTCGTGACATCGCGCATGTCTTCTCTTTGGGCAATGACTTCGGGGGTGATTCCTGCATTAATTTTGTTGGCTGCGGCCTCAACGTTGGCGGGATATTTGTATGGCAGATTGAATTCGGCAAGAATAGCGTGCATTTCGGCATTGTGCTCGCCGGTTTTGCCGAGCAGGTCGACAACCTCGCCTTTGGGGTTCTTGGCATCGTCGTCCCACTGTGTGATTTTCACCACAGCCTTGTCTCCGGTCTTTCCCCCCTTGAGCTTGGCTTTAGGGATAAAAATGTCGGTGGCAAGATATTTGGAATCAGTCAGCAGATAGCCAAAGTGGGCTTCAACCTGAAGGGTCCCTATAAATACCTGATCGTTTTTTTCGATAATTTCAATGACGCAGGCCTCGGGTTCGGACCCTCGGCGGTGGGCAGCGATATTGACGCGCACTTTGTCGCCGTTAAGAGCGTGCATGGAGTTGCGCTCGGCAACAAATATCGCCTCGCCGTCGGTGTCGGTGATGACTGAGTTTTTGCCGTTGGAGCGTCGCACGAAAATGCCGACAGCCTCGTTAGTGCGTTGCGGCGACTTGTATTTACCGGGTGATACTTCGATAATTTCGCCGTCAAAAGCCATTTCGACTAACTGCATGGCTACAGAACGCTGCTGCGCAGACGTAATTGCACCGATAGCGTGAGCTACCTGTTTATAGTTGTATGTGTTGTTTTTTTGTTCCGATACAAATTCGTTAACCTTGGTCTCCAAGGCCTGAGACGAAAGTCGCGACGTTGATTTTTTAGATGATGAACTCATTGTTTTTTATTTTTACCGGTAAACCGAATTGATTATATAAATTAACGCCGAAACGTGCAACAAAGTTAGGCAGCAGGGATAAAAAGTCAATGTAGCGCCGCCCTTATATATCGCGGCGCTACATTGATATAGAAGACTTGATTACGCGTCGATGTTAGCGTAGTTGGCGTTAGATTCAATAAAGTCGCGGCGGGGGCCGACATCTTCACCCATAAGCATGGAGAAAATGCGATCGGCTTCGGCGGCATCACTGATGTTGACCTGTTTGAGAAGGCGTTGTTCGGGATCCATTGTCGTGTCTCGAAGCTCCTGCGCGCTCATCTCGCCAAGACCTTTGTATCGTTGTACTTTTGTCTTGTCGCCATATTGGGCAATAAACTGTTGTACTTGGGCGTCAGTCCAGCAGTATTCTTCGACTTTACCGCGCACACATTTATAAAGCGGGGGAGTGGCAAGATACAGGTAGCCTTGCTCGATGACAGGACGCATACGGCGGAAGAAGAATGTCATCAGCAGTGTGGCGATGTGGCTGCCGTCCACATCGGCATCGGTCATGATGATAATCTTGTGATAGGCAAGGCGGGAAATGTTGATCTCTTTAGGGTCATCCTCGGTTCCGATAGTCACGCGCATCGCACGGTAGAGGCTTGTGATTTCCTGATTGTCAAAAATCTTGTGGTCCATAGCCTTTTCGACATTGAGGATTTTGCCTCGGAGGGGAAGGATTGCCTGAAATGTGCGGTCGCGGCCCTGCTTGGCTGTTCCGCCTGCCGAGTCACCCTCGACGAGGAAAAGTTCGCAGTCTTCAGCGTGCCGGGAGGAGCAGTCTGCAAGTTTGCCGGGAAGTCCGCCGCCGCTGAGGGGTGACTTGCGCTGGATTTTTTCACGGGCATTGCGGGCCGCATGACGGGCTTGGGCGGCAATAATTATTTTGTCGACGATGGTGCGCGCCTGCTTGGGGTGTTCCTCAAGATAATATCGGAGTGCCTCGCTCACGGCCGTCTGCACCGCCCCGATGACCTCGTTGTTGCCGAGCTTGGTTTTTGTCTGGCCTTCAAACTGTGGTTCCATTACCTTTACGGAAACGACAGCGGTCAAACCCTCGCGGAAGTCGGCCGGGTCGATGTCGATTTTGACTTTTTCAAGCAGTTTGTTGTCCTCGGCATACTTTTTGAGGGTAGAGGTGAGCCCACGGCGGAACCCGGTCAAATGGGTGCCGCCTTCTATAGTATTGATGTTGTTGACGAATGAATAAATATTCTCGTTGTAGGTATTGTTGTAAGTCAGGGCAACCTCTACAGGGATGCCGCCACGTTCGGTGTCGAGGTGGATGACGTCATTGATGAGGGATTCCTTGTTGGAGTCAATATATGTGACAAATTCTTTCAGGCCGTCGCGGGAATAAAATTCCTCGTGACGCGGCTGCCCGTTTTCGTCAAGGTCGCGCATGTCGGTAAGTGTCAGTGCGATTCCCGCATTAAGGAATGCAAGGTCGCGCAGACGATTTGCCAGCGTGTTGTAGTCGTATTCGGTGACGGTGAAAATAGACGCGTCGGGCTTGAATGTAATCGAAGTGCCGGTATCGGTGCTGTCCCCGATAATCTGCAGCTCGGTAGTGGGCTTGCCGCACGAGTATTCCTGCATGTAGGCCTTGCCGTTACGGTGAACCTCGGCACGAAGATAAGTCGAAAGAGCGTTTACACATGACACGCCCACTCCGTGAAGACCGCCCGAAACCTTGTAGGAGCCTTTGTCAAACTTACCACCGGCATGGAGCACGGTCAACACTACTTCAAGAGCACTCTTGTGTTCTTTCTCATGCATGTCCACGGGAATGCCGCGGCCATTATCCACTACGGTTATCGAGTTATCGGCATTAATGGTTACATCAATATGGGTTGCATATCCGGCAAGAGCCTCGTCTATTGAATTGTCGACCACCTCATATACGAGATGATGCAGACCTTTTACACTGATGTCGCCAATATACATCGCCGGGCGTTTGCGAACGGCCTCCAAGCCTTCAAGCACTTGGATGTTACTGGCACTATACTGTTCCTCTTTTTCTTTGTCAGTTGACATACGTTGTAGAATTGTTCGTTTTATTCTGTTTTGACTTTAATGCCATACAGCTCAATCACAGCGCAATACGGCATTAAGCCGTTCCCTTGCGGAAACGGTTCTTTTGAGCAAACAAAATTACAAAAAAAATCCCGTTCCCACAAATTTTGCAACGCAAACAATTGTTCAGAAAAATTGGGGAAATGGTCAAATTTTCAAAAGACAAAAAACAGGTGTCAGTTTCTGCGGCAATCGGTGTAAGTCATGCAATCTACTCGTTGCCCGAAAGGAGAAGACGTGCGAGATTAGTGCGCGATATGACTCTTATCTCTCCGGGAACGTATGTTATTATGCCGCGTTCGGTAAGCGAGTCAAGCATTGCTATGAACGACGAGCGTTGAACGCCAAAAACAGAATACAGGTCACGCTGCTTGCAAGTCATTGTTATGTCAGTGGCATCGCGCTGTGTCAGGGCCAGAATCCAATAGGCAAGGCGTTCTTCAAGAGAGCCTGTCGACAATGCCATCACCCCGTCAATCCCTTTTTGAGCGTCGCTTGACAGGATATTCAAGAAGTTGAACAGGAATACCTCGTCGGTGCGCAAAAGCCGCGTGAATTCCTGTTTGGAAATCTGCATGATTGACACCGTGTCAATCGCGCTGGCATCACACGGATAAATCGTCGAGCGGCCGAAAAGATAGTCAGGCATTATAACCGATGGCGCGTTCAATGTAGAATTGACGCGAAAACGGTCATTATGGTTGCCGATAGAGATGCGCACACTGCCCGAAATGATGAATTTCAACTGGGCGCAGGGATCTCCTGCGGCAAATATCGGCTGCCCCGGCAAGTATTTTAGAAACGACAACGGTGTTGACCCTACAATTTCCGAGATGCGGTTGTAGCTGACACCGTTAAATAACGGAAGGCCCATTAGTAATTCATACATGCTGTTCATCGTGCTGCTCTGTTTTAATTATTATGTGTATACGTTTAACATTTTATTGGTTAAAATGTTTACCTGATTCCTCGCGGGACTTAGAGGGCGTTTCATAACAAATGTTAAATCCAAAGTGGTGGCATCTTTCAGTTAACTCGTTTTTACACAGAGAGAGCATAGCTGTGGCTATGTGACCGAGAT
>DLAR01000081.1 GCA_002494015.1 Porphyromonadaceae bacterium UBA7042 | reverse complement strand
TACAGCTATGCTCCCTCTGTGTAATAACGAGTTAACTGAAAGATGCTACCACTTTGGATTAACATTTGTTATGAAACGCCCTCTTAAAGAAATCCCCCACCGATATACACCGGGCATCGCGAAAAACGCGATGCCCGGTGTTCTGTTTTACACTTACACAAACTTTTACCCTTTTTATGAAATAAATATTAAAATTACCTTACATATTATATTGCTATTGCGAAGGGGATGGAAATTTGCTACCTTTGCAAGCTCAAAATCGGAAAAAGTAAGGATGCGACAATTTGCTTTATTATTCGGAATTATGCTATGGAGTGTGGAAAGTCATGCTGATGAATTTTCCGTTCCATCCGATTCGGCGACTATGCTCGGCGAGGTTTCTGTCACGGCCATAAAGCAGCATGGCTCCATGCAGTCGCAGCCCACCGCCGTCACAACCCTTGGCAGCGGAGAGGTGGAACGCCTCAATATCATGACGATGAAAAATGTCAGCGAAATTGCCCCTAATTTCTACATCCCCGACTATGGTTCCCGCATGACATCGTCAATCTATGTGCGCGGAATCGGGGCGCGCATCGACCAACCCGCCGTGGGACTCAACGTCGACAACGTGCCTTATCTCAACAAGGATGCCTATGACTTTGACCTCGTCGACATCGAGCGTATCGAGGTGATGCGCGGCCCGCAGTCCACCCTCTATGGACGCAACACTATGGCGGGACTCATAAACATCTACACCATTTCCCCACTCCGCTATCAGGGAATCCGCGTGATGGCCGAAGGGGGTACCGGGACAAGCCTCAAAGCGGCACTGTCAGGTTACACCAAAATCAACAGCCGCTTGGGAATGTCGCTCAGCGGGTATTACAACTACTCGCGCGGATTCTACACCAACCGGTATGACAACTCACGAGCCGACCGAGACCGCGGCGCATCGGCGCGGTGGAAAACCGTGTGGCGCGCCAGCGACGAGGTATGCATTGAAAACGTCGCCTCAGTCGGTTGGTCGCGACAGGACGGTTATCCCTATGCCTATGCCGAGACGGGCGAAATCAACTATAACGACCCGTGTTTCTACAAGCGGCTCACTGTCAACGACGGCCTTACCGTCAAGTGGGTGACTCCGAGTTTTACCCTTGCCTCGATCACGAGTTTCCAGTATATCAAGGACAACATGACCCTTGACCAAGACTTCCTCCCGCTGAGCTATTTCACCCTCACTCAGTCACGCAACGAGCGGTCGGTGACTCAGGACATCGTCATGCGCGGCTCGGCCGGAAACTACTCGTGGCTCGCCGGAGTATTCGGATTTTACAAACGAGGCCACATGAATGCTCCGGTGACATTCAAGGAGACCGGAATCGAGGAATTGATCATAAAACACCGCAACGAGTCCAATCCCGACTTCCCCATAGAGTGGGAAACACCGTCGTTCCTCTTGGGTTCGACATTCAGCAACCCAGTAATGGGAGCGGCACTATATCACAGGTCAAGCTACGACCTCGGACGGTGGAATTTCTCACTGGGCCTGCGTCTCGACTACGAGCACTCTGCCCTGAACTATCACAGCCACTGCAATTCGGGATACATCGTCCACGACGTGACCGACATCATGCCTTGGGATACACAGCGGCAGGAAGTGGTCATCAATGACCGGGGAAAACTCTCGGCCTCCTTCACCCAGATCCTCCCCAAGTTCAGCGCCACCTATAATTTCAACCGCTCCTATGTCTATGCCTCAATCGCCAAAGGCTACAAGGCGGGAGGCTACAACACGCAGATGTTCAGCGACGTGCTACAGCAGCGCATCATGGAGATGATGGGCGTCGCCATGAAATACGACATCGACGAAATCGTCTCCTACAAGCCGGAAAAGAGCTGGAACTACGAGGTGGGAGCCCACATCACATGTGACAACGGGCGCGTCAACACCTCGGTAGCCGCTTTCTACATCGACTGCCGCGACCAGCAGCTCACCATGTTCCCCGAAGGCACGACCACGGGCCGCATAATGGCAAATGCCGGAAAAACCCGCAGCATGGGGGTGGAACTGTCGCTCGACTACCGCCCTACAGTGCGATGGCACGTCAATGCGTCCTACGGCTATACCCACGCCTCATTCATTGACTTTGACAACGGTCGCGCCGACTATTCGGGCAACCGTGTCCCCTACGCGCCGGCCCACACCCTCTACCTCGGCGCGGGTTACCGCCTTCCCGTCAGAAATTGCGGGTGGATTGATGCCGTGACGTTTGACAGCGGCCTGCGCGGTGTCGGCGACATCTACTGGGACGAGGCCAACGCTACCCGTCAGCCATTCTACCTTCAGCTCGGCGCATCAGTGCGTCTTGAGCATGACCGTTACTCAATCGACCTGTGGGGAGAGAACCTGACCGACACGCGGTTTGACACTTTCCGCTACGTTTCGATAGGAAACAACTTTTTCCAGCGTGGCAAGCCGGCCCGCGGCGGCATAACGCTACGCATCAGCTTTGACGCATAATAACTAAAAACATTTCAATACTTAACACAAATTCGAAAAATGACCAACAAGATTCTTTCTTTTTGCGCATTCATCATCGGCACGCTGATGATGACTTCGTGCCTCGGCAACGGCAATGACAACGTTACGAGCCAGTCGTTCACCTACAATCAGAACCTCTGCTTCAACTCCGTCACCGACATTCAGGAAGGCACGACCTACATCACCACAGGTACTATCTACCGCCTCAACTACGACTATTCGTCGGCAAAGGCATCGGTTGAAATCAACGGCCTCAAACTCTCGGACAGCGATAAAGACATCACGCTCAAATTTGACAACCTCCCTATGACCACCGACAACGGATGGGTCGTTGCCAAAGGTTCCAACCTCATCCCCACCGGAGGCAACCTCAACTATGAGTTCAAGGACCTCAGCGTGCGCTACATCGTGCGCGGCAACATGTATTCTTTCTGCATCAACTACACCGTCAACAACCGCTACCATGTGTGTGTCATCCCGGTTCAGAGCCTCTACTTCGGCAACACCTACACCACCCCCGTCGGCGAGTCACAGCTCGGAACCTACTCTACCCGCGACACCTACTATGTCGTGACCCTTGACCCCCAAAAGCAGAAAGCTGTCATCGCCGTTGCCGGAGCCAAGTTCTCTGACAAGATGCCCATCACCATGAACTTCCTCCTGAAAGACCTTCCTTTCACCATCAACGGCTACGGTTACGAAATCAAGGCTGACGGCCCGATAAACCCCGAGACTGAAAACAATGTGCCCAACACCAAGTACCCCATCAGCAACATCGTATGCAACGCATCCATAACCTCGGGCGGCTCCCTCTCCTACAAGTGCGAGGCCAACAACATGGGCACCTTCAGCGTCAACGCCTCCCTCGAATACGTCCTCAAAGACAACACTTCGACCACAAACTAAGCCTCAAGCCGCTAATTCCGTGACAAAATGAGAAACCCCATAGTAGCATCGCGCCACGGCGCCACGCTACTACCGGGACTGAATATATAACATCCAACAAAAAATCGGAACCGACTGCAATTGGTTCCGATTTTTGTTTCTATATTCCCTTAGCACGACACGAAATTAAAAACTATTTTATCTAATCCGACAGGATTATTCCTTGAATAGTCGTGAATTGCAAAAACGGAACCCACGGTAAAATCGCCATCTAAATAACGAATCTGACAAGATTCGTCAACTTTCACCCGGAAAAGCAAAATCGATAGCTAAATTCAATTCTATAGACAAATACCACCGACCGCCCCTCTTTGATTTAAGTTTTTTTTTAAAATTTGTTTACATTTATTCTTGAGCATTCAAATTTTGTTGTACCTTTGCGGGGTACAGCCTAATATTAAGCCTTTTTTCAATATTAGACCTTTTATTCATGTTTTACTAAATTTTATGCAATATGAAAAAATCCATTCTCTTTTCAATTATCCTCTTGCTGTTTGTGACAGGATGCTCCAAAGATGACGATGACCTGGTAAAAAACATCAATCTAAAAGCTGACGCACTATCCGAGACAATTTGGAGAGGCAATCTTCCCCTATCATCTGATAAGTCAAACGAGAAACCCATTACAATATCATTTAATTCAAAAATCGTTGGTTCCTATTGGTTTGATGGCAATGATAATCCTTCTTTTGATTTCGAATACGCCATTGAAGGTCGAGTTATCATCATTAATGATCTGAGTGGAAAATATTTAGCCGGATATTGGTGGATTGTGTCTATTTCTGACAGAGAAATGACTATTGCGCGCGAACCGGAAACCGAGAAAGAAACGAAATTAAAATTAATCAGAAAGCTATAAAGGTTACGACTATAAGCACCCCAACAAAACCGAAAAGGGAAGTAACTGATCACTCAGATTTTCCATATCGCAACATTATAATACACTCCTACAAAAAATTAGAATACGCCGGGGTACTATACCTCATTGATGAAACCGATAAGGTAGGTTTTTCTGTTCCAAACAATCAACAATACATTAATGAGTATGGACTTAATGACTTTATTACAAGTCTAAGTCCATCGAAACTGACATATACGGATCTTGTAGACTTAGAATACTTTATAATAGGATTATAATCCACCCTCAATCTAAAACCACAGCGGTGATTCTGTTAATCAGAATCACCGCCGTTTCTTATTTTACCTCTCGGCTCGGAAGGGATTGGTGAGGAAGTCGTTGTAGGCGAGGCGGATGCCGTCGCGCAGCTCGGTGGTGTAGTGCCATCCGAGGGCAGCGGCCTTGGAAACGTCGAGCAGTTTGCGCGGCGTACCGTTGGGACGCGTGGTGTCCCACTCTATCTTGCCGTCATAACCGACGACATCGGCCACCATCTCGGTCAGCTCCTTGATGGTCAGCTCTTTGCCCGTGCCGGCATTGACTGTCTCGTCGCCGCTGTAATTGTTCATCAGAAACACGCAGAGGTTTGCGAGGTCGTCGACATAAAGGAACTCGCGCAGCGGGCTGCCGTCGCCCCAGCATGTAACGCTCTCAGCCCCCGACTCCTTTGCCTCGTGGAATCGGCGGATGAGCGCGGGGAGCACATGGCTGTGGTCAGGATGATAGTTATCGTTGGGACCGTAAAGGTTGGTCGGCATCACCGAAATGAAATCGGTGCCATACTGGCGGTTGAGAAATTCGCAGTATTTCAGTCCCGAGATTTTGGCGAGCGCGTATGCCTCGTTGGTCTTTTCCAGTTCCGAGGTCAGCAGGCAGGATTCTTTCATCGGCTGCGGCGCCATGCGGGGATAGATGCACGACGAGCCGAGAAATTCAAGTTTCTTGCATCCGTTTTTCCACGCGGCATGGATGACATTCATCTCAAGCATCATGTTGTCATACATGAAATCGGCCAGTGCCGACTGATTGGCGACGATGCCGCCGACCTTGGCCGCGGCGAGAAACACATACTCGGGACGTTCCTCGCTGAAAAAACGGTTGACAGCCTCCTGACAGGTCAGGTCAAGCTCGGCATGGGTGCGGGTGATGATGTTGTCATAACCCTGACGGTGCAATTCGCGCACGATGGCCGATCCCACCATTCCACGGTGACCGGCCACATATATTTTAGATGTTTTTTCCATAACAGAATAGTACAGTCCCGCAAATTTACAACCTAATTTCCGATTTGCAGCCTGTCATGGCGAAAAAATCACTTCTGCCTCACTTTCAGCAAACCGGCTGAGACATCGTAGGCACACAGCGTCACCAGAACCGACACCACGCCGACAAGCAGCCACAATCCGGTCTGCACCAAGTCAGGAACCGACATCAAGAAAAAGCTGATGCCGGGTGCCTCGACCGTCCCTACCGCCGCTTTCAGCACCGGCAGCAGCATCGTGGCTGCCACACCGGCGGCAAAACCGGCAATGACTGCTATGACGGCCGCCATGCGGTTTACGCGCCTGACAGCGATATTGTGTTTCTTTATCAAGTCTATCGTGTCAAGATTGCGCGACAGCCGGTTCATAAAATTCCGGCTGTCCCCCACCGGGGGATTAAATCCCGCAAACAGCTCCTTTATCTCGTCATTCTCTTTCATGCAACATTCCTTTTAGATGAAACCTCCCGCGCGACAGTTGCTGCTTGACAGCATCCTGTGACGCGCCTATGATTTCCGCAACCTCTTTAATCGAGTAGCCTTCAAGATAATAAAGCAGAATAGCCGTGCGCTCCCTCTCGCTGAGACGCGCCAAGGCCGCATAGAGGGCCTGATAGCGGAATCGCGAGTCAGACAGCTCGTCGGAGTGCATTCCGGCGGCCATCGCGACATCGACATGCTCGCGTCGTGTGCGCCCGCTGTCGACGAAACAGTTGTAGGCAATCCTGTAAATCCACGACCCGAAACCGGCATCGTCCCTGAATCGGTCAAGGGAAAGATATGCCTTGACATAGGCGTCCTGAGCAATATCGTCGGCGAGGGCCGCGTCTCCGCAGCACAAGGCAATCAGGAAACGCCGCAACGCTCCCTGAGTAGCCTCTACCTGCGATGTGAACTGCTCACGGGTCATTCTACATTCTTGCGTGTTACAAAGTAGACTATCAGATTACCGATTCCAACCGACAGCAAGATTCCGGCACCCAAAACCATCATAAAGCTCAGGTCTTCGTCACTCTCAGTCAGTATCACGGTCAACACCGCGAGAGCGATGCCGACCAACGTGCTCACACATCCGCGCAACAACCGGGATTCCAATATCTGCCGGGGAGTCTTGGAGGATTTGGTCAAGACCTCGGCAAGAATCTCGGCATCGGGCACATGCCCGCTCTTGATGGCCTCGATAAGCACTTCGGTTTTCTTGTTATCACTGTTGATGCGTGTCCGGGTAGTGAGCCACACAATCATCACGGGCAATACCAACCCAAATCCTAACGGAACTAAAATAGCAACAAATTCCATTTTTCTATCTGTTTTTATTATGTTTTTATTTATTGCTGTCCGATAAAACCCAAATAGCGCAATAAAGTATGGCTCGAACGCTGATTTTAAGG
>DLAR01000007.1 GCA_002494015.1 Porphyromonadaceae bacterium UBA7042 | reverse complement strand
GTTTTCACGAGTCGGATTTTGACATGAATCGAGGGAGCATAGCTGTAGCTATGTGACCGAAATTCAAGGCAAAAGGTGACCGTGAAAACGGGTGCGACAAAAGCATTTATATCAAACAACCTCATGGTTAAATTTTGAAATTGACATCTAAATGAAGTTAGATTATCCACATGGCAGCCTCTTTGGATTAACATTTGTAATGAAACACCCTCTAAAGATGAAACGAATTTTATTTTCTCTCGCCGCACTGATGTGCCTGATCGGCGCGACAGCAGCCGACCCGACCTCGACAAGATACTCAGGTTCAGAATGTGAGGGATCGGGGATGCCCTATCCCGGTGTGCAGACAACAGCCTATCCTGATTCGCTGACCCCGGTGATGATTAACCATGTGGGACGGCACGGAGCGCGTTTTCCGTCTTCGGCACGTTTCACTGTCGCCCTTCTGCGTTCCCTCAACCGTGCCGATTCACTCGGCACCATCACTTCTACCGGGCGCCGGCTCATATCATTGTGCAACACGGTCATCAACATGGCCAAGGGGCGCTGGGGCGCGCTCGACTCCCTCGGTATGGCCGAGCAGCGCGCTATAGCCTCGCGCATGTATGCCGCCTATCCCGGCGTGTTCAAGAATGCCCGCATCGAGGCTATCTCGTCCTATGCCCCGCGATGCATCATGTCGATGGACGAGTTCACTCACCAGATTTCCCGGCTCAACAACCGAGTCGAAATCTACACATCCTCCGGACGGCAAAACTCGACCCTTGTCCGGTTTTTCGACCTCAACACCGATTATAAAGAGTTTATGGCCGGCGAGGCGTGGCATGAGACTTATGAGCGATTTGTCGACACGACGTGTCCCGTCACTGCAATCGACCGCGCCCTCGGCAAGAATTATCCCTACGAGCCGGGAGAGCAACAGGACATGGCACTCAACGAGTACAAACTGGTTTCAGGCTGTGCCGCGATGTCTCTTGATGTCGACTGGGAAAAGTTTTTCACCATCGAGGAGTACAATGCCTTGTGGGCGTGCTCCAACATGCATCATTACCTGACCCACTCGGCCTCCACCCTCTCGACCGTTCCCGCCGACATGGCCTATCCGCTGTTGCAGAACCTCATCGAGACAACCGACCTGTTTATCATGGACCAAGGGGCGCAACCATCTGTGAGGCTGCGTTTCGGCCACGCCGAGACGCTCATGCCGCTGCTGTCGCTAATGCACATTCCCGGCTGCTACTACATGACCAACTATTTTGACACGGTCGGACTGCACTGGCGTGACTTTTATATCGTGCCGATGGGCGCCAATCTGCAGATGATACTTTTCAAGTCCAAGAGCGGAAACTACTATGTGCGCGTCGACCTCAACGAGACCCCGGTGCCACTCATCCCGGGACGCACGACAATCTACACCCCGTGGGCCGCTGCCCGGGAATACCTTAACCGCTGCATACCGTTAATTTATCAAGAATAGCCTATGACCCGCCCCGAGAATATTGCGATGACCGAAACACGGCTGTGGAACCGCAACTTCATCGCCATCGCTATCGCCAATTTTCTCCTCTTTTTCTCTCTTTACCTCCTTCTACCCCTACTCCCGCTGTATCTGCGCGACACCTTTAACGCTGACAAGGATACCATTGGTTTCATCCTGTCAGGCTATGTCATAACCGCGCTTATAATACGCCCTTTCGGCGGATTTATCGTCGACAGCTATCCGCGCAAGACAGTGCTGCTTGTTACTTTCGCGCTCTTTTCGATATTCTTTGTCGGCTACATCGTCGCAGACACGGTTCTTGTCTTTGCCATCATCCGCTGTCTGCACGGCTTTCCGTTCGGCATCGTAACTGTCGCCAACAGCACTGTCGCGATCGATGTCATGCCTCCGGCCAAGCGCGGCGAGGGCATCGGCTTTTACGGAGTGTTCAACTCGCTTGCGATGGTCATCGGCCCGTCAGTCTCGATGTATATGTATGAAGGCGGGATTCCGGCATCCTATATTTTCATGACCGCACTGATTTCATCGGCTGTCGGATTCGGACTCAACTGCACCCTGCGCACCCGGCCCCGCGAGCGTGTCGAAAACAAGGAGCCGGTTTCGCTTGACCGTTTTTTCCTCACCCGCGCCATCCCCGAGAGCCTGATGGTGGTATTCTTCTCCTTTGCCTACGGCATTCTCGTCACCTACATCTCGATTTACGGCCGCGACGAGGTGGGCATCGAAAGCGGCAGCGGACCCTTCTTCTCCCTTCTCGCTGTCGGCCTCATCGCCGCCCGCATCATCTCGGCACCGCAGGTGCGCAAGGGATTGCTGACACGAAACATCGGTTTCGGAATGACAGTCGCCATCGCCGGATTCATCCTTTTTCTCACACTGCGCAACTCCTTAGGTTTTTACAGCGCGGCACTGATTCTCGGAATCGGATACGGCGCAATGTGTCCCTCGTTCCAGACCTCGTTTATCAACATGGCGCCCAACAGCCGACGCGGAACCGCCAACTCAACCTATCTCACATCGTGGGACCTCGGCGTTGGAGCCGGACTCATCCTCGGAGGCTCCGTCGCCGAAAACCTCTCCTACTTCCACGCCTACTGCCTCGCCCTCGCAATGGCCCTAATTGGCATCGTCGCCTACTTCTCATTCATCGCCAGACATTATAACTCCAACAAGTTATTAGGATAACCCTCAATGTCACTCTGAAAAGGCACTTTTTAACGAGTAACGCAATATAAACCTGCCGACGTTCCCGGACGTTGTGGTATAT
This sequence comes from Porphyromonadaceae bacterium UBA7042, assembly GCA_002494015.1. Classification (GTDB taxonomy): domain Bacteria; phylum Bacteroidota; class Bacteroidia; order Bacteroidales; family Muribaculaceae; genus Duncaniella. Next base: position 8,895 of record DLAR01000007.1, on the reverse strand, counting down.
ATAAATATGTAACACAATGAAAAGATTGATTCTTATACGCCACGGGCAGAGTGAATGGAACCTTCAGAACCGGTTCACCGGATGGACTGACATCGACCTGACCGACAAGGGGCGCGAGGAGGCACGACACGCGGGAAAACTCATCGCCTCAGCAGGTCTTGAACCCCGTTATTGCTTCACTTCCTATCAGAAACGCGCCATACACACTCTCCAGCTCGCTCTTGACGCGATGGACCGCGACTGGCTCCCGGTAGTGAAAGACTGGCATCTGAACGAACGGCACTATGGTGCGCTCCAAGGGTTGAACAAGGCCGAGACCGCTCAGAAATATGGCGACGAGCAAGTCCACATCTGGAGGCGCAGCTACGATGTCGAACCGCCGTTACTCACCCCCTCCGACGACCGCTATCCCGGCCGCGACCCTCGTTATGCCGCCCTGAGTGCCGACGAGCTACCACTCGGAGAATCACTGAAAGACACGATTGCCCGCGTGCGCCCCTGCTGGGAAGAACTTATCGAGCCCGCGCTGCGCCTTTACGGCACAGTCGTCATCGCCGCCCACGGCAACAGCCTCCGCGCACTCGTCATGATGCTCAACAAGCTCACTCCCGACCAAATCGTCAACGAGGAAATCCCCACCGGCTCGCCACGCGTCTTCACCATCGACGACCATCTTGCCGTCGTCGGTGACCGCTACCTGTGACATCACGGTTACTTCCTCGGGGCAATCACGCGGTCGCCAAGGTACTTGGCGAGCTCCTTGCGGGTTGCCTCGATTTCTTGTATCTGCCTCATCAGTCCGATGACGGTATCGTAGTCTGCGCTACCCACAGCCGCCAGATGCTTGCGCAAATCGACAAGCCGCGTCCACAAAATCGCGTCTTTCAGCTCGAATATCTTACGCGGAACGAGGTCCATGAGCCGGTCCTGTTCGGTCTCGATGCGGGCATACTTTGTGTGGATGCGGCTGATGGTATATTTCTCAATCACAAGCTCGGTCGTAATGCGGCGCACCTCTTCGTCGGGCGAAGAACACATTATGTGGGCGAGATACCCCGCCGAATATTCAGTGATGCCGTTCTGATAATTGCTGTCGACAGTTTCCTGAAGTGCCTTCTCCATAGCATTGATTGACCCGATGTCAGATGCCGACTTGCGGATTTCCTCCACACCGGCGGCATATTCCTCGGCGCGTTTCTGCTGCAACACTTCGAGATGGCGTGCGAGGTCTCCTTCCCAGTCGGCACGACTCAGTCGCAACGCCTCGTTGAACACACGCGCCACGTCGGGATTGGAAAACGAAATATCGTCGGCAGTCAGGTCATTGCTGATGTAGTCGATGACGGTAACAGGCGTTGTGTTTCCGTCCCCGTCAACAAGGTCACAGAAAAACTGCATTCCGTATTTGAGCGCAAATTTCAGCACCCCCAGCTCATAGGGCCGCAGGAATTTCGCATTGACACGGTCAGCGGGATGAACCTCGGTCTGCGCCGCTGTAGGCTGTGTGCTCCTTGCTGCGGCTTCGGCATCGGCGGCAGCCTCGTCGGCAAGACGTTGCTGCTCATCCATGTCGCGTGCCATCTGACGCTGGTCGGGAGGCAGATTGCTGATTTCGCGCTCTCGCTGCTGCTGTTCCTTCTGCTTTTTGACATACTCGGCAAAGTACTTGGCGACCTCGCGCTGCAACACCTTCTCGTCCATGTCCATCATGCGCGAGCACTCCTGAATGTAGACGTTGCGCGTGATTTCGTCGGGAATGACCGAGATTGACTTCACGATGTCGGTAATGACCTGCGACCGTTTTATGGGGTCGTTCTCGACTCCCTCAAGAAGAATACGGGTCTTGAACCGAATAAAATCGGTCTCATGGGCCTTGATATATTCTTCTACCTCGGTCGAGCTATGGGACTGGGCAAAAGAATCGGGGTCGTCTCCGTCGGGCAGCGACAGCACTTTGATGTTCAGACCCTCGGCAAGCAGCATGTCGATGCCTCGGAGCGATGCCTTGATTCCTGCCGGGTCGCTGTCATAGATAACGGTGACATTGGATGTAAAGCGGTGAATGAGGCGTATCTGTTCCTGAGTCAGCGACGTGCCCGACGAGGCAACGACGTTGCACACTCCTGCCTGATGCATCGAGATGACATCCATGTAACCCTCGACGAGGATGCATTTGTCGACTTTTACAATCGCCTGCTTGGCCTGATACATTCCGTAAAGCTCGCGACGCTTGCTGTAGATGACCGATTCGGGCGAATTGACATATTTTGCCACCGACTTGTCAGTTTTCAGTGTGCGGCCGCCGAAAGCCACCACTTTTCCTGACAGGGTGAAGACCGGGTAGATGACGCGCCCGCGAAAACGGTCATAGATGCGCCCGCGCTCAGTGCGGGCGCAAAGGCCCGTGTCAGTCAGGTATTTCTCACTGTAACCTCGGCGCACCGCCTCGTTATACAGGTCGTCACTCGCTTCGAGGGCATAACCGAGATGAAATTTCTCAATCATTTTGTCGTCGATGCCTCGATAGCGGAAATAGGACAATCCTATGTCCCGGCCGTCTTGTGTCTCCGTCAGGTTTTTCTCAAAATGGCGCATGGCAAAATCGTTGACGGCAAGCATGTTTTCCCGCTCGCTCTGCTGCTCGATTTCCTCCTGCGTCATCTCTTGTTCGCGGATTTCGATATTGTATTTCCGCGCGAGATATCGCAATGCCTCCTGAAACGACAATTGCTCGTGTTCCATGATGAAGTTCACCGCGCTACCACCCTTTCCGCAGCTGAAACACTTGCAGATTCCCTTGGCCTTCGACACTGAAAATGACGGGGTACGCTCGTTGTGAAACGGGCACAAGCCGATGTAATTGGCTCCGCGCCGCTTTAGCGACACGAAGTCACTCACGACCTCGACGATGTCGGCCGCGTCAAGGATGCGCTGGACTGTTTCGTGGTCTATCTTCTTCATCGCCCGATGTGACGGTTCATGACCTGCAATGCCACTTCTACGGCATCGCCCTCTGATTCGGAAGGATAGGGATTGCGTGATTTAACCCATTTTTCGTCCATGTCGTAAAAGTCAACCGGCTTGCTCTTTTCGCCTGAAATCTCCGTTCTCTTGGAGCGAATCCAAGCCTCCCAACGGGGATAATACAGGTCTCTGAGCATGCCCGCCCACTCGCGGTGGGCATAGTCGCGCAGTCCGCCGTCCTCGCTGGCCACGCGGGGTCCCCATGTTGAAATCAGCAGGCGCGCGTTCCATTCCATTTTGTCCTTTTCTCGCGGCGACACGCCCAGATTGCGGGCATCTGCTATCCATTTCCCCACCTTGAACTCAGGCCGGGTCGACAGCAGCGCGTTCTGCCCCTCGATAAGACCGAGAAACCGCTCAGAGCAATCGGCAAAACGAGCTGCGTCCCCCGCGTTAAGCGCGGCGGTCATTTCACGATAGGTCAACCTCCCTTTCTCGGCCATTGCCTGACGCACGATATCAACCAAGTCATACCTGTAGTTCTCGTTGTCACGGAACCTGTCGGCCGACATGACGAATATCCGCGCGGCATTGATGACATCTTCCGGCTCATAGTAATGTTTCATGCGGCTCCAGCTCGACACCTGATAAACATCGGCCGAGGGACGGGCACAGAACACTGACTCGCTCGTCCCCTGCTGCAGATTTCCGGGAGGACAGTTGTAAATCGAATTGGCCAGCATCACCCACGAGTCATACAGCGCCTTGTCAAAAACTCCGTAACGCGCTTCAACATAGGATTTCAGCCAATCCTCCTTACTGAATTTTTCAGATCGCCACATCAGCTCGCTCATGAGTTCATACATTACCGGGTTGTTCTCGATACCCTCCATCGTCAGTCCGATGCCCGTCATTCTTTTCCCATGGGGAGACGATTTTGCCTTGTAATATTCATCGATAAGATAGTCCATGCGCCCGTGAAGGCCAACGTTTCCGCCGAAGTTCAGCAACATACAGTATAGCCACTGGTGAGGCGCATATCCCTCGGGGCGTTTCTCGGGCGCGGGGGATTCCGGGTCGCCCCACTGCGGACGGATTTCCGACGCAAGGTCGAGGACCATCAGGTCGCCGGGGTTCACCCCGTCGAGCAACGCGCGCCGAGGGTTCTCGCGCCATCCCTGTATCACCCACACGGCACGGGGATTGACACGTTTCATCGCCGAGGCGATGATTCCACCTGCCTCGCGCAAGTCGACCCCTTCCAAGCTTCCTCCCTCGTGAAACGGGTCCATACTGTAAAAATCGGCCGGCCCGTACAGGCGAGTCAGTTCGTCATAATACACGGCGGCAATCTCTCCGAATTTCGGGTCGTCGGATTTCAGGAATACCGGTCTCACAAAACCGTTCCACACCCCTTCGCCCGACACCTTCACCCCGAGGCGTTTCCCTGCGTCATGAGGCAGCATCCCGGAGTAGCCGGGCAACACGGGCAACATCCCATATTCTTTCATGCGACCAAGAATCTGTTTCTGCAACTTCTCGCGACTCGCATACCATTCGGGAGAATTGGGGCCGCCCCACCCTTCGAGATTATTCATCAGCCACCATGCCTGAAAACCGGGGCCGGCGACAAATTCATCTATTTCGGCAGACTGATAGCCAAGACGTTGCAGCGTGTTGCGCCACACCACATCCATCCCCGTCATCGCAAGCGGCATATTGATGCCGTGCAACGCCATCCAGTCAATTTCACGCTCCCACCGTTGCCAGTCCCAGAACGCCATCGAGTAGGAATGAGTGCAATAGTTGAGATAGTAACGCCAGCGGGCCGTTGTCTCGTGCCGCTCCGTTTTCGACGGCAGCGGCAACGCATCGGGCAGCTCGGCCGTCATGCAGTTCCATGACAGGTGGATACCCGCGTAATATTTCAGATACCAGTTCACGCCCGCAGCGACATTCACCGCATTGTTGCCGGTGATTGACGGCTTTCCGTTGACCGAGCCGATTTCAAAGAAGTCCTTGTCGCCCCCGGTCTCCTTCAGCACAAACCGCGCCGATGCCCCGGGCTGCACGCGCTCAAGCAACCCCTCCACGGGATGCGCCCCGCTCATGGCCAGTACTCCCGCCAATAACGATATTACAAAAAAATATTTCATGATTGGTCAATAATTCAATTGTAACCACAAAGATACAACTAATCCGCGACATTCCTGCCCCTTCCCCCGCGCCTTTAACAAAAATAACAATGAAAAACCGCCCTGTACTATGGGACACCCAATGAGATTAATCGTGATGAAAATTTCCCGAAATCTGAAAACAAATATTATATCAGTGTTAACGATTGCGAAAAAAGTTGTACCTTTGCACCCGGATTTGGCATGCGAGGTTTCAGAACGAGACCGTGCAGGCATCTGATTCAGAATATAATTCACATTTTATTCTTATATTTTTCTTGTTTTAGGTACAATGGAATGGCTTTTTAATCTTATTGGCCCGGGACACATGGAACTGGCGAGCACGCTTGTTCTATACTCCTTCGTCATTGCCGCCGGAGTCTTCCTCGGAAAGCTCAAAATAGCGGGAGTGTCGCTCGGAGTGACATTCGTGTTGTTTGTCGGCATCATCATGGGGCACTTCGGCTATGTAGTCAACCCCGAGGTCTTGAAATTTGTCAGGGAATTCGGCCTGATTCTTTTCATCTTCTCTATCGGTATCCAAGTGGGACCCGGTTTCTTTTCTTCATTTAAAAAAGGCGGTGTCCTGCTCAACGGGCTTGCTGTGCTGATTGTAGCGCTCAACGTGGCCATTACGCTTGCGATCTTCTACATCGACGGAAACACTGACATCACAGCACTCGTCGGCGTTATGTCGGGTGCAGTGACCAACACCCCGGGACTCGCAGCCGCGCAACAGACAGCCGGCAACCCCGAGGCAATCAATGTAATGGCAATGGGTTATGCCGCCGCCTATCCTCTCGGCGTTATCGGCATCATCCTTTCGATGTTTGTCCTCAAAGCCATCTTCCGCATCAATACCGAAAACGAAATCAAAGAAATCGAGCATCGTCAGGAAGACGAGCAACAGAAACCGCTGATTCTGTCATTTGAAGTAACCAACCAGCTCATCAACGGAAAAACTCTTTTCGAGCTGCACCAGATTCTCGATTGTGACTTCGTGGTATCACGACTCATGGGCGAGGACGGAAAGGTGATTATCCCCACATCCAAGACAGCAGTTCATGTAGGAGACAAACTCTATGTCGTGCTCGGTCCCAACGACGAACCGCGTTTCCAGTCGGTCGTGGGCCACGAAATCACCATGGACTGGGAAGAAGTGCAGAGTGCGGTATTCTCCCGCCGTATCGTGGTCACTCAGAGCAAGTATAACGGCATGCCGCTCGGCAACCTGCGCCTCCACACCGCCTACAGCCTCAATTGCACACGCGTCAACCGTGCCGGTGTAGACCTCCTTGCCTCGCCGGGGCTGCGCCTGCAGATGGGCGACCGCCTCACCGTGGTCGGCGACCTCAACGACATCGAGCGTCTCGGCGTGAGACTCGGCAACTCGATGAAACGCCTCAACCACCCCAACCTCATCACCATCTTCATCGGCATCCTTTTCGGCATCATCGTCGGCTCCATCAACGTCGGTTTCGGCATGAAACTCGGCCTTGCGGGAGGCCCCCTCGTTGTAGCCATCCTCCTGAGCCGTTTCGGCTACAAGCTCAAACTCATCACCTACACCTCGACATCGGCATCGCTTCTCATGCGAGAACTTGGCATCTGCCTGTTTCTTGCGTCGGTAGGCATCTCGTCGGGTCGCGACTTTGCCGCGACAGTGTTTAACACCACCGGCATGTGGTGGGTTATCTGGGGTTTTATCATCACCCTTATCCCGCTGCTCATCGTCGGCAGCATTGCACGAGGAGTCTACAAAATCAACTTGCTCACCATCATGGGTCTGATGTCCGGTTCATGCACCGACCCGCCCGCGCTCGCCTATGCCGGAAACTCGACCGGCAGCGACGCTCCCGCCGTGGCCTACTCGACGGTTTACCCGTTGACAATGTTCCTCCGAGTAGTAGCAGCTCAGGCTCTTATCCTCTGTTTCATGTAATTGTGAATAAATAACGAGACCGGGCAGGAAAGTGGCAATCACTTTCCTGCCCGGTCTCGTTATAAATATTTTTATGCTTCAGGGGGTGTCATGTGTTCTTCCAGTTTGCGCTCAAGCACCTCAAGCTGCTGAAGCCCGCTTGCGCGCCACAGCGGCTCACCGTTTTTAAACACAATCAGCGTCGGTATGCTACGCACTTGATAACGGGCAGCAAGTTCCTGATTGGCATCCACATCGACTTTGACAATCGTCGCCTTGTCACCGACTTTGCTCTTGAGCTGTTCAAGAATGGGCGACTGCATTTTGCAAGGACCGCACCATGTTGCGAAGAAATCGACCAAAGTAGGCTTTTCACCTTTGATTATTTCATTAAAATCACTCATATTTAGATTACGTTTTAAATTAATGTTTCGAGACTGTAAAAAATTATTGCAAATATTGAGCGGCGTAATTTAACCAAAATACACCATGAGGCTCACGACTCAAAATTAACAAGAATTTTCAACAACCTCTTGTATAACGTGTAAAATCCGCCATTTGTTGAGAGATTGTTTATAATTCTTGTTAATTCCAAACAGCCTCTCAAAAAAATTTGCGTCTTAGCTGTAATATGGCTAAATTTGCGTACTCAAAACCACGCTACTTATGAGCACTTTTGATTTTTCAGGCCTCGGGGTCGCTATGGCGACTCCTTTCGGCCAAAACGGCAAAATTGATTTCAACCTACTCGATTTCCATGTCGACTACCTCATCGACAATGGCGTTGACTATATAGTCACGCTCGGCACTACAGCTGAAACCCCCACCCTTAATTCCGAGGAATATACCGCTGTCTACACCACAGTCTTGAAACGTGTGTCAGGCCGCGTCCCTGTCATTCTCGGACTCGGAGGCAACAACACGGCCGCTATTGTCGAAAAAATCTCGTCAATCGGCTCATGCCTCAATGATTTCGCGGCCATCCTTTCGGTCACACCTTATTACAACAAGCCATCGCAGGAAGGACTATACCGACATTTCGCCGCCATCGCCGAAGCATCCCCAGTCCCGGTTGTCCTGTACAACGTCCCGGGACGCACAGGTGTAAACATGGAGGCGGGCACAACTCTGCGGCTCGCCACCGACTTCCCGGGACGCATAGCCGCCATCAAGGAAGCATCGGGCAAGCTCGACCAGATTGCCGAAATCATTGCAGCCGCCCCCGAGGGATTCAAAGTAATCTCAGGCGACGACGCACTGGCCCTCCCCATGATTCGCCTTGGCGCGTCAGGAGTCATCTCAGTACTCGGCAACGCCCTTCCATCCTCTTTCGGACGACTGGTCCATAGCGCGCTAAACGGCGACAACACCGATGCTGACGCGCTTCAAGACCGTTTTTCAACCCTCTATCCGCTGCTGTTCCGCGACGGCAATCCCTCCGGAATCAAAGCACTATTGGCACTCAATCCGTCTATCGGTTATCCCGAAACACTACGCCTTCCCCTCGTACCCGTTACCGCCGCCACACGGGACGCTATTGCCGAAGAACTCCGCAAATTGAACGAATTTCTCCACTAATTTGGGCAAATGAAATAAAATCACTACCTTTGTCCCCACAAAACAGAAAGGTCGGTCCGGTAGCTCAGCTGGATAGAGCATCTGCCTTCTAAGCAGACGGTCCCGCGTTCGAATCGCGGCCGGATCACTAAAGGGTCACTTTTCAGTGGCCCTTTTTTCATGTCCGTAAGTGACTGATGTGCAAGTGTTAGCAATTTTATAAAATCTTGATTTAGAAAGATTTAGCACAAGCCACAATTCCTGCCGATAGCCAAAGTT
>DLAR01000089.1 GCA_002494015.1 Porphyromonadaceae bacterium UBA7042 | reverse complement strand
AATTATTTTACTTGACCTTTAATTTGTGTATCATACTGATATGTCAATTATTAAAGTAATATGCAATGTCAACATGAAATTATAATTTACTATAGTTTCATATCCCTCTCTCTCCGCTGAAAAAGAGCAACCTCTGAAGGGTTGCTCTTTTTTGCGTAAGTGGGAAGAAATATGACCGGCGCGGATTGAGAGCGACTCACGATCCGCGCCGGTGATGCGATATTGAAGTTTAGAAAATCATTTTTCCTCCTGTGTTTCGGACACCGGCTCGACGCGGATAAGGTCAAGACGTGTGGCTGTTCGACGCTTGATGGTAAAAGACAGGTTATCAATAACAATATTCTCACCCTGCGCCGGGAGACTGCCTGTATTATAAAGCAGGTATCCCGCAAGGGTCTGATACTCGTCTTCCTCGGGTATGTCAAGACGGAAGTCATCACGGAGAGTGCGCACCTCGATGCGTCCCGAGAATTCATATACGCCGGGGGCGACTTCGGTCGCCGTGATGCCCGACTTGTCATGCTCGTCCTGAATGTCACCGAAGATTTCTTCCACAAGGTCTTCGAGGGTGACAAGCCCGGCGGTGCCGCCAAACTCGTCGATAACCACCGCCATCGAGCGTTTCTCGCCGAGGAGACGGCGCATCATGGTGTTGGCAAGCAACGTCTCGGGCGCAAAAAGCACCTCCTTGATATTTTCCTTCCAGTCGCTACGGGGGTCAAAAAGTTCTGACACATGTATATAGCCGAGCACATTGTCTATGTCATGGCGGTAGACGAGAATCTTGCTGCGCCCCGATGAAGTGAACAGCCGCGACAGCTCCTCGCGGGTCACTTCGTCAATATCCACCGCGACAAGCTCGTTGCGCGGCGCCATGCAGTCGCGCAGCTGGGTGTGGGAAAAATCAAGCGCGTTATGGAATATCTTGACCTCGTTCTCGACATTGGAAACCTCGGGGTTCTCCACATCGTCGATTGTCTTTTCGAGATAAGTGTTAAGCTCGTTTATCGACAAGACCCCGAGGCTGCTGTCCTCAGCCTTGATACCGCACAGTTTCATCAGCGAGCGCGACAGCCAAGAGGTAAAGGCCGAAATGGGGTAAAGGATGATATAGAATATGAATACCGGGATGGCAAAGAGTTTCAGCGACGTGTTGGGGTTGATGCGGAATATCGACTTGGGGAAAAACTCGCCTGTCAGCAATATCACCAGTGTGGAAATCAACGTCTGAAGAATGAGCACGACAGCCTGATTGGATGAAACATGCGACTCTATCCACGGTTCGAGCAACGCCGCCGCCCCCATACCGTAGATGACAAGCATGATATTGTTGCCCACAAGGATAGTCGAGATGAAAAACTCCTGACGGTTATAATAACGGTTGATAATATTGTTGATAAACCCACCACGGCTCACGTCAAGCCCCACGCGCACACGGTCAGCCGTTATATAGGCAATCTCGACACCCGAAAAGAGGGCCGAGAATATGAGCGACACGAGCGCGATTACAAGCCAAGTCATTGTTTCTGTCATTATGCTGAGTGGTTATCTTGTTCTAACTTTTAACGTATCGGTCGGGGTAGCGGGCGAAGGTTCGGGAACGGCGACAGTGTCGGCATTGTCGTTTCGGGCCGCACGGTCTCCGCCGGTAAAGGCTGCCGCCGGGAAAATACCGGCGACATTGCTGATGGAGTAACGCGACATCTGCTCATTGGACTCGAAACCATATCCCTCGATAACCTTGTCGGCGCGCTCGATGTGGATAAACGAGTCAGAATACACCTTGTGGGCGCGCTGGTCCCAGTAAAGCTGCTGGGTCAGGAAACGCTCATTGGCCACGTTGGAAATATCGACATTCCCGTCGAGCCGCCACAACTGCTTGTTTTTGAAGTAGATTGCCGAATCGCTGCGAATAGTCGCCTCCTTGCGGAAAATATCGTCAAATTTCTCAAGATACAGTCCCTCGGGAAACCGCCAGTAAGGCTCGCCGACCTCGTCATAGACAAACCACACGGGGGTCGTGATGCGAAACCGCGTGATTCCCGAATCAGAAATGAGAGTCTCCACGTCACGGGTGACCATCGTCGGAAAAACAGCAGCATCGACATCGGCCACACCCATCTGCGAGTCATCCTTGCACGAAACGGCAACAAGCGACGCGACTCCGGCGGCGACAGCGACAGGGAGAAATCTCAACCGGCTCACAGCTGTTAGCGAATCTTGCTCTTAAAGAACCACGACTGGTTGAAGTTGACCCCAAGCGTGAAATTAAAGTAATTCTCTTTCAACAAGGGATCGGGATGAGCCTGCCGGTGACGATATTCAAAACCCAGATTGATGATGGTCTTGTTGCTTGCGGCCGGAAATCCGAAACCGCAGGCCACGCCGTATTCCCTGACGTCGTTGCCGTTGACCTTGATGTAATCATGGTTGAAGAATCCGCCCGCGCGATAGGTCATGCGCTTGAAATAGCCGCCTCGGGGGTTGGGGGTATAGCTGGCGCCCAGCGCCACCTTCCATCGGTCGGTCAGTTCCGTAGCCGAGAAGTTCTCAATCTGCTTGTACTTTGCCTTGGCCCAGTTCTGATAAGTGAAATCGAGCTCGACAAGCAGCCGGCGGTTCCATTCGTAGGCGATACCCGCGCCCCATGTGTCAGGGAGCGAGAAGTTGTTGCGGAGATTCTCGTAGGCCACGGTGTCAGGAGCAGCGGTTGAATTGACTATATACTGCTGCACATAGGTGTGGCCGAGAAGGGTCTTGGCGGGAGAGAACACCACGCCGACGCTCACACGGTTCTTGCGATTGATGTCAATTGAATACTGCGCGCCGAATTGCAGGTGGTAGTCCTTGACTTCGAGCACTTGTTCAAACAACGCGCTGCTGGACGACGAGGCCGTAGCATAGACATCGTTATAGGTCGAGCCGAAAAGATAGGAGACATTGGCACCGATACGGAAGTTCTTGAACGGGGTCGCGCCGACTCCGAGATAGAGCTGGTTGATGCCACCCGAGCCTTGATGGGACATCGAGCCGTTTTCAATCTTGTTGCCGAATGTGTAACCTACCGAGGAATAAGGCAGCAACCCCGCGCTGACACCCAGATAACGGGTCACAGGGAACTGGATGGTGAGGTAATCGAGACCGCCGCCGTAGTCGTGGGACGACCCGGCATTGTCCTTGCGCGAAAGGATTGAAAAATCAACCCCCATGTCCATCAGGAAAGTCAGCGAGTCGATGGCGGCGTAGGAAGCGGGATTCATCACATTAATCTGACGCCCGGAATTCATGGCATAACCGACCCCGCCCATCTGACGCTGGGCCGATGTCGCGTTGTCGCCGAGAATACCGTAGCCATATTTTGAATAGGGACTTGTCTCTTGTGCCACAGCCATGACACCGGCGCCAAGCGCCATTGCGAGAACGATAATCAGTTTACTTATCTTCATTGTACAATAAAATTCTGTTTAAGCCTTTGGAGGCAAGATGTTCGTCAGCCTCCACCGGGAATGTGCAGAGAGGGGCCACCGTGTGGGCACAGCCGCCGCCGAGGACCACGCGTGTATCCGCGCCGAGACGCCTCCTGTAATAATCTATGGCACCCACGATTCCGTAGAGTGCCCCGAGGGTGATGGCCGAGGGGGTATCCCACCCCATGTAACGGTCGGCGAAATCCCTCACCGGGTGCTCGGGATAAGGCACTCGCGGAAGTCTCGCCGTGTAACGGTGCAAGGCTTCGAGCTGCATGGAGATTCCCGGCGCTATATTACCGCCGTGAAACACGCCGTCGGCACTGACATAATCATAGGTCACGGCCGTTCCGGCATCAACCACGAGCACCGGAGAACCGGGGCGGTCACACCACGCGCCGGCGGCGGCAGCGATGCGGTCGGCCCCGAGAGTCGACGGTGTCGCATAACCGATTTTTATCGGCAGCGGCAGTGAATGGTCGAGCCTCAGCACCCTCGGCACGACTTCGCCCAGCGCCGAAGGAAGCCTGTCGCTGTCTCGGGCAACGCTGCAATAAATAGCAGCCGACACGTCACGCCCGTCGATAAAATCGCGCAAGACGGCGGCGGTCACATCGCGACAAATCATGCTGTCGACGAGAATTGTACCGTCCCACAAGGTTATTTTCGCCTCGGTATTGCCTCGGTCAATGGTGAGATATAGCGGCATCACGGCGCAAAATTACTAATTACTCGTTAATTGTCAAAGTTTTCTGCACAACAAAACGTCGATAAAAAAGCGGCGAGGGTCACTTTTCAGCCTTCATCAGGCGCGGAATCATCAGCGAGGTATACACCTGAACCGCGCCTCCGGCAAGAGTGAACGCAATCCAGTCGCGCGTTCCCGCCGTGCCGGGGTAGAACAACAGGACAGCGCCGACGATGAATATTATCGCGCTCCATGTTTCGAGACGGCACATGCGTTTGAGCCGCAAAGAGACATTTCCGGGAGCGGGTGTCAGCACACGCCCCGCAAGCAGCACAACCGCTCCTGCCGCATAGACAAAACGGCTGACGTCGACCCCGACGTGAAGCAACGGCAGCGCGGTCGCGACAACAATGGCGAGCAATCCGATATTTACAAGCCACATAGTCCACGCGCGACGCGGGATATCTGCGGGCCGAGATTGATTTTTCTTCATAATTCCACAATTCTATTCAAACACATAGACTTCTTCATTGGGGTGCTGCATGTGGTACTGCTCGCGCACGATCCGCTCCATCGTCTCCTTGTCGGTATCAAGCGACGAGTTAAGCGACCTGTAATATTCGAGGGTATCACGCGAGTCCTTGATGCGGGCCTTGAGACTCTCGATTTCTTTTTCGTGCTCATAGGTGCGCATGACCGAATTTTCATTGAAAAACAGCACAAAAGCCGTGACGGCCAGTGCCGCGAGCAGCGTCAGGGAGATGTAACGCCGACACCATGAAAATATCTTTTTTACTTGCATAACTTGAATTTCGTCCTGATGAGGTGACAAAGGTACACAAAAACATTATCATGGCAAAAAAAGTGAAAGGTGAAAAAAGATGAAAAGAGAAGGGTGAAAGGTGAAGATAACGCTCCTTCACCTTTCACCCTTCACCTTTTACTTTTATCGCTTTCTGTTATTTAACCCACCAGTTGTTGCGGTCGCTAAGACGAGCCTTGATTGCGGCTGGGTCATCAAAGCGTGCCGAAATCCGGTCAATCATCAACGCCGGGTGGTCGGCGCGGTGGCGAGACACGCGGAGAAGGTCAAAGAATCGGTTTCCTTCAAAAGCTGTCTCGGCGGCCATCTCGCGCAGAATTTCCGTTTCAACGAAGTCGATAGAGTCGTTGCGGGTGGCAAGTTCGGGAATCAGATAATCGCTGCCGTCAAGACGGATTCCGAGACCGCGTCCGCGCATGGCGGTCCCGCAGTTGTCAAGGTCGAGCGCGGCAAAATTGGTCCAAGGCCGGTTGTCGGCAAGCTCCTCGGGGTTGATAACCGGCTTCTCGGTGACCTCCTCACCCTCCACAGGCTGCCCGACGGTCATATTCTCGCGGGTCAGTCCGTTTTTGAGAACGGCAAAAGCGAGGGTGGGCTTTCCGGCGCGGTTTACAGCCTCGGCGTAGCGCAGATAGACGTGAGACGTGCGACAAGTTACCACGCTGCGTGCCAACAGGCCCATTCCCTGCAACAATTCATTATCGGGAGATGTGATTGCGGTATTCTGGGTCGCATTCAGCTCAAACTTTGTTATCAGGCAGTCCGACGAATTGACTCCGGTCCGGATGTTACCGAATGAAGCCGCGCTTTCACGGGTTCCGCTACGATAACGCACCTGACCTCGCAAATCGCCCTGAAGATAGCCGCTGATGATATTGTTGCCCATGTTGTCGACATGGAAGTGGGAAATGTCGTTCATTTCCTCTACCCACCATTCAGCAGGCACAATCGAGGGAACAGTGTTATAGGTCAGGTTGACAAGGTTGGGGTGATATTCCTTGGCATCTGACGAGTAAGGTATCATCTGCATGGCTTCTGAAATATATGCGCCATTGTTGCCGAGCTGGGCATTGTCCTGATTGGACGAGCTCCAGCAGTTACCGTAACCCGATGTAATGGCGACATTATAGCGCTCGATATAGCTGTAGTACATCGCGGCGGCCTGTTCGTAGTCATTATTATACAGGTACAGGTCGCCGAGAAGGAGGCGCGGCTGTACAAAGAACCGGGTGGAGCTAAAACCGTCGATAGTGCCATAGGAGGGCATGTCGACAGTGGCATACTGTTCCATATCGGAAATCAGCATGGGCACGAGGGCGTCAAGGTCGACCGAGGGGAAATCCTTCAGGCTGTCTTCAAGCGATAGAATCGGCTCGGATATATACTTGACGGTCCCGAAGTTAAGTCCCATCTGGAGATAGGTCCACGCGCGCATTGCGCGGATAGCCACATACTCGGGGAGCAGAGCCTTGGTGCCGTGGATGGTGACATCGGTGTCGATGCGTGACAGAGCGTAATTACAGTTGTTGATGATGCTGTAATAGTCGCGCATGGAAAGATATTCGTTGTCGGGAGAGATGTTGAATTCAGAAATCTCGCGCAGTGAGAAATCTGCGTCAGGAGTGACGCTCACAAGATCGCCGCGAAGCTCGCCGAGGAGGACATAACGCTCGCCGACTGCCTGCAACTGGTTTAGAATGCCCATCACCGAGTAAAGCGAGTCGGCGGCGGTTTCGAGTTTCACGCCGTTCTCATAGCGGTAGGTCGAGGTATCGGTGTCCATCATGTCTTCACATGACGAAAAACCGACGATGGCGGAAAGTGCCGCGATTAACAGTTTTATGCTATTATGTTTCATGATAGTTTACAGATTGATTTTAACACCGAAGTTGAAGTCGCGCGTCGCCGGAATCAGACCGGCATCGACACCCATGTAGAGGGGCGAGTTTCCGAAAGAAAATTCGGGGTCGGGACCGAGATACTTGGTCCATGTGCAGAGGTTGTGGACAGCAAACGACAGTGTCACACCCTGAATATAGGGGTTGTGGATGGGGATGCGGTATTCGAAAGAGAGAGATTTCCACTTGAGGTAGCTACCGTCTTCAATCCAGCGGTCGCTGAAACGGGAGTTGCCCATCGGGTCGCCGAATGTGGAGCGCGGGATGTCGGTCACCTGACCTTCGGCAACCCAGCGGTTGGCCATCGCGGTTGTCTGGTTGAAGATGTCGCTTCCGCTTTCAAGATTGGCACGGAGGGCATTGTAGACATCGTTGCCGACCGAATAGGTAAAGATTGAACCGAGGGTGAAGTTCTTCCAAGTGAGACGGAAGTTGAAATTACCATAGAAATCAGGATTGGGATTGCCGATAATCCGGCGGTCATCGTCGTTGATGACACCGTCGGTGGTAGCGTCGACAAATTTCATGTCGCCTGCGGCAAACGCGGTATAGGAGCCGTTGGCGTTACGGATTTTCAGATCGGCGGCTGCTGCATCGGCTGCTGTGGAGAAGACTCCGTCGGTCTTGTAGCCGTAGAACACTCCGACAGGGTTGCCGACCGAGGTCAGAACGGAGCCCCCGCAGATGTCAGTGGTGAAATCACCGTCGTCGAGCTTGGTGACCTTGTTCTTGTAATGGCCGATTGACGCGCCAAGGTCGAGTTTCCAGTCGCGGGTGTTGAGAGCGCGCACGGTGGTCGAGAAATTCACGCCTGAGTTTTCAAGTTCGCCGCCGTTGCTCCAATAAGTCCCGAGGCCCGCTTCCTCGACAAGTGTCTTGCTGACGAGGAGGTCACGGGTCTTGGCCTTATATAGGTCGACGCTGAACTGCCAGCGGTCATTGAACATGCTCATGTCAAGACCGGCACGGACAGTGGAGGTAGTCTCCCATTTCAGGCGGTTGTTGCCGATGCCCGAGAGGACCGGGGCATAGGCATTGCCGAGGAAATGGCTTGACGCAAAGTAGGTGCGGTTGGCAAAATAGGGAAGATTGTCGTTTCCCGCCATGTCAAACCCAGCGCGGAGCTTCATCAGGTTGACGAAACGGGCGCCGGCCATCCATGATTCAGACGAGATGAGCCACGCGGCGTTTACCGAGGGGAACAGGCCCCAAGAGATTCCGCCGAGATGGATTGCGTCGGGGGCATCCTTGCCAAACCGCGAGCTTGACTCCATAGTCACATCCACGCCGAGAATATAACGCTTGTAAAGGGAGTATTCCCCGGTAAAGAACCACGCCATGTTGCGCCACTTGGTGTCAAAGCCCATAGTCTCGCGCGTCGTGGTGTTGGCGAGGTCGTTGATGTAGTCGCTCGAAGTGTTGAAACCTTTTCCGAGTGACGAGATGTAGGTATCGTTCTGATAACGGTAACCGGCTCGGAGCGCGAGGTCGTTGACCGTGTCATGCAGCGGGTTGTAGTCGACATGCAGTCCGGCATGGAATGTAGTGTGCCGCACCATCAGGTTCTGCACGGCGTTCCTTGCGGTAAAATAGATTTCGCCGGTATTGTTGACAAACTCAGTCTCACCCACGCCATAGTCGGGGTAGAAGGAGTTTTCCTTGATTTTGTCAAAAGAGTAATCGACATGCCCTTCGACCGCGAGCTGTGAATTAATCCGGTACCGGGGGGCGGCATTGAGGTTGAAACGGTAGTTGCGGCTCTCCCCTACTCCCATGTCGAGAATGGTCATGGGGTTGCTGATACCCAGCTCGTCAACATCGGCATACTTGACAGTGACGGCACCGTCGGTAGTCAGGACGTTGGGGTGATAAAGCGGCGACTTGATCATCGAGAGGTAATAGGGAGAGGTGAGGGCGTTGACACCGTCGTCGCGCAACTTGTAGTTGACTTGGGCGTAAGCGATGTCAAAACGCAGAGTCGCACCCTGCCACAGCTTGATGTCAGAGTTGAACCTCACGTTGATGCGGTCCATCGATGTCTCCTTGACCGAGCCGTCATTCTTGGTATAACCGAGCATGAAGGCATAGAGGGCACGGTCGTCACCGCCACGCACGTTCACGCCGTAGTTCATCAACAGTCCCGTGCGGGTTGTCAGGTCGAGCCAGTCAGTGTTGTTGTGGGTCATGGCATACTGTGATGATGACGGGTCGTCGTTCAGGAAGCTGAGACGCTCTATGTGGGTGGTATTGGTGTACTTTCCTTTCACGATGTCAGAGGCGTAAGTGCGATATTGCGACGCATCCATCACGGGAATAGACTTGATGCTGCCTCGCCAGCCCATGCGGGCGAATGCCTCGATTTCGGTAGCCTCGCTGAGGGCGCGTTTGGTCTCGATGATGACAACGCCGTTGCCGCCTTTGGCACCATAGAGCGCGGTTCCGTTCTTCATGACGCTGATACTCTCGATGTCGTCGGGCGAGATGAGGGCGAGGGGGTTGTTGAAATGGCCGTCAACTGTCGAGATTGCGTCTTCCGATGTGGTCCAGACAACACCGTCGACCACATAAAGGGGCTGCGACGAGGTACTGATCGAGTGGAGACCCGACACATAGACGGTGTGGCCGGCCCCGGGCATACCCGAGCGCGAGATGGCGAAAAGGTCACCCTGAAGGTCAGAGACACTGCGGTCGGCTGCAACCTCGCCGATGGGGAAATCAGACACAAGTGTCGTTGCTCCGGATGCAAGCACGTCAGTATCATAAACCGTCGAGCCGGTCGACTGCGACATTTTGACAGCAACCTCGCTGCGTCCCGACGCGGGAACAATCACTGTATTGTAGCCGGGAAACTCCACTTTGAGGGAGACACGCGACGAGGGTGACTTGAGGGCGAAAGCACCGTCATCACCGGTCGAGACCGTGGCAGTGCTGTTGACCACGGAGACACGGGCACCGGCGAGAGGCTTTCCGGTCGCGGCATCAATGACACGGCCCGGAATTTCAACCGATGCGGCAGAGACTTCAGTCTCGTTATCGGCCCCGGCGGGAGCTGCCACAGCTGATACCGGCACGGCTATCATAGCCGCAACCAGTGTTGCGCCCATGACGGTCTTCTTATAATTATTGAGCATTTTCATGATGTTTAATCGGCTAAATCCTTAACGGGGACAAAAATTATTCGGTCGAGGCGGAAGCGGCGTGTCATTACACCGCGGTTGAACTCGGTATTGGAGACATTGGTCGTCACATAGACCGAGGTAGTGACAGTCTGGTCAAGAGAGCTATGCGTCTCATCCATCCACCACAGGGGGTCATAGTAGTTGGAGACCGGGAAAGAAAATCCCTCGGCAACCTTTATGAGCGTCATTTCAGTGGGCCGGGTGATGAAATCCGAATTGGTGAACCGTGAAGTCGTGCTACGGCCGTTGGCTCCCATATAAGAGATTGTGAACGAAACCCTTGTGCTGTCGTTGACAGCCGTAGCGTCAAGAACATTGGCGGGAACAAATGACGCATAGATGTCATACTGTCCCGAGAGCACGTCGGGAATCGAGATAGTCACACCGGGCTGACGGGAGGGAGATGTCGAGGAAACCTCGATATAGCGCATCTCGCTGATAACGTCGGCAAAAGGATTGTCAGAATCCACGCTGCGCACGTTGATTGTCGTACCTGCACCGGGAGTGCGGCCGGTCTGAGTCTCGCCCTCGACTTCGATTTCCTTGTTCCAAGTCTCGGTGTTGTCATAATTCACACGCGGTGCGGCATAAATCCAGCCGTTGCTTGCCTTGATGCGTGTAGTCCCTGCAAATAGAGCGGGCACGTCAAATATCTCGCTGCCGGTTGTCGACATCAATTTCGGGAAAGCGGCGGGATCTTCCACCTCTTGACGATAGACAAGGTCGCTGATGATGGCGAGGGATGTCTGCACGTCACGGATGGAATCGGCCACAGCCTGATCGTCGTTATAGACATTGAAATAGGGCGAGATGCGGTCATAGGCTTTCTGCCATGCCACGTTGTCGGGGATTATCATAGTGAAAACCGAGTCCTCGTTGGCAATATCGCCGATGCCGTGATAGCGGTCAAAGACGGGGTTGTAGTCAATCAGCACGGAGTCATAGACCGTCTGGCCCTTTTCATCGACACCGATAGCGACGCTGGACTCAAGGTCAAGCTGTTTCTCGTCGAAA
The DNA here is from genome assembly GCA_002494015.1 of Porphyromonadaceae bacterium UBA7042. Classification (GTDB taxonomy): domain Bacteria; phylum Bacteroidota; class Bacteroidia; order Bacteroidales; family Muribaculaceae; genus Duncaniella. The sequence continues at coordinate 15,930 of DLAR01000089.1, read as the reverse complement.
CGAGCGATAAACTCGGCTATGGCCGAGGTGTTGTCGTGGGTGTCGAAATACTCGCGCAGATTATAGACATAGGGAATCTGAGTCGAGACAATGTGAAGGATACCGTTGGTCGCGATGTTGTCAGTATCGTCCAAGGTCGCGCCTCCGAAACTATTTCCGTCAAAGAAGAAACGCTTGCCGTTGTACATCTTCACGCCCTGAGCGGCATCAGAAGCAGTCGAGTTGTTGAAACGGGAGATGTGGTTGGCCACGATTCGTTTGACCTCGTCGGTATTTTCGAGACTGACACCGGCAAGGGCCTCGTTGGTGGGGGCAAACACTGTGAAGGTCTGGCTCGACCCGAGCAGGTCGCTGTAGCCGGCAATCTCAATCATGCGGGCAAAAGTTGACAGATCGGGGTTGCCCTTGACCATGTCGAGAACCGACTCTGTAGCCGCTGTCTCACTGCGGTCATAGTGGTTGTCCCAGTCGTCGGAACACGAGGTCAGCGACAAGGCAGCAACCAGAAATGCCGGAATAATATTTAAGGTTTTCATATAGCGTTATGGGTTATTATCATTATTATATGTCCTCGGTATCAATGAGGTCGGTGCATCGGTCTTGTAGGAAATGACGATGTAGTTGTTGCTCATCGCCGGTTCACACAAGGCACCTTCCTAAAAACGGTCAGATGTAAAATCGGCGGCTTCGCTCTTGATGACGTGGTTATAGACAATTTCCTTCTTTTCATCATCGTTCAGCCCGGAATAAGATTTTCCGATAGCGGCGAAATAAGTCTCGAAAGCAGCATTATCGGGGATAAAGCAGGAGTATTGTCCATAGGTTGACGACAGCGCGTCATTCCCGGTATCGCTGATGAGGTCGGTGAATATCGAGAAGGTTTCCGGATTGGCCTCGCAGCAGGATGCGACAGTATCGCCGGTGAATGTGCAGCAAGCCTCGTCGGCCACATCACCGGAGCATCCTGCCGACATCACTGCCGCAAGAAAAATCAGAGTATGTTTATAACTGAATTTCATTTTTAATAAATATCTTCAGTATCAATCAGACTGGTGGGAATCAGTTCGATATAGTCACCGTTATATTCACGGTCGGAGGCATACACGTTCTTGGCTCGAAGATAGTGAGCGCCATATTCTTGGAAGTTAACCGTTCCGATAATGATGCGCAACGGAGGACTGCCCTTGATGTCGCGGAGCGAGCAGTTGTCATGATTGGACCACATCGAAGCCGGTGCCTTCATGAAACCGTGGTTGCGCATAGCCTTATCGTTTTCAGCATCCTGCGGGCCGCCGGTATCGGGAACAAACCCCACCTGCGGGTCACTGGCAGTGATGCGCAGGTCGCGGGGAATACCCTGCATCTCGCCGTCGATGAAGAACTGGGCGATACCGCGCCACGACTCGGGACGGTAACCGACACGCACCTCGTAGGAACCCGGCGGAACGGGAATCATGCGCAGAGTGAAGTCATACCATCCGTTGAGTTTCAACTCGTCGGCCTGATGTACATCCCAGTAGTCGCTACCCCACATCATGATTTCAGTTTCCTTGCTGAAAGAGAGATGCTTTGAGCAGAAGTCATGAGGAATGGTGTACCCCACAGCGGGTGACGGAATTGTAAGCAACTGCCAGCGGATGTTGTTGTTGGTCAATTCCGGGGGTACGTTGAACATGTCGAAACGGATGCGGCAGTTGAGCACGTCGTTCTCCATGCGGTCTGTATCGTAGACGAGCATCGAAGTCAGCGAATGGATGTAGCCGTTAATCGCGCTGAGATTGCTTCGGCCCTCGTCAAGACCGATGTAGTCGTTGCGGTTTTTCTCGCTGCGGTTGATTGCGATACCCACATTGACTTTGATAATGTGGAACTCGTACATTGTCTCGTAGAACTCGACACGGTCACGGGCACTGTTGGGAGCTGTGGCCCTGCCGCTGTAAAGAAGCGAGTTGGTCGACATCTGACGGTCAAGGATGTGGTAGGCCACAAACTTGTTGAGCGCATTGTCGCGCGAGGTATAGTCGGGATTGCCGTTGGTGTAGTACCTGCCGGCATAGGCCACGAGGTCGTCAATCGAATTGATACCGGCAGCGGCCATAACATCATCAGGTTCGGCAAAAAGGGTGAACCCATAACGTTTGACTGTCGGGACCTTGACCGTCCATGCTCCCAAGGTGGTCAGCCCGGCGGGATCCTCTACGGGACATTTGTAATTTTCGTCATAGGTCTTTTTCAGGCTGTCGGCAAGATGGGTCATCTCAAGAGCCTTGGCAAAAATCTTATAGGAACGGTCACCCACGACTTCTTCATTGAGAATGATGTCGCCGATAAATTCCTTGGTGGGACGGATGACCGCGCCGACATGGTGAACCACTCCGTTGTGAACCTCGATGTCACGCTCGATGATAGGCACGTCCTTGTTGACATAGATTGTAAGGCCGCCTCCGGCATCGTCGGTCTTATAGGAGATGACGATATAATTGTCACTCATCGTGGCCTCGCTGAGCGCGCCTTCCTCAAAGCGGTCCGAGGTAAAGTCGATGGCACCGCTCTTGATGACGTGATTGTAGACAATCTCGCGTTTTTCGTCATCGGTCAATTGGTCATAGGTCTTGCCGATTGAACTGAAATACTCGTTAAAGGCGGCATTGTCGGGGGCAAAACAGGTATAATGCCCGTAGGTTGACAACAGCGAGTAGTTGCCGGTTTCCTCAATGAGGTTATAGAACGTCGAATACAAGTCGGGGTTGTCACCACAGTAGGACGCGACAGTCTGCCCGGTAAAGGTGTAATAGGCATCGTCGGCGACATCGTCGCTGCATGACGGTGTCAGCGACACCGCGGCACCGACTGCGGCCATGACTGCGATTTTATGATATAAATTTCTGATTTTCATATCTTCATTTTGTTTTCATGTTGCACTATCAAGGTGTTAGCTGTTACTTTCCTCCGATACCGATATCGTTGGAAGTCTTGTAGAAGGGATTCTGCACAAGCTGGAGGTTGGCCTTCAGTTCCGAGTCTTTAACCGGCATGAACAGAGCATCATATTCACTCAGCTTGCTCTTTACAGTCGCCTGATCGAGATCGGCATACTTGGGGACGAGATACTGGCTGACAATCGTGCTGAAACGGCTGCGGTCGCGGTTAATCATGCGGATAATGTCGAAATAACGCTTTCCTTCAAACATGAATTCGCGCTGGCGTTCCTCAAAGACGAGTGTGCGCATGGCATCCTGAGAGGAGGAGGCGTTGGGGTTGGCCATACCGGGTTCCAAGTCGGGGTTGGCGCGGTCAAATGTGCGGCTGACCAGATTGTAAGCCTCGGGGAGGTTTCGGTTAAGTTCCACGAGTGCCTCGGCCTTCATCAGGAACACGTCGGGGAGGCGGTAGATAATCCAGTTGCAGTTACCGGCACTGTAACCGAGATCGCTGTAGTCGCCCTGCTGGATGAATTCGAGTCCCGGATTGGGGCGGTAGGAGACATATTTTTTGATGGGACACACGCCGCTTGTTGAAGGATAGAACGCGTCATGCCCGCGGAGGTCGGTCTCGGCAAACAGCTCGGTCGATGAGAAATCGAAAGCGTTCATCACCGACGACGAGCTGCCGTCGGTGCCGTAGAAACGGATGAGCGACGAATTGGCCACGGTGCTGCTCGACCGGTTGAACTGAAGCTCGAAAATACTCTCGACAGAATTGCCGTCGACAAAAATCAGCATATTGTAGGCGGGTGACATTTCAAGGGTAATGACATTGTTGACATCGTTCATGATTTTGTCACAGTAGGTCACGCAGTCTTCGTAACGGCCGAGCCATAGCGACATGTCGGCGATGAGGGCGCGGATGGCATTCTGAGTCACGCGGCCCTTGGTGTATGCCTTGTTGGTCCACGAGGTGAAAGCGGTGTTTTCGACACTCTTGAGGTCGCTGATCAGGAAGTCAAGGATCTCCTCGGGTGAAGACTGGGGAATCTGAAACGACTGGGTGTCGTCAATTACCGGGTCAAGAACGAGAGGCACGTCACGGAACGCGCGGACAAGGGTGAAATAACAGAACGCGCGTATGCCTTTCACCTCGGCGATATAGCCGTTGAGATTGTTCTGGGTGAAGTTGGGGTCTTTCTGACGCGCTATCGGGGCGAAATGCTCGACAGTGTTACAGAGATTGATGACCTTGTAGAAGTCGCCCCAGTAGGCATAGTTGTTGGAAGGGAGAAGGTTGAGGTTGGCGATATTGGAGATGTCGCCGCCGTCACCGTTTCCGAGAATCACGTTGTCGCCACGGAACTCGCCCCACATGAATAGACGCTCCATGAAACCGCCCTCCTGCATCATGCGGTAACAGCTGCCGGTCACACTGAGAACGTCGCTTTCTGACTGCCAGAATTCGTCAAGCACGAGCTCGTTCTTCGGCTCCAGCTCAAAGAAATCGTTGCACGATGCAGCCGACAAGGCTACCGCGGCAATTGAAATCAGTTTAAATATCTTGTTCATTTTTAACTTTCTGTTTGAGTGGTTAGAAACCTACGGTTACACCAAATGTAAAATACTGGGAGCGGGGTGTCGTGCTCCAGTCCTCGACAACTCCGGTCATGGCATTGGGCGAGATTTCAGGGTCTACACCGGTGTACTTGGTCCATGTATAGAGGTTGTTGAGCGTCAGATAGAGATTCAACTGGTTGAAATGGGCCTTGGAAATAAGGTCCTTGGGGAACGCGTAGTTGAAGGTCAGATATTTGAATCGCAGAAACGAACCGTCTTCTATAAAACGGTCGCTCGGCATCCAGTTGTAACCATATTTATAGAGTGCGCGGGGCATCTCGGTCACGTCGCCTTCCTTGCGCCAGCGCCAGTTGGTCGCGATTGACTGGTTGTCGTTGGTATACATGTTTTCGGCGCGCATACGGGCATAGTTGGCAATCTTGTTTCCGGCACGGAAGTTGAAGAATGCGTTAACCGACAAGTCTTTCCAGCGCACTGTAAAGCCGAAACCGCCGTAAATCTTGGGGTTGCAGTTGCCGAGATAAACCACGTCGAGTTCATCGATTGTACCGTCATGGTTTACATCCTCATAGATTGCGTCACCGCCACGGAACCGGTAATTGATGCCGCCATAGTCGTAGTACATGGGGAGCGGGTTGCCGACCGCGTCGGTAACGACATTGCCTGCGGCATCACGGACAACGGGGCATGTGCCCTCGCGGCCTTCGACATAGTCGCTCCACTGGTAGACGCCTTTGTAACGCAGACCGTAGATCGAACCGTAGGCATTGTTGAGCTGGATGCGGTTGACATAGCGGCTCTCGTTGGGGGTCTTGACAAATTCGCCCTGATAAGATTCGAGAATTTCGGGGAGCATCTCGGTAATCTTGCTGGTGTAGTTGGCGAGGTTGAAGTTGATGTCAAATGTCACGTTGCCCGCCTTTACGAGATTCTGGGTGTAGAAGTTAAGCTCCCAGCCGTTCTTGACGAGCGTACCGCCGTTGATGTAGCTGATTGAGCCGAAACCTGTCGACGAGGGAATTGTCTGATCTTTGAAAAGGAGGTCGTCGTCGGTTTCATGGAACACGTTGAAGTCAAAGTTGTACTTGTAGTCAAAGAGGTTGACATCGAAACCGAGGTTATAGGATGTCGCGGTCTCCCACTTGAGGTTGCTCAGGCGGATAGTGGCGGGGTGCAGCGTGGAGATGTCTATGTAGCTGTTGTGGCCGCCTTCGGTGCCGTAGCTTGAGTTGTAACGGGCATAATGGAGATATTCGTAGTCGGGCACACGGCCTGTCTTGCCATACCCCACACGGATACCGAACATGTTGAACCATTCCCAGTCCTTGAACCAAGCCTCGTCGCTGAGAATCCACTTGGCCGAGACAGCGGGGAACGTACCCCAGCGGTTGGCCGCCCCGAAACGGGTGCTGCCGTCGCGACGCACTGTCAGGTCAAGGATATAACGCTCCTTGAAGGCATAGTGGAGACGGCCCATATAGGCCATAGAGTGCCACTCGCCCTTGTTGCTGCTGATGCGACGCTCGATGCCTGCCTGAGTGGAGTTTTCGATACCGTTGGGAAGATTGGACTTGTAAAATTCCTGAACCTGAGAGTTACCCGAGGTCATTTCCCATGCGGCAAGGAGCATAAAGGAGTGATTTTTGCCAAGGTCGGGGACAAAAAGCAGCTCGTGCTTGGTCTGCATGTTGTGGGACTCGGCATCGCGGCGATAGGCTCGGTTGACGGCATCGTTGTCCCAGTTTAACGAGGTGACCTCGCGGGGGAGGAACTTGTCTTCTTTCTTGTTCTCGATATCAAACTGGATGTAACCCTGATAGCGGAGGCGATGCTTGCGGGGATCGAGAATGTCATACTGCAGACGGAGTGTCGGGATGATACGCATGCCGGTCTCGTCATATTTTGCGAGTTTGGCAAGAGCCACGGGGTTGACGAGGTTTTTCTGCGAGTCATCGAGGGTCGAAGTGCGGGGGATGATGTAGAAATCGCTTGTGGGGTTGCCCATGTCGTCGTGACGGTACACGGCCACGTTAGGCATCTTGCGGTAGGCGATGTCGAGGATACTTGAGTTATAGTTGCCGTCATCACCGTCTTGGAATGTCTTCTTGTTCTTGGAGTGGGTCAGCGAGAACTCGGTAGAGAATTTCAGACGGTCGCTCACCTGATAGTCGAGGTTCATCAGCGAGGAGATGCGGTCATAGTGCTGCTCGATGATGGTACCGCTCTGATTGAGATAACCCACCGACACGCGGTAGCGGGCCTTTTCTCCACCACCGGTGATATTTACAGTGTTGTCGTGGGTGTAACCATACTGTGTCACCTCCTTGACCCAGTCGGTGTTGGCGTTGAAGTTGTGATATTCCGAGAATGTGGGGTCATAGTTGTATTCGGGAACGTTGCAGGCGTTTTCATCCTGATAGGGGTTGAAATAAGCCTGTTTCATGAGCATTGTATAGTCATCTCCCGAGAGCATCTTGCGCCCGCGGGGCTGCTTGTGGGTTGAGAACTTGTACAGGTATTGCACACGGGGAGGGCCCTGCACGCCTCGCTTGGTCTTGATCATGATGACACCGTTGGCACCGCGTGCGCCGTAGATGGCGGCCGACGCGCCGTCTTTCAGCACGGTGATTTCCTCGATGTCCTCGGGGTTGATGCTGAGAAGGTTGGCAAACTGCTCGCTGGTGGCATTGGCAAAGTCAAACGAATCGTCGACATGGCTCTCGTAGGGGATGTCGTTAAGCACGATAAGAGGCTCGGCATTGGCGTTGATTGAGCCGCTGCCACGGATGCGCATTGAAGAACCGGCACCGAGGTCGCCCGACGCGCTCACGATGTCGAGACCCGCCATTCGGCCCTGAAGCGCGTCATCGACCGAGGCGACCGACAGACCTTCAAACACCTTGGTGTTAAGAGTCTGGGTCGCGCCCGAAATCTCGCGCTGGGGAATCGGCATGGAGTTGTCGCTCGACATTTTCTGAGCGGTAACGACAACCTCGTTCATCACGTTGGCATCCTTCATGGTTATCTCCATCTTGGGCTGCGGCTCGACAACCTGCGGGTCATAACCGATATAGGTGATGCGCAGTTTGTTCTTCATATTTTTGACCTGAAGCGTGAACTCACCGTTTATATCGGTGGCCGCGTTGCTGTAGACACGGTTGTTTTTGTCTACCTCGTGGACAAGGGCACCGATAATCGGGTCGCCAAACTCATCGTAGACAGTACCGCGCACGACCGTCTGGGCCACGGCCGTAGCCGGCAGCAGCGACATCAGTGCCAGTAACAGTATATATTTTATTTTTCCCATTTTGGTAGTGAATGTATTGGCTAATGAATGGTTAATCTTTATAATTCAGCACTCGGTCAATCTGATGGATGACTGCGCGTGACGACGAGGTTATCTGAGTTGCGGCCGAGGCATCCTTGTTGTTGACAATCAGGTCGCGGGCCATGATATTGTAGAGGCCACCGGTGGTCACGACATTGGCGCGGTGTCCCTGCTCGTCGGTGACGGTCAGCATCGAGCCGTCACTCTGCAGGGCTACCTTGTGGAACTTGTCATAAGAATTTCGGGCACCTGTCTCATAATTGAGCGGGCCGTAAGTCTTGCCCGAGATATAGGCCGAATTGTCGACAAAATGATAACGCAGGAACTTGAGCAGGTAGAGAGCTTTGGCTTTCTTGGTATCAATGTTGTCATCAAGGGCGATTTCGTCCCATGTAAAGAGCTTGGGATCTTCGGCAATGGCTTTGCGCACGGCCTCGTTGGTGGGGACGAGGACGGTGTAACGGAAGTTGTTGAACGAATTGACAACGACACCGACACCCGAAGAAGTCTCGGTCAGCTTGGTAGAGAAAATATCCTCAAAGTCAGGATCTTTCTCAAACATTGATGAGACCATTCCGTCGCCGCGGCACAAGTCAAAGAACTCTTGGAACTCGGGATGCGCGCCGAGCGCGTCATATACACTTTTAGCCGGGTCGTGGAGGAGGCGGTCGATGAAGAATGTGCGCCCGTTCTGCGAGTCATAGATACAGGGGCGGCCGCCGATGCTTTCAACCCCCGAGGCGGGAAGTGACAGGTCGCGGTCTCCGCCGCCGAAGAAGGAAACATTGTTGCCGCTGCCGTTGACTCCGATGGTTGAGCCGCCCTTGGTCAGGAAGTAGCTTGCCGAACCGTCGTTGACATATCCCGAAAGGACATTGTCATCGTTGTCACCCACGACAATGAGCATGTCGAGAATGTCGCGCATGCGGTTGCGGATGATGGATATGTCGCGGATTGTGCGCTTGCGGGGACCGGTCACAGCGCCGTTCTCGTCGGCGGGATAGGCATCGGCAAGGACACGGCCGTCAATGCCTGAATAATAGAAGTCCCAGATTTCACGGCTGCTGCCGCCAAGCGCCCACGAAATGGGGTCGCGGTAGGAATGGAATGCCTCGTCAGTCGGAACAAGCAGATTGTACATATTCTCCATCGAGCGCAGATACATATAGAAACGCATCGCCTGAGAATCGCCGAGGTCTGACCAGTCATCAGTGATGGCCCACTTCATGACCTGAGTGTTGTCGGCGGTCAGGGTGGCCGCATACACACCTTTGTAATCAATCGGGGGCAATACCTTGTTAATAACATACACGATACCGTTGTTGGCGGGGATGACGCGCACGATATTGCTTTCAGTTATGTTAAGGGGATAGCTCGTCTCGTCAGTGATGTTGCTCCACAAGTGAGGCAGAGATGATTTAAACGATTTTTTCTGATGATTTTTGACAAACATCGCCAGAATGTCGGTCGGCACGTTGTCCCACGAGCCGTAAGAGTCTCGAAGATAACCACCCTCGCTGCCATAGAAATATTCCTCCATGGCGACATCGGACGGAACAAACATAACGCCCATGTCCTGCTCGGCGCTGCTGCTCGAATAGTTGGGGTCGTTGGGGTCGTAGTACAAGAGACCGTAACGGGAAAGGTTCTCGCCGTTGGGCCCGGCCGAGACACCCTCGGTAAAATAACGCTTGATGAATACCGAGTCATTCTCTCCCATTCCCTCGATGACAGGACGCAAGGGGGTCGAGCCGTTATAGTAGTCTTTCACCGCCTTGTCGATTCCCGCATCATAGTAGGGTGCGCAGAACTTGTCGAGTATGTTCTTAAATATCTTGGTATCACTCTGGGTGTCAATAACCTGAGCCATTGTCGACGAGGGAAGTATCACCTCGTCCATCACATGGATGTAGCCGTTTTTGCAGATGATGTCACCCTCAGCCATCTTCACATTGTCGATATAAATGTCACCGCTCGACGGTGTCATCCCGAAAATCGTGTTGAAATCGCTCGCGCTCATCTCGCTCGTCGCCATGTACTGGGGAGTGAAATGAATCATCATCGCGGGATTCTGGGCGAGGAACAGCTTTTTGCCCTTGAAACGCGACCAGAAACGAGTGTCGATGACATCGGTGCTGCCGACCGCCGTTATCGAGTCAAGATAGGAACCCGATGTGTAACGCCGCAAAGCGAGACCGGCGCCCGAGCTCATTTCTCCCGATGAATTTGCGACATTGGGAAGCATGTCGGTCAGATAGGCCATGTTGATCATGCTGGAGTTCATGATCAGGCGTTTCTGTGCCGGAGTCAGCTCGTCATAGCTGCGGGCACCGAAGACGTTGTCATTGAAAAAGCGCTCGTAGGCTTCGTCGGTTGCCGGGAACAGTGTCTTACTGCCGGTCTTGGACAACACTTCGGTATAGCCGAGGTCGTCGATAAGGCGGGTAGCATAAGTGAAATTGTTCTGTGATTTCAGATAGCCATAGATGCTTTCGCCCAAGTTGTCGGGTTGCTTGTCGTCATAAATATAGTCGTCAGAACATGAACTCAATGAGGTCACGCCCTGCGCAAGCATCAGCATCACAATTACCTTTGCAAGTTTTCTTGTCGGTTTCACATGCATTGTGACTTGGTTTAGATTATTTTTTTGAATTTTGTATTTCGATGGTATCAAGGTGGAGAAAGCGGGGATGCTCCTCTCACGTTTTACAGCGGCAAATTTAATCACTTTTTCAACCTCGTTTTAGCATTATTTTAGAATTTCACAACACATTTGCCTCATTAACAGCTTAATCGCGGGCGTTTTACGCATTTGTTTCATTTTCTGACCCAAAATTATCATTTCGACCCGTGATGACCATTTTCAGCCCCAAATACACCTGATTTAAAGACCACATCGCTTTTCTCCAAATTTTCCATATAATGATGAATTTACTAAAATATATCTTATACATTAAATATACCTTTGCATTGTCGATATTACTCAATTAAATCGGATCTAAATTTTAATTAAATTTTATAAATTCACCATGAACCTAAATCTAAAGATTTTTGTCACTGCCCTTATCGCCGCATCGGCAATGACAGCACAGGCTCAAATATCAACTCCTAAATTATGGTATCAGACCCCGGCCAAGGAGTGGATGGAAGCGGCTCCGCTCGGTAACGGCCGAATCGGTGCCATGATTTTCGGAGGAATCGACCGCGACCGCATCGCCCTCAACGAGGTCACCCTCTGGGCCGGACAGCGCGACACGTTGCAGAACGACGGCTGCGGCCCGGAACGTCTTGCCGAAATACGCAAAGCTTTTTTTGACGGAAACCTCGCCCTCGGAAACGAGCTGACAGCCAGATATCTCTCAGGCAGCAACAACTCTTTCGGCACCCACCTCCCTTTAGGCGAAATGGTGCTCGACTTTGAATATCCCGGAACGACAGTCAGCGACTACCGCCGCGAACTGAACCTTGAAACAGCCGTGGCAACCACCTCATTCAAGCGTGGCGGTGTCACTTATACGCGCGAATACATCTGTGACTACCCCGACGATGTAATGGCCGTCAGAATATCGGCCGACCGCAAGGGTGCCATCACAATGACTCTCGGCACCGACCTTCTACGCGAGTCAAATCTCTCCCATACTTCCGACGGGATATATCTCGACGGCAAGGTAGATTACCCGATGTTTGGCCCCGGAGGCGTGAATTTTGCCGGAAACCTGAAACTCGATGCATGCGGCGGAAAAATAACCGCGACCGACAAGGGAGTGAAAGTCTCGGGTGCCGACGAGGTTACTATATATATAGATGTGCGCACTGACTTTGACAATCCCGACTATGCGGCAGACGTGCGCAAGACAACAGCCAACGCCGCGACACTTGGATTCAACACTCTTAAAGCCAACACTATGGCCGACCACTCCAACCTGTTCAACCGCATGTCAATCAGACTCGGCGACAAGGACGGCTCGAAACTCCCGACCGACGTACGTCTGCGCCTCGCCAAGAATGGAGCCGTCGACCCCGACTTCGACGCTCTTTTCTTCCAGTATGGCCGCTACATGCAGATTGCCTCGTCGCGTCCCAATTCCCCTCTCGCCTCCAACCTTCAGGGTATCTGGAACGACAACCTCGCCTGCCAGATGGCATGGACCTGCGACTACCACCTCGACATGAACGTCAATCAGAATTACTGGTCACCTAACCGCGCCAACCTTGCCGAGTGTAACGTTCCGATGTTCAAATATGTGGAACTGCTTGCAAAATACGGCTCGGAAACCGCGTCAAAACTCTACGGCTGCGGCGGATGGTGTGCCCACACCATCACCAACCCTTGGGGTTTCACCGCTCCCGGCGGGTATGTTGGATGGGCCTTGTTCCCCTCGGCCGGCGCTTGGCTTGCCACCGAGCTTTGGAGCCACTATCTCTACACGCTCGACACTGACTACCTGCGCTCTACCGGCTACCCGCTGCTCAAGAGTTGTGCCGAGTTCTACATGGACTACATGGTCGAAGACCCCAACACCGGCTACCTCGTGACCGGTCCCGGCATATCCCCCGAAAACGGCTTTATCGGCCCCGACGGCAACCACTATCCCGCATCCATGATGCCCACACTCGACCGCGCCATCGTCTATCAGATTTACACCGCCTGCATCGAGTCATCCAAAATCCTCAACGTGGACAAAAAATTCCGCGCACGACTCGAAAAAGACATCAAGCGCCTCCCCCCTCTCGCCATCGGCAACGACGGCCAAATCAAGGAATGGCTGCTCGACGTTCACCGCAGCGACCCCTCCCACCGCCACTCATCCCACATCCACTCCCTCTATCCCTTCGGACAGATGTCCTATACCAAATCACCTGACCTGATGGAGGCTGCAAAGAAATCGCTCGCCGCCCAGACAGCCTCAAGCGGATGGGAAGACACCGAGTGGAGCACTGCCAACATGCTCTGTTTCCACGCGTTCCTCAAAGACGGCGACCGCGCCCACGGTTGGCTTCAGAACCTGTTCAAAACCTTCACCCGCGAAAACCTCATGACCGTCTCGCCCAAGGGCGTGGCAGGAGCACCCGAGGACATTTTCAGCTTTGACGCGACCGAGGGCAGCGTTGCAGGTATGTGCGACATGCTCATCCAGAGCCATGACGGATTCATCGAGCTCCTCCCCGCCCTCCCCTCGGCATGGCCCGACGGCGAAATGCGCGGCGTGTGCGCTCAGGGCGCTATCGAGGCCGACCTCGCTTGGAAGGACGGAAAAATGAACAATGCCGAACTCCGTGCCGGCCGCGACACCTCGTTCAGCCTCCTCATCCCCGACGGAAATCTCCCCTCTATCACCCTTGACGACAAGGAATACAAAGGCAAGGTTGTAGACGGCAAAATGAAAGTGTCCATGAAACAAGGACAGAAACTCAATATCAACTTCTAAATCAGTACGCTTAAATGAAAAAAGCATCCATATTCACCGCGCTCGCACTCGCCGCAGTCGCACTGACCGGCAACGCTGAGGTCGCTACCCGTCAGCTTCACGACGAATGGCGATTCCGACAGCAGCGTTCCGACAACTGGTTCCCCGCAACCGTCCCGGGAACTGTCCACACTGACCTTATGGCCAACGATCTCATCGAGGACCCCTTCTTCCGGCTCAACGAGCGCTCGGTACAGTGGGTCGACAAGGAGGACTGGTGGTATGAGACCACTTTCACCGCGACCACCGACGAGGTCAATGCCGAGAATCAGGAAATCGTGTTCCTCGGTCTCGACACCTACGCCAAAATCTATCTAAACCACCAGCTCATCGACTATACCGACAACATGCACCGCACTTGGCGCTACAATGTGAAAGGTATCCTGAAAGAGGGCGAAAACCTGCTCGAAGTGCAGTTTGACTCCCCCATAAAGGTGGATTTGCCCAAATATGACCAGTTTGACTACACATTCAACACCGGCCCCGACCAGTCGCAGAACGGCGGTATCTTCAACAAGACCCTGAGCATCTTTGCCCGCAAGGCCGGCTATCACTACGGATGGGACTGGGGTCCCCGCCTCGTCACCTCAGGAATCTGGCGACCCGTACAGCTCGAAACATGGACCGGACAGCGAATCAGCGACGTGCAGTATATTCAGGACGATGTAAACGCCAAACGCGCCAAGCTCTCAACTGTCGTCGAAATCCGCAGCGACGTTGACGCTCCCGACGCGCTCATCACCATCACCGCCGACGGCAAGGAGGTCGCATCAAAAAAAGCCGAACTGAAAAAGGGTGTCAACACCGTCACTCTCGACTACACCGTCAACAAGCCGCGCCTGTGGTGGAGCAACGGCCTCGGCGAGCCTTATCTCTACAACTTCACCACGTCGCTGAGCGTCGAGGGCAACAAGGTCGAGGCTCAGGATCAGGAAATCGGCATCCGCTCGCTCAAACTCATCCATCAGCCCGACGCTCACGGCATGTGCCTCTACTTTGAGCTTAACGGCAAGCCGGTATTTGCCAAGGGGGTCGACATGGTGCCTCTCGACAACTTCCTGCCGCGCATCACCCGCGAGAAATATGAAAAGCATGTGCTCGACGCGAAAAACGTGAACATGAACATGATTCGCGTATGGGGCGGCGGTGTCTATGAAGACGACTATTTCTATCAGCTCTGCGACCGCAACGGCATCCTCGTGTGGCAGGACTTCATGTTTGCTTGCTCGACCTATCCCGCCGACTCGGCTTTCATCGCCAATATCCGCCAAGAGGCCATCGACAACGTAAAACGCCTGCGCAACCACTGCTCGATAGCTCTGTGGTGTGGCAACAACGAGTGTCAGGACGTATACTACGGATGGGGCGGCCGCCACAAGTATTATATTGAAAAAGGGGTCGAGGAACTGACCACCAAGCAGTTCAAAGACATGTATTTCCGCTGCCTACCCGAGGTCGTCAAGGAATATGGCGGCGGTATCGCCTATCGCCCGTCGTCTCCGTTTGCATTTGAGGACACACCCTCCGACGGCATAAACGGCGACTCCCACTACTGGGGCGTTTGGCACGGACGCGACTCTATCGGCCACTACAATGTCGAGAAATCACGCTTTTTCTCTGAATACGGGTTCCAGTCTTTCCCCGAGTTTGAATCGGTCAAGATTTACGCTCCGCAGAAACGCGACTGGTCCATCACCTCCGAGGCCATGATGTGCCACCAGCGCGCCGGTTCCTACGCCAACGGCCTCATCCGCGACTACATGGATCAGGAATACCGCCGTCCCGAGGATTTCCCCTCGTTCCTTTATGTAGGCTCTGTCCTTCAGGGCGATGCTATCAAGACCGCGTTTGAGGCTCACCGCCGCGACATGCCTCACTGCATGGGAACGCTCGTGTGGCAGCACAACGACTGCTGGCCCGTTGCATCTTGGGCCGCCCGCGACTACTACGGCCGCTGGAAAGCTCAGCAGTATTACTCGAAATATGCCCTCGACGACATCCTCGTGTCACCCGTCGTGATGAACGACACCCTGACAGTAAACATCGTTACCGACCGCCGAACTCCCGCCAAGGGGAAATTCACGCTGACAGCCATGACTCTTGACGGCAAACCGGTGTGGGAGAAGTCGTTCAACTTCAATGCCAAGCCTCTGACCTCGACCGAGATATTCCGCGACAAGGTGAGCAACCTCCTCAACGGCCTTGACCGCCGCGATGTCATCTTTGTAACCTCGTTTGCAACCGGCGACCGCATATACAACAACGTCGGATATGCAACCAAGCAGAAAAACATGAACTATGGCCGTCCTGACCTGAAAATCAGCATCGCCAAGGCCGACGGCGGATATGACGTAACCCTCGCCTCCGACGTTTTCGCCCGCGCTGTCTTCATGTCGCTCGATGGCATCGATAATTTCTTCTCCGACAATTATTTTGACATCCTTCCGGGAGCAAAGCGCACAATCCATGTGACCACTCCACTGTCAAGCTCCGACTTCGAAAAACAGCTCAAAGTTATCTCTATGGGCGATGTTCACGCCCAAGTGGCCGCAACCGAGGCTGCAAAGCTCGACAATTCGGGCGAATTCAAACCCCTCGGCGGGAATTAGAGGTTGTTTAAAAACAAATG
>DLAR01000069.1 GCA_002494015.1 Porphyromonadaceae bacterium UBA7042 | reverse complement strand
CTCGATGCACGTCGCCGGTTACAAATATGACGAGATAGCCAAGGAGATGAACCTCCCGCTCGGCACCGTCAAGAGCCGCATCTTCTTCGCCCGCAAGAAACTCCAGTCGCGTTTCGCCGACTACCGCTGAGCCGCCCGCCGCTCCCCCGGAATGAACAAAAGAAAGAATAACAAGTTTATATCATACAGGACTGCAAACCGCGGACGACGCTCCGCAACAGCATAAAAATGCAATTTTTGAGATTAAATGATTGGTTAATTGGTTACTAAAGTCGTGAGACCGAGTATTTTGTGATTTAGGAAAAAAACGTCCCCCCGATAACCGGAGGGACGTTTTTGTGTGTGGAAATAATTTTTTAAGGGAGTTTCACGACGATTTTGACCGGGTAGTGGTCAGAGGGGTTGCGCGGCGTATATTGCCTCAGCGTTATTTCCCTCGGCGCGTCGGGTGAGTCGCTGACCGATGCCTCTGACGAGTCGAGAGTGCGATAGGTATCGGTCAGTACGCCATATTTTTTCACTTCGATGCTTGGCGAGACAAATATATGGTCGATACGGCTGTCAGTATAATCGTCGGTGTGATAGGCGTTGTAGGTGCCGTTAAGAGCATAGACGAGCTTGCCGACGGTATAGGAATCGACAAGCGCACTGCCGTCATTGAATGCCGCATAGGATGAATGGGTCTGGTCCACGTTGAAGTCGCCGGTAAGGAACACTGGCAGTGTGCTGCCAAATTCTTGCATTTTATTCTTGACAAGCGCGGCACTTTCGACGCGGGCGCGTTTCCCGATGTGGTCGGCGTGAAGGTTGAAGAACAGGAATTCTTTGCCCGAAGGAATGTGGCGGAAGTGTCCCCATGTGCAGATGCGGTTACACACGGCATCCCATCCCAGTCCGGGGCGGTCGGGGGTCTCGGAAAGCCAGAAATCACCGTGGTCGACTACTTCAAAAAGGTCAGTGCGATAGAAGATTGCCGAGTGTTCTCCTCCTTCCTTTCCGTCGTCACGGCCAATCCCGATGTAATCATACCCCGGCATGGCGGCACGGAGTTGTTCAAGTTGCGATTTATATCCTTCCTGAGTGCCGAAGATGTCAAAGTCGTGGAATTGGACAAGTGTTGCAATTACCGGGTAACGACGTTCCCATCCGTTTCCGGCCTCGTTGTCGCCTCCGTTGAGCTGGCGCAGATTATAGGTGGCTACATTGAACTCGGCCGGCACTTTCGCACGGGCTGCCGTTGTTGCTGTCAGTATCAGAAAGGACAAAAGTAATGTTTTCAGTTTCATTTATGTTCAAGATTTAAGAGATAAGATTTGCGGTCGAGATTTCCGGCGTATCCTGTCAGGGATCCGTCGGTACCTACCACTCGGTGACAGGGGATAATGATGGAAACGGGGTTGTGCCCGACAGCGTTGCCTATTGCGCGTGCCGACCGGCAACCTATCGCCTGCGCGATGGCACCGTAGCTTGTTGTGGCGCCGTAAGGAATCGTGAGCAATTGTTTCCACACCTTGTGGCGAAAAGGAGTCCCGGCAGGATTGAGCGGCGGCAGAAAATCGGGTATCGAGCCGCCGAAGTAGGTGTCGAGCCATCTGACGACCGACATCATGGTCGTACTCGCCTGCTGACTGACACGGGCCGGCAATCCGGCCGGTTCGTGTCCCGGATACCATATCCCGGTAAGAAAATTCTCCTCGACGACGACCGTCAGGTCGCCGAGAGGAGAATTATATTTATAACACTCGGTCATCAATTACTTGAATATGCGGGCATATTTTTCAAGCAGCTGCTTGAAACGCGGGTCGTCGCGGAGTGGGGCGGCATTGACACGGGCATCATCGGCGCGGGTCCAGTTGTGATAGTTGGCATATCCTTTTTCAAGCGATGTCTCCATGCATGCAAACGCGCGGTTCAAATCGCCACGGGCACCCCAGTAGCACGCTCCATAATAGTTGACCATGCCGTCATAATCGTCGACACTTTCAAGAATGGTTTCCATCCAGTCATCGCCTTCAATCTCGCGGCCGAGATACAGGAGGGCGAAACCGCGCAGCGACGTGACATCGTCGCTCTTGAAGTCCATGTCAAGGATGCGCTCATAGCAAGACTCGGCGTTGGCTTTCTGATTGCGATATTCACCGAGGACCCAAGCACGCAGCATAAAGATGTAAGGATTCTCGGCCTCGTTCATCGCAGCTTCGCTGAGGGCCACTGACGCCTCGGCATATTCTTTGAGCGAAATCTGGGCGAGGGCTTTTGCCACAAGGGCCGGATTGTAATTGGGGTCCTTTTCAAGAGAAGACTCGGCACAGGCAAGGGCGGTGTCATAGTTGCCGAGAGCGCGCTCGACATCAGATTTCAGCACATAGTAAGCCTTGTTGTCATGAGTGGCTCCGACAGCATAGTCGGCGTTGAGAAGGGCGGTGTCATACTGTCCGAGCGCATAGTAGCATTCACAGAGCGAGGCATTGATGCCGGGATAGGTGTCGAGATGGTCGGTCAGGATGCGGTCATAGTCGGCGATAGCGGCCGAGTAGTGACAGTGACTCTGAGCGATCATTGCTCGGATATAGTAGAACATGCCGATTTTGGGTGCCTGACTGATAGCTTTGCTCAGTCCGCTGATAACCACGGGATAATCGGTGCGGCTGAGCAGGGCGAGCTCGCTGAGTGCACGGGGTGTATTGGCCTGATCGGTGCTGATGGCAATAATGTAGTCTTCGACCGCTCCGGGGACATTTCCCATCATTGAGCGCACCGAGGCACGACGGATGTACACGTCGCTGACACCGGGGGTAAGGGTTACCGCCTCGTCGCAAAGGTCATTGGCCATGCCGATATTGTTTTCCTTAACGGCAATTCGTGCCAGTCCGAAAAGAGCCTCCTGACTGCGTGCGTTCATTTTGCGCAACGCGTTGAAATCATTCTTGGCATCTTCATAGCGGCCGAGGTCATAGTAGGCTGTTCCGCGCTGATAGATGGTGATGTAGTCAGTGGGGTTGATTGACAAGACGGAATTGAGGTCATTGACGGCGTTGTCGTAGCGGCCTGTCTGCATATAGATGTTGGCACGGAGCTGATGGGCCTGATAGCGAATGTCGGGATCGTCCTCGGGCATCACGCGGATAGCCTCGTTGATATCGGTCAATGCTCGGGGATAATCATTGTGTTTATAATATTCGCTGGCACGGCGGAAAAGTGTTTCATAATCTCGGGGGTCTTCGTCAAGCAGGTCCTGATAAGCCTTCATCATCGCTTGAGTCAGCGGGTCGTCCATCCCTGTCTGTCCCGAGACAGGAGCAATAAAACCAAGGAGCAATAAGCACAAAGTGAATGTTCTGAATTTCATATCGGTATATTTCATTAGTCTTCAAACATGTTTATGGTGGCGCGGATGGCCGAGAGACGTTTCAAGAGTTCGGGGAGACTGGAAAGCGGGAGCATGTTGGCCCCGTCGCTTTTGGCTTGTGACGGATTGGGATGAGTCTCGATAAAAAGGCCGTCAACGCCGACTGCCACCCCGGCGCGGGCTATTGTCTCGATCAGGTCGGGACGTCCGCCGGTGACGCCTTTGGGCTGGTTGGGTTGCTGGAGCGAGTGGGTAGCGTCGAGAATGACGGGACATCCGAATTTCTGCATCTCGGGAATCCCGCGATAATCGACAATGAGGTCCTGATAGCCGAATGACACCCCGCGTTCCGTAACGGCGACATTGTCGTTTCCGGCCTCTCTCACTTTCTGCACGGCAAACTGCATCGCCTCGGGTGACAGAAATTGGCCTTTCTTGATGTTGACAGCCTTGCCGGTGCGCGCGGCGGCCACGAGCAAGTCGGTCTGGCGGCAAAGGAATGCCGGAATCTGGAGCACGTCGACAAAGTCAGCCGCCATCTGCGCTTCTTCGGGGGAGTGGATGTCGGTCACGACAGGGATGCCGAATGTTGATTTCACTTTCCCGAGAATGGCAAGGGCCTCAAGGTCGCCGATGCCGGTAAAAGAGTCGAGGCGCGAGCGGTTGGCCTTGCGGTAAGACCCTTTGAAAACGTAGGGTATGTCAAGGCTTTCGGTTACTTTGACGATGGTCTCGGCGATTTCCATGGCCATTTTCTCCCCTTCGATGACGCAGGGGCCGGCAAGGAGAAAGAAATTGGGGTAACTGCTATAATCTTTAAAATTCATAATCATTAGTTAATTCATAATGTGGAGGGTTTCAGCCTGTCAAGAACGTGACAGGCTGTGACGGCATAAAGGGCGGCCGTCTCGGTGCGGAGGCGTTCCTCCCCGAGGGTGACCGGGACAAAGCCGGTGTCGAGCGCGGTTTTTATTTCGGCAGGAGAGAAGTCTCCCTCAGGGCCGATGAGAATCAAAGTGTCGTGGCCGGGACGGTAGCTGCACGAGAAGTCATGCCGCCCGACAGCATCGTCACAATAAGCCACAAACTTGTCGGTAGTGGCCGGAACCGAGCCGAGGACCCTGTCTATCGGGGTCATCCCGTCAATAACCGGCATTGTGGCTTTCAACGACTGTTTCATGGCCGAGATTGCCGTCTTGACCAACCGTTCAACTTTGATTTCGCGCCGCTCGGAGTGTCGGCACAAAATGGGAATGATACGGTTCACACCGATTTCGGTCAGTTTTTCCACCAGCCATTCCATGCGGTCAAGATGCTTGGTGGGGGCGACAGCCACCGTGATTTGCTGCGTCCACGAAAGAGGCTGCTCAACCGTGTCCACAATATCAACTACCGCGCGTTTGGGATGCGCGTCAAGCAAGCGGCAGTCAAATATGTGCCCTCGCCCGTCGACAACACGCAACCGGTCTCCGGCTTGCATACGGAGCACACGCACCGCGTGGCCCGAGTCACTTTCGGGCAACACGGGCGATGTCATCAGGTCAGGAGCATAGAATTGAATCATATTTTGCGAAACTGCTTTTTATTCGTTTACAAATCCGTCGGCCGGGGAAACCGGGCCTTCGACCTCCTTGATTTCTTTGTTCAGATCCGGGTCAGTCGACATGTCATTGGCCTTCTCCTTGAAGATAAGCATGAACAGAATACCGACAACGAGCGCATATCCTGCAAATATAAACCATGAGGTTTCCCATCCCTGAATCTGGGCCTGCGGAGTCGCGCCTTCAAAGTAGACAAAATGGTTGACAACAGCCTGAGCACCAAGTGTTCCGACAGTCGCGCCGACACCGTTGGTCATAATCATGAAAAGACCTTGGGCGCTGCTGCGAATGTCGGGGGTAGTCTCACGGTCGACATAAAGGCCACCCGAGACATTGAAAAAGTCAAAGGCAATGCCGTAGACGATGCATGAGAGGACGAAAAGCCACACTCCGCTACCCGGGTCGCCGAGTCCGAAGAATCCGAAACGGAATACCCATGCAAACATCGACATCAGCATGACGCCCTTTATCCCGAATCGTTTCAGGCAGAAGGGTATGAGCAGGATACAGAGTGTCTCGCTAATCTGCGACAGCGAGATGAGCGCGTTGGCGTTGCGGGCACCCCAAGTCTCGGCAAATTCAGGAATATCGGCAAAAGTGGTTATGAAGGGATTGCCATAACTGTTGGTAATCTGCAACGATACTCCCAACAACATGCTGAAGATAAAGAAGATGGCCATCTTCTTTACCTTGAACAACTTGAATGCCTTTAACCCGAGGCTCTCGGCAAGCGACCCGGCTTTTGCCTTGTTGACTGGGCAGGCGGGCATTGTCAGGGCGTAAATAGCCAAGAGGAAGCTGAGTATACCCGATGTAAACAGCTGCATGTAGCTTGTCTGGAACTGGGTGAAGTTGACAAACAGCATCGAGCAGATGAATCCGACCGTGCCAAACACGCGAATCGGCGGGAAATGCTTGACAGTATCAAGACCGGCCTTAAACAGCGCGTTGAACGCTACCGAATTGGACAAGCCGATAGTGGGCATGAAAAATCCGACAGATAAAGAGTAAAGCGTGAACAGCGGTCCAAACTCGACAACATCCGCTGTCATGGCATAGGCCCCGGCAGCGCACATGAACAGTCCGGCAGCCATGTGACACGCGCTCAACATGCGCTGGGCCTGAACCCAGCGGTCGGCCACGATACCGATGACTGCGGGCATAAACAGAGACACAATTCCTTGGACGGTATAGAACCATCCGATTTCACTCGCGAGGCCGATACGCATCAGATAGTTGCCGAGCGATGTCAGATAGGCTCCCCAGACGGCAAATTCCAGAAAGTTCATCGCCGATAGGCGTACTTTTAAGGATTTCATATATTATCAGAGTTTTAGGGTAAGAATTCTATTGGGTTAAGGAATCGGCATCGCCGAGTGAGTTGCCGCGCTTGCGGTTGAGGATTTCGGCTACCTTTGCCGCCTGTTCATATTCTTCACGCTCAATGTGGCGGGCGAGAGTGCGTTCAAGCTCCTCGACGGCATAGTTTTCAAGACGTGGTTCCACGGGGCCTGTTTCGGTATCATCGTCGGACTCGGTTTCCGACTCTTCTTCACGCACTTCCATGACAAATCCCGTCTCGTCAAGAATCTCGGGGGTGGTATAGATCGGCGCACCCGTGCGCATGGCAATCGCGATAGCATCGCTGGTGCGCGAGTCAAGCGTGACGGTGCGGTCATCGTCGGCAAACGTCAGTTCCGACGAGAAAATCCCGTCTTCAAACTTGTAGATAAACACCTCTTTCAGTTTTACCCCGAACGCGTGGGCGAAACTGACAAAGAGGTCATGGGTCATCGGACGCGGGGGAGTCAGTCCCTCCATCTTCATTGCGATTGACTGAGCCTCGGCGGCTCCGATTACCACCGGGATGCGGTAGGGGCCGTTGGCCTGTGCCAGAATCAGGGCGTAGGCGCCGTTCTGAATCTGGCTGTAGGATATTCCGAGAACTTTTAGCCGTATGCGGGAGTCCATTCGTCTGAGGGTAAGTTGGGTGGTTAGTGAATGTCGATTACTTATAAATTATACCGCTGCCATAACATAGGCGGGAATCGCGGTCATATATTACGCCGAATTGCCCCGGGGCGATTCCTTGAACCGGGCGCGATGACTCGATGACATAATCGCCGTCGGGCAGGCGCGTCAGGGTTGCGGGTATAAACTCCGGAGTATGCCGGTTTTTGAACGTAATGTCGACTTTTTCACAGCTATCGGGCCACGGGTCGCGGGTAATCCAGTGCATCTCGGTCAGATTCAGCGTGTTGCCATACTGCTTTTCAGTGTCATAACCGCGCGAGACATACACGACATTGTCATGGATGTTCTTTTTCACCACATACCACGGGCCACCGCTCAGACCGAGACCTTTGCGCTGGCCGATTGTGTGGAACCAGTAGCCGCGATGCTCGCCGAGTTTACGTCCTGTTTCTATTTCAACAATCGAACCCGGTTTTTCGCCGAGATGGCGGCGGATAAAATCGTTATAGTTTATTTTGCCGAGGAAACATATTCCCTGCGAGTCTTTGCGGAAAGCGTTGGGCATACGGGTTTCAAGGGCGATTTCGCGCACCCGGGCCTTGGGAAGGTCGCCGATAGGAAAAACGAGATGGCGCAGCTGGTCGTAAGAGATACGGGCAAGAAAATCGGTCTGGTCTTTCACCCGGTCAACCCCGGTGCCGAGATAGACGAGGCCGTCAATTTCCCGGGTCGTGGCATAATGGCCTGTCGCCGTGCGGTCAAATTCATGCCCCCACCGCTGTTCAAAAAAGCCGAACTTAATCATTTTGTTGCACATGATGTCAGGGTTAGGGGTGAGTCCCGCCTTGACTGTGCGCAACGCGTATTCCATGACATTGTCCCAGTATTCCTCATGGAGTGACACAACGTCAAACGGCAGATTGTAGTGCCGGGCAATGTAGGAACACATCTCGATATCTTCCTCGGCCGAGCAATCGCCCTCGTCGTTGTCGAGTCCGATGCGTATATAAAAGAGGTGCAGGTTGTGGCCTTGTTCAAGCAACCTGTGAACTGCCACGGCACTGTCGACCCCGCCCGAGATGAGTACTGCAATATTCATTCTTTTTATGTAATATGTTATCCTAAACCGGGTAATCTGTTAGTTGTAACTTGTTATTCGCAATCAGCTTACACTTCTTCCAATTCTTCTTCCTCCTTGATTCCATCGCGCGAAATGAAGTAGAGCGAGATGAAATAGTCAAGCGAAATCTTTCCCGGGCCGGCAAGAAGAATAAAGAGGTAAATTCCTATGAACATGATGGGCAGATAGCCGGGGTCGGTAGAGTCGAGCCCATAGATGCTGACATCAGCCGGAAGCAGGTCGTGAAGAATATAGTACTCGGCGACAATCATCGAGAGTGCCGGCGGTATCACAGAGAGACGCGTAAGAAACCCCGCCATTATGAACAGCGAGCAGACCAGCTCGATTACAATCATCGTAATCAGCGCAGCCTGCGATGTCATCCCGAGAAGGGCGGGAAAATTGTCGGAAAGCGATTCGAAGTTGACCAAATGACGTATGCCAAATTGCATGAACATTACGCCGACAAACAATCGGATAAAAAGACGGGCCATGTTGGTATAGGAAAACCCTGTAGTCTTTAGAAAGAGTTTGGTCAGAAAGTTGTTTTGGCTTGCCATGGGTCAGAATTTTAATGGGATTAGCGGCGTTTTAACTGCCGGAAAATATCAAGTAATTGGTCTATTCCGAGATGCTTGAACCTAATCTTGTGGTTCTTGTCAAGGACATAAAACTCGGGAGTACCGCTGCGCAGGTCAAATGTCAGGTCGGCATCGGGATTGGCTGCCACAACCCATGTCTCGGGGTAGTCGGCCACAGCCAGCCGCCATGATTCGTCGGGGTCGGTCAACGCTATCGATACTACCCTGACGGTCCCCGCGTCGATTAACTCGCTCGCGCTGATGTCGGCATGAAGGCGTATTCGGGCAAGGTTGCAGTCACTGCAATCGGGGTCATTGAAAAACACCACGACAACCTGAGCCGAATCATTGTCGAGATTTCCCGGCAATCCGTTGCGGTCAGTATAAGGAAGTGACGGAGCGGTATTGCCGGGGAGAGAATTGGAAAGAATTGTTTCCTGATGGACAAAACGCGCCTTTGTCGCCTTATCTATTTTCTTGTTGGCTATAGCTGCGCGGATAAACGGGAGATATAGCTCGTCAATCCACACTTCGGCAGTGTCGCTGTAAAGCTGCGCCTCGGCGCGCTCGGTGAGAAACAGCAAGTCAGACGGTCGCTTTTCCAGTTTTTTAGTCAGTCTTTCTACCGAGGCAAAAGCCGAGTCGGCCGATGCATTCTGCAAAATTGACAGATAGACCGAAAATTCCTGAGCCATCTTCTGTCGTGACGAAAATGCTTTTTTCAGGTCACAGAAATCCCAGAAATGCCGGGCGAGGTAATCACAGCGGTCCTGAAGTGTCGAAAGCGAGTCAGGTACAATCGGATACTGAAAATATGTATCGGCTTTGGCCCCTAAGGAAAGGGTCACCGCCATGAAAAATATCAGCAAGATGCGTTTCATCATAAAAGTATATATTTTTGCAAATACAAAGATAATGAAACAATCCCACATCGTCAAATTTTTTAAAAACGTTAAGAAACCGATACCGGGATTTACACAAAAACGTCCCTCCGGTTAGCGGGGGGACGTTTTTTTCTAAATCACAAAATACTCGGTCTCACGACTTTAGTAACCAATTAACCAATCATTTAATCTCAAAAATTGCATCTTTATGCCGTTGCGGAGCGTTGTCCGCGGTTTGTAGTCCTGTATGATATAAACTTGTTATTCTTTCTTTTGTTCATTCCGGGGGAGCGACGGGCGGCTCAGCGGTAGTCGGCGAAACGCGACTGAAGTTTCTTGCGGGCGAAGAAGATGCGGCTCTTGACAGTGCCGAGCGGGAGGTTCATCTCCTTGGCAATCTCGTCATACTTGTAACCGGCGACGTGCATCGAG